>NZ_DFQB01000050.1:0-33760 GCF_002377545.1 Thalassolituus sp. UBA3500 | reverse complement strand
CGCTTAAGTGAACAGCATTACGGCTTATGCCGGCCTTTTTTATTTTCTCTTCACACATTTCCAGCGCTATAGAACATGGTATCCGCAATAACATAACGACTCGAAGTTGATTTCTCTTCGTCAGAAATTCATAGGCTGATCGTTATATTTTGTAACCAATTCAGGGACACAACTCTCCTACAAATCGACCCAACCCCTGTCATATTTATTTTTCACAATGGCCCGGTCAAACAACCCATTATGAAATGAAAATATGAAACGTCGTGATTTTGTCGGCAGCGTTGCGACTTTGCCGTTTATATCTATTGCGGGATGCAAAGATTCCTCTGAGAACACCACGGAAGAGCCAATATCCACACCCATTGTCGATGGAATCGAACAGGCGCCAGACATTATCGATGTCGCCTTTAACCACGGTGTCGCATCGGGCGATCCACAGGCAGACAGAGTCATTCTCTGGACCCGCGTCAGCCCTGCATTGAGCGGTCCGCAAGCGCCCGCCAGTATTCCAGTCACCCTGATGGTGAGCCGGACGCCAGAAATGACGGACCCAACCATCATCAATACAGTCGCACTCGCTCAGCGCGATTACACAGTTAAAGTTGATGCCAGCGGTCTGGACCCGGACACCTGGTATTACTTCAGTTTTGGCGCAGGTAACGTGGTTTCTCCAGTCGGCAGAACACGTACCTTCCCTGCAAAAACACAACGCATAGAGCGCGCTCGATTTGCTACGGTTTCCTGTGCTAACTACGCCTACGGTCATTTTTCTGCCTATCAGGCGTTAGCTGACGTAAACCGTTGGGATCTCGATTTTGTTCTTCATCTGGGCGATTACCTGTATGAGTATGCTCCGGGTACTTACGACGACCCTTCGGTACCCAACAGAAGTCACGAGCCCGCGAACGAGATCGTCAGCCTGAGTGATTACCGCATCCGGCATGCACAGTACAAAACAGATACCCACCTTCAGGCAATTCATCAGCAGTACCCGATGATCTGTATCTGGGATGATCACGAGAGCACCAATGACAGCTACAAAGATGGTGCCGAGAACCACCAGCCGGAATCAGAAGGTGACTGGCCAAGTCGCAAAGCACGCGCCATTCAAGCCTACATGGAATGGATGCCGGTACGGGAAAAACCTGAAGACCCTGAGTCTATTTGGCGCAGCTTCCAGTATGGCGACCTTATAGATCTATGGATGCTCGATACACGCCTTGAGGGCCGGGATCAGCAAGTATCATCGCCTGTGGGCTTGGATAATAACGCGCCTGACCGAAAACTGATCAGTGACCAACAAATGAACTGGTGGCTAGATGGCATGACACAGTCGCAGTCCGTATGGCGCATGATCGGACAGCAAGTCATGTTCGCTCAGTTGAATATTGCTGAGCTACCCACCCCTGATGCCTTAAGTGAGATTTTACCTTTCGGGACGCTTCAGCAGGGCCTGAATATGGATCAATGGGACGGCTACACCGCATCCCGCAACCGCGTTCTTTCTCACATCGAAGAGAACAACATTGATAACGTTATTGTCTTTACCGGGGACATTCATACCTCGTGGGCCAATGAAATCTACCGCAATCCTGCAACGCTGATTGGTGACCTGACGGATGAGGCATTGGCCGTTGAATTCGTCACGCCATCTGTTACCTCACCGGGCTTTCCGGAGGGCACGAGCCCAGCGGTTTCAACAGCAATCAGTATCGCCAACCCACACATTAAATACTCAGAACTCGAAACCCGTGGCTTTGTAGTAACGGACGCAACTCGCCAGCGCACCCAAGCGGAATACTACTACGTCACCTCTATCGCAGACCCTTCGCGAGCCGGTGACCTCGACAACAGCAAAACCAAGTTAGTCAAAGTAGATGCAAAACAAAACGGCAAGCGCTACCGCCTCCAGGAAGATAACCTGACACCAACTCGCGCACGGATTGCTCAAACTAATTTTCGTGCCCCAGAAGCGCGCGCTGAAAACCAGCAGTCACTGGCAAATACCTGGGCACAAGTACATCGCCGGGAGACTACCGTATGACAATACAACGTACTTTTTTACTAAGCAGCCTGTGTTTCATTCTGCTTGGCTGTAATGGACAAGATAACAGCGGCCGTATTGGCAGTGCAGATGGGGAACCTGCTCCCACTGACATCAATGATACGGAACTCGCACCCGGGATAGACCTTGATAACGAGTCCGTACCTGAGCCCGAGGCCGTCGCCACAACACAGTTTATTGCTATGGGAGATTCAGGCACAGGTAGTCCGGGCCACTACGCGGTAGGCCAGGCCATTCGGGATGTATGCGATGTGAAAGCAGCTCAGGGCGAGGGCGCATGCGAATTCGTAATGGGGTTTGGTGACAATATTTACGAAGACGGCGTCAGCTCCGTCGACGACGCTCAATTCATTGATAAGTTCGAGGCCCCTTTCGCGCCCATCGGCGATTTGCCTTTCTATATGGCCCTCGGAAATCATGACAACACTGGCTATGTTGGTGGCGACGGCATGGGCAATTATCGCGGTGATTTTCAGGTGGAATACACCTACATCGACTACGAGCGTGGCGACGGTAGTCCACGCTGGTACATGCCCAACCGCTACTACGCGATTAATACCGAAGCGATGCCCACAACTGCAATGCCAACCACACGAGAAGGCAAACCTTTGCTAAACATCGTAACGCTGGACTCGAACCCGATTGCCAGTGCATTCGCCGACGCAGACGCCCGTTACTCATGGCAGACATATGGCATGCAGCAACTCATCTGGGCGCAGGATCAACTGATCTCATCTGAGGCCTTATTTAAAGTCGCTATTGCTCATCATCCATACCTCTCAAATGGCTCTCATGGTAATGCAGGCTTCTATGATGGTATTCCGGGCTTATTGCTACCGATGGCTGCAGGTCAACGATGGAAAGACTTTCTCGAGGAAGGCGTATGTGATTACGCCGACTACATCATGACCGGCCACGATCATGACCTACAGTTGCTGGAACCCACCGCTGAGTGCGGGCGCACCCAGCAGGTAGTGAGTGGCGCTGCGGGCAAATTCCGTTCGCTGACGGATATGCAAAGAAATGCCGCCATGTTCCAACGCGGAGACACCTATGGCTTCTTCTGGATGAAAGCGTCAGAGGCCAATCCGGTCAACGGGACACCGGCTCAAATGTGCATGGAAGTTTATACGGTTGAACCAGAAATCGAAGGCCTTGGCGTCCTGAGCCCCGAGGGTACGCTAACTCCGGCTTACACCAACTGCCTTGCCCAAAAAGACCCCGTCGGCATCGCCCGTGGACGTGATTTCTCAGCAACGCCGTTGGCCGTTCAGGTTCCTATTGCAGGAGAAAACACCGAAGTCAGCTTCGATGGAATTGCAGGTGTCTTCCGTGACGCTCTGGTCAGCGGACTGAATCAACTCAATGCGAGCAACCCAGACGAAGATAGTCGAGTAATAATCGCCGATATTATTGGTGGAATAGATGCACTGTTAATGAGTATTGATGCCACCGCATCCACGCTGACAGGTTCCAATGATGACAGCGCGATCGCCATTGACGCTATCCGGCTTGCTGCTGAACGACTTGCCGATATTGATACCAGTGCCCTTCCTGCACCGTTTGACCAGCTGGGTAGCGCCTTTAACGGCTTTGCAGAAGGCGTAGGCGGCTCCGAAAGTCCACAAGGAATCGAGCAGGATATTGCCTTACTGCTCGGGCCACTGGTGCAACTGACATTCAACTTGAACAATATTCTGGACGCGGTAGCTGAAGGCACTGAACCGCTACCACTGCTGGGCGGCATCACGGAGGTGTTAAGTACCATCACCTTTGGCGTCAGCCAGGTACTGAGCGAGGTGAGCACGCTAAAACCGGGTAATGGTGTTGAAGCATTGGTAGGCAGTATCAATAGCGCATTTGACGTTATCGTACTCAAGGTACTGCTACTGGAGCAGGCACCATCACCGATCGCTGAAAATGCAGTACTTCCCGGTAATTTATTGTCGGACGTACTGCAGAATGCGACACGAGATATAGGTTACCAATTGGATGTTCGTGTTCTTCCACCGGTTACTGGTATTCTGAACAACTTAATTGGAGGAGTGACATCGGCGATCAGGAATCTGCTCGACACGCTGCTCTGAAGTGCCATTCTGGGCGAGTATCGTAGAGATAATCGCCTTCAGGTATCATGAGGCAAGATTCTGAAGATACCTAACCACAGAGATAACATATGAAACGTGCCGCTATTCAGTATTCAGGTATAGGCCTTATCCTGATCGCATTCAGTAGTACTGCAAACGCCGTAAGCGTCAATGAAATCACTGCAAAAGAGGCTCAAGGCTGCAATTTGATTGAAACTCTCGAAGTGAGCGATAACTCTCGGGAAAAGGCTCTGAATAAACTAAAAAAAGAGGCTGCTGAAACTCGGGCCGACAGCATTCTTATTCTCGACAGTAGCGAGTCCCGCTTCCGCAAGCCGACGCTCGCCGGTGGCATAAAAACAGTAAACAAAGTCACTCTCGAGGCTGAGTTATACGATTGCCTGCAGCAGAACAAGCGACCGGATACCTCTAGTGGCAAGAAAGAGAAGAAAAAAGAAAAATCCATCAAAGAGCGCCTTGAGATACTTCAGAACCTAAGAGATGACGATCTGATTACAGGGGAAGAATATTCTCAGAAGAAGTCCGAAATCCTTCAGGATCTGTAATTAACAGGAACTTTATTAAGATTTCAAAACAATCGAAAACCCGAAATTCATTTTCGGGTTTTTTATGAATTTTTTATTTTTTTTTGAACTGTTTCACTAGCGCCCAGTCAATTAAAGCACGGCCACCCTATACAGGCTGTATTAATTTATAATATGGATGGACTACCCGTGAAACGCACTTTACTCGCTACAGTTATTTCTTCGATCAGCGTTACTGCACTGGCCGAAAACCCTTATTACGTGACTTTTGGTGGTGCCCACACCGACCACGAGGTCACCAACGAATACTTCGATGACTACATCAAACACAGCTACGACCTGGAACTCTCAGCCGGTTATATGCTGAATAGCGACACTGCGGTTGAACTCAGTATCGTACAGCCATCTCCAGATCAGATTGATGGCCGCGCCGATGTTCAGCAGGCTCGCGTTAGTGGTCTTCATTTTTTCGGTGACGATATGATTCAGCCATACGTGAGCGCTGGCCTTGGCTATGGCAAGGCAGAGCTGAACGATTTTGCTCAGGAGAACGCTCTGGTGAGTGTCGGCGCAGGCCTTCAACTGGCGGCGACCGATACCTTCTTCGCACGTGCTGAGTATCGTTACGACGATATGGTTAATGAAGACATTGAGCACAATAATTATGTGCTGGAAGCCGGCATGCGCTTTGGTAGCAACAGCGTTACTTCATCACGCGATGAAGCCGCAAACAATATGACCGACGACGTCGAAGCTGCCCATGCAGCTGCAGCGGCAGAACGCGCGAAAGCCGAGGAAGATGCTCGCCGTGCCGCCGAACTGGCTGCTGAAAAAGCCCGCATCGCTGCAAAGCTGGATACTGATAAAGACGGCGTCCCTGACCGCAAAGATAAGTGCTCAGACACACCGCAAGGTACTATGGTCGACGGTGACGGCTGCCCAGACTTCGACGGCAAGCTTCAAGGTGTTTTCTTCGAAACAGGTTCTGCGCAACTGACTGAAAACAGTGAAGCCATTCTTGATGATGTTGCTAAAGAACTGAAGCGCTATCCTGATCTGATGATCGAAATTCAGGCGTACACCGACAGTCGCGGTAGCGATGCGCTGAACCAGCGAATCAGTGAAGATCGCGCGCAGTCTGTGCGTACTTACCTGGTCGAAAAAGGCGTTAGTGCAGATAAGCTAAGCGCGAAAGGTTATGGTGAGGCCAACCCTGTTGCGTCCAACGATACAGCAGAAGGCCGGGCCCAGAACCGCCGTGTAGAACTCGCTGTTAAGAAATAACAGTCGACAATAAAAATGGCCGCAATCGCGGCCATTTTTATTATCAGAACGTATGAATCACACCCTGAAACGCTCAACAATTTCCCGCAGCCGATGCACTATCTGACCAAGATCATTGCTGTGCTCAAAGGTTCTTCCTGATGCACTCAGGGTTTGCTCTGATGCCTGACTGATCACACGAATATTCTCGTTAATTCGCGACACCACATTATTCTGGTTATCTGCCGCCGCAGAAATCCTGCTGTTCATTGATCGGATATTTTCAACGCCTGTTGCGATCTGATGAAGCGCTTCGCGTGCACGCTCAGTATCCTGCACGCCCTGCTGCGCACGGTCTTTACTGGCATCCATCACCTGAACCGCTTTCTCTGACACTTTGACAAGTCGTTCGATAATATCATTAATCTCTTTGGTCGAATCCTGAGTGCGGATTGCCAGACTTCGCACTTCATCAGCAACTACCGCAAAGCCGCGCCCCTGCTCGCCCGCACGAGCCGCTTCAATCGCCGCATTCAGGGCAAGCAGGTTAGTCTGCTCTGCAATTTCATTGATCGACTTGGCCACATGGCCAATCCCTTGCGTATCTTCAGCGAGTTGCCGTACAACCGTCACGGCGTTCTCAACTTCTGCCGCCAGCTCCTGAATCGTACCTGTCACCTGAACAACGACTTCGCTACCGCCCTCGGCATTCTCTTTCGCTGATACGGCCGCTGTTTCAGCATTTACCGCACTTTCGTTCACGCGCCCTGCAGCGTCCGATAACTCTTCTACCGCCACCAGCAGATCTTTACTTTCGCGCTGCTGCTCACCCATACCATCCCGTGTCTCACGGGTGATCAATGCCAGCTCGCCTGACACCCCCGATAGTTCAGACATAGTATGAGACAAATCACTGATTGCCGGCTGAAAGCTATTCAGCATGCGATTTGTGGCTTCTTCTACCCGGCTGAATTCGTCATTGGTGCCGAGGTTTACACGCAATGTCAGATCGGAATTAGTGCCTATCTGGCCCATCGTTTTTTCAAGACGACGAAGTGGTTGAATCACGATCCGATAAATCACAAAGTAAATCCCGGAGAGTCCGGCGATCATAAGCACAGCATTCATCATGCTACTGTTGATAAGATCACCCAGCACCTGACTGTCTTCCGCTGCCAGAGAGTAGGTAATACGTCCGGCTCCCAAGACGGTGCCTTCTGCAACCTGATGACACCCGAGGCAATTGGTACCATGACGATTTTCAACGGCAATGTAAGGCTCGATGACGGTTAATTTCCGTTCGCCATTCACGGTCTCGACGAACGACACAGCTTCGCCGTTCAAGGCGCGACGGTCGTATTCGTCCTGAGGTTTCTCGCTTGGAAACCCGGGGCCGAAGACTTTATTCACCGCCTCAGCACGCAGTACCCTGACCTCTTCAACCCCATCCTGCTGAGCGAACTTATCTCTCAGAGTATCCCGGCTCGCCATACTGCCGGTCAGCATCAACATATTGATGCCATCAAGGTAATTGTCGAGCACCTGGTTAAGATGCTGCTCGGTAGTCTCTAAAAGACGCGCTTTCTGTTGATGTGAGGAATACAGGTTGATAAACACCATGATCAGCAGGAAAACCAGGATCATCGGCGTCAGTATCTTCCACTTCACGGATTGAAATTGAGTCATTGCGCCACTCTCAGCCTGCGGGCAGAGTTCAGTTAGAAGGTGTGCCGCTCTCACATAAAGAAAGAAGCAGCTTTGCCTTCAGAGTAGACGCTTTTATCAGGATTGGCAGGAATTCGGTGGCCAGTCAGGCCACCAAGGTGTGGCAAATAAAGACAAACTTAATTAAAGGCGCATTTCGATGCCAGCTTCAGCCATGTGCTCTTTCGCCTGCTGAACGGTATATTCGCCAAAATGGAAAATACTGGCAGCAAGAACAGCGTCTGCACCGCCCAGTTTGACGCCATCAACCAGATGATCGAGGTTACCCACACCGCCAGAGGCGATGACAGGGATATTGACCGCATCAGAGATCGCTTTAGTAACGCCCAGATCAAAGCCGGTTTTCACTCCATCACGATCCATACTGGTCAGCAGGATTTCACCGGCACCAAAATCAGCCATTTTTACAGCCCATTCCACCGCATTAATGCCAGTTGGTTTGCGACCACCGTGGGTAAAAATTTCCCAGTGATCATCAACCTGCTTAGCATCAATCGCGACCACAATGCACTGCGAGCCAAACTTGTCCGCCGCTGCGCGAACAAAGTCCGGGTTATAAACCGCGGCAGAGTTAATCGAAACCTTATCCGCACCGGCGTTCAACATATTGCGGATATCGGCAATTTCGCGAATTCCGCCGCCGACCGTTAATGGTATAAACACCTGCTCGGCAATCGCTTCAACCATGTGTACGGTGGTTTCACGCTCTTCGTGGCTGGCCGTAATATCGAGGAAGGTAATCTCATCAGCGCCCTGATCGTTGTAGCGCTTCGCAATTTCGACCGGGTCACCCGCATCGCGGATACCAACGAAATTCACGCCTTTTACAACGCGACCTTTGTCAACATCCAGACACGGAATAATGCGCTTCGCCAGAGCCATGTTTATTTACCTGTGAGTTCGTCTGAAAGAGCCTGAGCTTCAGCAACATCCAGCGTGCCTTCATAAATTGCACGGCCGGTGATCGCACCCAGAATACCGCGGGACGCCACTTTCGACAGCTGACGGATATCTTCGATATTGGTAACACCGCCTGAAGCAATCACAGGGATACCACCTTCTTCCGCCAGCTGAACGGTCGCTTCAACGTTCACGCCCTGCATCATGCCGTCGCGAGCGATGTCGGTATACACAATGGCTGATACACCATCGTTACGGAACTGTTTCGCCAGATCGACGGCTTTAACTTCAGAGACTTCAGCCCAACCGTCTGTCGCCACAAAACCGTCCTGCGCATCCAGACCGACAATCACGTGACCCGGGAAAGCATCACAGGCTTCTTTTACGAACGCAGGTTCTTTGACGGCTTTGGTACCGATGATGACGTAGTTCACACCCGCTTTGATGTAATGCTCAATGGTTTCCAGTGAGCGGATACCGCCACCAATCTGAATCGGCAGGTCAGGGAATGCTTTGGCAATTGAGGTGACTGCTTCGCCATTTACCGGCTCACCAGCAAAGGCACCGTTCAGATCGACGAGGTGCAGACGACGACAGCCCGCATCGACCCAACGCTTCGCCATAGACACAGGATCATCACCAAACACGGTAGAGTCATCCATTCGGCCCTGACGCAGGCGAACGCACTGGCCATCTTTGAGATCAATAGCGGGAATAACGAGCATGAGAGTAACCTTAAAAGAGTAACCTTAAATTTGAATCGTTAACCGGGTAGCCAGATCAGGACTGGCCATCCCAGTTCAGGAAGTTCTTGAGCAATGCGAGACCGGCATTGTGGCTTTTTTCAGGGTGAAACTGCACGGCAAAGACGTTGTCCTGTCCCATGGCTGCAGCAAAGTCGACCCCATAATGACCATGGCCTTTCACCTGCTCCTCATCTTCTGCCTTCACGTGATAGGAATGCACGAAATAGAAGCGGGTATCATCTGCGATGCCTGTCCAGAGAGGGTGTTTACCCTGAGAGACAGTGTTCCAACCCATGTGAGGCACTTTAAGTCGCTCACCGTTTTCTCTCAGGTCATCACCAAAATACTTAACCTGGCCGCGGAACAGGCCAAGGCAATCGACACCACCATTCTCTTCGCTGCGCTCCATCATGGCCTGCAAACCAACACAGATACCGAGCAATGGTTTAGTAGCAGCGACTTCGCGAACAACCGCATCTATCCCCTGCGCATGTATTTCAGCCATACAGTCACGGATTGCACCCACGCCAGGTAGCACCACGTGATCGGCCTTGAGTATGACTTCAGGGTCACCTGTCACCAGGACCTGAGTATCAGGTGCCACGCTCTGAAGTGCACCATGCGCAGAGTGCAGGTTGCCCATGCCGTAATCTATAACGGCACAAATCTTACTGGTCATGACTTAAAGGCTACCCTTGGTCGATGGTGTCACACCCGCCATCCGCGGATCTTGCTCTACCGCCATGCGCAGCGCTCTGCCAAACGCCTTAAAGATCGTCTCGGCCTGGTGGTGCGCATTGAAGCCTTTGAGGTTATCGATGTGCAGTGTCACTTTGGCGTGATTTACAAACCCCTGGAAGAATTCCCAGAAGAGTTGGGTATCAAGGCGGCCGATAGCAGCGCGCGTGAAATCAACTTTCATATCAAGACCAGGACGCCCGGAGAAATCAATCACAACACGCGATAAAGCTTCGTCCAGCGGCACATATGAATGACCGTAGCGAACGATGCCTTTTTTATCGCCGATTGCCTGCGCGAACGCTTGTCCGAGCGTAATACCGATATCTTCCACCGTGTGGTGGTCATCGATGTGCGTATCACCCTTGCAGGTGATGTCCAGATCAATCAGGCCATGGCGCGCGATCTGATCCATCATGTGCTCAAGGAACGGAACACCTGTATCGAATTTGGCCTGACCCGTGCCATCAAGGTTAATCTTAACGGTGATCTGGGTTTCCAGCGTGTTACGCTCTACTGACGCCGTGCGTGCCATAATGAGATTGTCTCCGGACTCTCGCAAAACAGAAAAGAAAGCATTATAAAGCAAAGCGCACCAGAAAGTAGGCCGTAAGCTTGTGAAAGTAATAAATCCTGCCTGACTGATGCACCACACCGTGAACAAGCCAAAGAACAGGAGCCTGATGTGCCGGTAAAACTGGAGCACCTGACAGAGCCAACCGAAGACGACTTCGTCGATTTTGAGAAAATCCGCAATGATACTGCGCCTCACGGACTTGCGGTCGACGAGCCTCTGCGCGAATGGATTACCGAGAATCGCTGGATCGTTGGTGGTAGATTTAACGACCGCATTATTGGCGCGTTACTGGCAGAGCGGACTGGCGACCACGTGAGGCTGTCGAAGGCAGGCGTTCGTCGAATCACTCAAGGCCGTGGTGTTATGCATCAGATGCTGCACTTTTTGTGCAAATGGGCGGATGAAGAATCGCTGACTCTGGAGTTTAACGATAGTGAAGACTCACTGTCCGAAGCCATCCTGCGACGAAATTTTGAACGTCAGGGTGACCTTCTGGTCTACAAAAGGACTAAATAAGCAGCCACTGTTGCACAGGTGTAACAAATAATTGTGAACATCCGTCTAGGCAGCTGATACGTATCGTTAGATACTGATGAAAAATGATAAGGACGTAACCGTGCTGAAAATACTCTCCCTTTTTACATTGATGATGTTTGCGGTAACGCAGGCATTCGCCAGTGACGACAAGCCACTGAAAGTGGTTGAGCAAGCCACCAACGGTGTCATCGCTGAACTGAAGAAAACCGAACCTGAAGAGCGCGATGCTCAGATGGTTGAGCGCCTGGTAGAAGAATACATCCTTCCGGCAATCGACCAGGAAAAGATCGCAATGGGCGCACTGGGCAAATACTGGCGCCGTGCAACACCAGAAGAGCAGCAGCGCTTCATTACTATTTTCCGTGATCGCCAGTTGCGCACCTATGGCGGTGCTTTTAAGGCATTCAGCGGTGAATCTTTGGAGTTCTCAGACACCCGCTACAGCCCAGACGGTGGCCGCGCTATCGTGAAAGGCCAGTTCACCCAGAGTAATGGCAATAAAGTCCCTGTGGATTTCCGCCTGTACGAGGACAAAGATTCAGGCAACTGGCTGGTCTACGACGCTGTTATTTCTGGTCTGAGTATGGTGAAAACCTACCGCACACAGCTTTCTGACCGCTTGCAGAGCATCAGCATTGGCGAACTTATCGCCGAACTGGAAAGCGAACCCGTCAAGCCATATGATCCTGAAGAGCTTCAGGCTGGCTCATAAGCCACTGGCTCTCCCAAAAAAGCCGCTGAACAGCGGCTTTTTTTGTGACCAGCCACCGGTAAAATCAACGAATTAGTACTAAACTGAGTTGATTGGGTTTTCCACTAGAGCGCATCAAAATGCGCCATCTAATAAAAGATGACCTTTAAAAGGCCGTATTGGCCGTCTTGCATTCACATAACTGACGCAGCACTCTGTAGAGCGCGTTTATTCGGATTACCGGCACAGTATGATTGGCAGCAGAATGTACATCACAATGACACTTCAGGAAGGAGCGCTTCCTTGGCTGCCATACAACACTCCCGTTGGGAGAGTAGTGCCATGACGCTTTTCAAAACTCAGTCCCTGCGCCGACGCCTTGTTCTTATTTCATTGATTACAACGGGTCTGACACTGCTGCTGGCTAATTTCGCCTATATTTCGCTCGAGTACTACCTTGCCAAGCGCGATACAGAGAACAAGCTACAGGTGTTAGGGGACGTTATTTCAGACCGTATCACTGCCGCACTGACCTTCAACGATAAGGCGCTGCTTGAGAGCAACCTGAACACCCTTCAGTCTGACGGCGCAATAGTCCGTGGCTGTATTTATCGCCAGGATCAGACACTTGCGGCCAGCTACCACTCGAAGGCACATGAGCGTATTGATTGTCCGAATTACCTGCCACGAGTCGATACCCTCAAGACCTACAATTTTTCACGCTTCTTCCCCGTTACCCGAGCTGAAGAACCTATAGGCACTTTGTACATCGAAAGCAGCCGCGACCAACTACTCGAACGTTTCTTTCAGTTTTTGGTGTTCTCTATCATCATCATGCTGACGGCATTCGCACTTGCTCTGTTTCTCGCCAATAAGCTTAAAGATGTGATCTCCAGACCGATGCGCGAACTCAGTGATACGCTGACGGAGATCCTGAACAAAAAGGTCTATTCGATTCGGGCAACGAAAACGAATAACGATGAACTCGGTGATCTGGTTGATCTTTTTAACCGCCTGCTGACGACCATCGATGATGAAAACCAGTCGTTAAAAGCATCGGAAGAAAGGTTCAGAAAACTGACCGCATTATCTCCGGTAGGTATTTTTCAGGTCGATCCGAACCAGAATCTGCAATACGTTAACCAGCGCTGGCGCGACATTCATGGCCTGACAAGCGAGCACCCCGACCTTCAGGACTGGTTTGAAATGATCAACCCGAAAGATCTGGTGAATGTTCAGGAGGCTTGGAACCGCCTGGTTCTGGATCAAGAAAGCATTGCGCTGGAAATCCGCCTGACCCGTCCGGATATGGCGCATACATGGATTCATCTGATGGCCAGTGCGCTGCATGATCGTGACGGTCAGTTACTCGGCTACTTAGGTGCAATTTCAGATATTTCTGAACTGAAAGCGGCTCAGGTGCAGATGGAAACCCTCGCTTTCTTCGACCCACTGACGGGGCTGGCGAACCGGCGCCTGTTTAAGAATCGTTTGGTCACCTCAGTAAAAGGGGCTATCCGCTCAGGAAAATCCATGGCCCTGATGTTCCTGGATATGGACCAGTTCAAACGTGTGAACGACACCCTGGGACATGATGCGGGTGATATTCTACTCAAGGAGGTATCTAACCGCCTGAGCAACACCGTGCGCGAAAACGACACAGTATCCAGAATCGGCGGTGATGAATTCACGATCCTGCTGACAGATATCAGCTCAGTGCAGGACGTTCGTGCCGTCGCAGAAAAAATTCTGCGCGCCATGTCAAAACCTATCCGCGTAAAAGGTCAGGATATTCTCACGTCGGTGAGTATTGGCATCACAATGACGCCTGATGATTCAACAGACACCAACGTGCTGATGAAGAACGCAGACCTGGCCATGTATTCGGCAAAAGAGCAGGGACGGAATAACTTCCAGTTCTTCTCTGAAGAGATGAATCACTCTATTCTCGAACACCTCGCTATCGAGAAAGAGATCAACGAAGCGATAGAACGCAATCAGTTCACCCTGTTCTATCAGCCTAAGATCAGCCTGTTCGACTACCGTACCACAGGCATCGAGACACTGATTCGCTGGCAGCACCCCGACAAAGGTATCATCACACCGGATAACTTTATCCCGGTCGCCGAAGAAACAGGCCAGATTATTGATATAGGTAACTGGGTGCTGGAACAGGCATGCCGCCAGATCAGTAGCCTTATCCGCAAGAACATAATGCCAGCAGATGCCAAGGTTGCGGTTAACCTGTCAGCCAAGCAGTTCACCGATCCGGATCTCGCAGGCCGTATTCGCAATGTGCTTGAGATCACGGAAATTCCACCGCGCTGCCTGGAACTGGAAATCACCGAAAGTACGCTGATGGATGATGTTGAAGAAGCCATCCGCATCATGCAGGAAATCAAATCGACAGGGGTATCCATTGCCATCGACGACTTCGGTACTGGTTATTCTTCGCTGTCTTATATCAAGCGCTTCCCGATTGATGTGCTTAAAGTCGACCGCTCTTTCGTCATGGACATCCCGGATGACAAAAACGACATGGCAATCACCGCTGCGGTCATCGCAATGGCCCACAAGCTCGATCTGAACGTGGTTGCCGAAGGCGTCGAGACAGATGAACAGCTCCAGTATCTGCGATTGAATAACTGCGATGAAGGTCAGGGCTACCTGTTCAGCCGTCCACTATCCCTCGGACAGCTACACCAGTACCTGATTGTCTCAGCCGAGCGACGCAGCAACAGCTACGAAATCTGAGCCATATCCTTCATACTGCCCGCCGTTTTAACAGAAACCGGACACTATGAAAGACTCAGCCTTTAGTGAAACTGTGCTCGCCTGGTATGAGGTTCACGGGCGAAAGCATCTTCCCTGGCAACAGAACATCACCCCATACCATGTCTGGGTGTCTGAGATCATGCTGCAGCAGACTCAGGTAGCCACCGTTATCCCCTATTACGAACGCTTTATGGCAAGTTTCCCCACGGTCGAAGCTCTGGCCAACGCCACCCAGGATGACGTACTTCACCACTGGACCGGGCTTGGCTATTACGCCCGCGGCAGAAACCTTCACAAATGCGCTCAGACAGTCGTTAGCGAATACGACGGAGAGTTTCCCAGATCAGTAGAGGGCCTGAGTGCTTTGCCGGGCATAGGACGTTCAACCGCTGGGGCTATCGCCTCTATTAGTATGGGCATCCGCGCACCGATTCTCGATGGCAACGTAAAGCGAGTACTTACCCGCTTTTATACCCTCTCCGGGTGGCCCGGTACCACAGCAGTCGAAAAAGAGCTTTGGAATATTGCGACACGGCTGACGCCCCAACACAGCCACCAGCAATATACACAGGCGATGATGGATCTGGGCGCGACCCTGTGCACACGCTCAAAGCCGGCTTGCGGCATTTGTCCGCTGCAGCCTGACTGCCAGGGGTATGCTGAAGGTAATCCAACGCAATACCCGAACAGCAAGCCAAAGAAGGAAAAACCAGTAAGAAGTACCGTTATGGTAATTCTGGAGAACGAACTGGGTGAGCTACTACTGAAGCAGCGGCCTCAAAGTGGTATCTGGGGCGGGCTGTGGAGCTTTCCCGAAGTCGAAAACACCGCTGAAACGGAGCAGATTATTCTGAGCGAGACTGGCCACACAGAGGCTGAAAGTCAGACTCTGAACACCTTCAGACATACCTTTTCGCACTACCACCTTGATATCACCCCAGTGCACGTAATACTGAAACGACCTGCTGCGACTGTGCATGAAAACAACGTCCACTGGTACAATACCTCCTCACCCAGCGCCATTGGTCTGGCTGCACCGGTGAAAAAACTACTTACATTGATCACTCAGGAGTAAGCATGGCCAACACGGTACACTGTCGTAAATACGGTGAAGAACTCCCCGCTCTGACCACTCCACCCTTCCCCGGACCTGCCGGTGAAAAAATCATGGAAACTGTCTCTGCAAAAGCATGGGAAGAATGGATCGAGCACCAAAAGCGCCTGATTAACGAGAAGCACCTGAGCGTTATGGACCCCGAAGCCCGCAAGTACCTGACCGAGCAGCGCGAGAAGTTTCTCAGTGGTGGGGATTTCGATCAGGCTGAAGGCTATGTTCCTGAAAATTAAGAAAAATCGCCGAATAGCTGTTGACAGTATGCGACGAGCGCGGTTTAATACGCGCCACTCAACGGACACACAGTCCTGACGAGATGCCCAGATAGCTCAGTCGGTAGAGCAGCGGATTGAAAATCCGCGTGTCGGTGGTTCGATTCCGCCTCTGGGCACCACTTATTTCTACAAAGAGCCTCGCAATTGCGGGGCTTTTTGTTATCTGAAATATGACCACCGCCACCCGTGTCGGTGAGCTGGGCGCCCCCGTTCGATGTCCGCCTCTGGGCACCACTTATTCGAAAAGCTCGTACAGAAATGTACGGGCTTTTTTATTGCTTACAAGAAAGTGAAACACTCCATCGAACTCGTTCGATTCATCAAAGCCATCCCTGGCTTTGCCCCTCCGGGCGGCCTGCGGCCGTGCAAATCTGATCCCGTCAGATTTGTCCGCCTATTCCAAAAGCCTGTACAGAAATATACGGGCTTTTTTTATTGCCTGAGACAAACCACCGCGACGAATGGTGAGCAGAGCTGCCTACAGCCGTGTATTGCTTGATGATAGATCGACCCACACCACTTCAACGAAAAGTTCCGTAAAAAAATATAGGAACCTTTAGATAAATACGCGTACAGATAAGTAACCTCATTGATTTTGGAGTATGTATGTCTATTTCTTCTGGTTCACTGAAACCGTCACTTCTGGCAGTCGCGACGTCGGCTTTAATTCTGACTGGCTGCGGTGGTGATGGCAGCAGTAATGATGATGACGGCGAGACCGGTAAAGTATCCATGAGTGTGACTGATGCGCCGGTAAATTCAGCACTTGGCGTATACGTACAGTTCTCTGGTGTTGTTCTGATTAAAGATGATGAAACACAGGAAGAGCTGACGTTCGATGAGCCAAAGCAGATTAACCTGTTAGATTATCAAGCGGGCAATAGTGTAGAACTGTTTACCGATTTCGAAGTAGAAGCTGGCGAGTACTCTCAAATCCGCCTGATGGTAGATACCGAAGGAAATAATGACACTTATATCTCGTTTGCTGATGGCTCATTTGAGCTGGAAATTCCAAGTGGTGAGCAGACGGGTCTGAAACTCGTCAGTGGTTTCACCGTGACGGCCGACGAATCAGTCTCTTTCATGCTGGACTTCGATCTGCGCAAAGCGATTACGGTGACAGGCACTGGCGATTACAAGCTACGTCCGACGATCCGTTTGATTGATCTGGCCGATTACGGTGCGATTACCGGCACATTGTCTTCTGAACTTTGCAACAGCGAAGACACGAAAGCGGTGTATGTCTATGAAGGTGAGGTTACAGAACCAGACGACCTGGGAACCGACGGCGAGCCAGTGGCAACAGCGTCAGTTGATGCTGAACTTTCGTACACGGCGTCTTACCTGACACCAGGCGATTACACTGTCGCTGTGACGTGTCAGGCTGAACTGGATGATCCGGAAGTAGATGACGAAGAATTTGGTCAGGGCGAAGGTTTCAGCTTCGTAAGTGCGGTGGTTACTATCGAAACAGACGGTACAGTAACGGTAGATGCTAACCCTTAATAAGCGTTTCGGCGCAAGCTATGGCACAAGGAGGTGCCGCTACCCCCTCCCCTTTTCAGCCCACTAACATCACCAGCATGAGTATGCTGGCTGACACGAACGCACCGATAATATGAACATGTAAAAACGCCGGTTGGCTGAGTTCTGTTTCTTCCATTGCCCGCAACCCTGAAACCATGAACGACTGTTTATAGTAAGAACCATGAGCGCTAATTCTTCCAGAAACCGTCTGTGGCTTTTTGTTGTTTGCGAGCCTTACATTCGGTTACGTCGTCAAAAAATCGCGCACTGTCGAGATCTCTTCGCCCGACAGCAGCGCCGGCGCGTGACCTGCGTCAGGGATAGTTACATGGTAGGTGTTTTTGCGTTCGCACATCCGCACCAAGCCCTCTTCCGTCAGCAGGTCTGATTGCTCTCCCCGGATCACCAAGACCGGACAGGATACAAGCTTCCAGATACCGGTAAGGTCAATATCCTCGCTAAGACCATCAAACGCATTACTGATCGCCGGGTCGTACGTCAGCCGCCAGTTGCCTGATTCGTCCTTTCGCGCAGCGTGAGTCGCCATGGTACGCCACTGAGCATCGCTCAACTGGCCAAACCCGGCAGCAATGACCCGTAGATAATCTTCCACCTCTCCCAAAGACGAGAAGGCAGGCGCTTGCCCGACATAATCCGCCAGTCTTTTCAGTCCTGCCACAGGGATTTCGGGGCCGATATCATTGAGTACCAGCCGGTCTATCTGAGTCGCCGGACTGGCCGCGATCATCATTCCGATCAGCCCTCCCATAGAGGTGCCAAGCCAATCGAAACGGTCTTCGCCGGTGATGTCTGCCAGATGAGTCATCAGCTGCTGCATTAAGCTGATGTAAAGCGGATACCCATAGTGACTGGGGTCACTCAGCCAGTCACTGTCGCCGCGACCGATCATGTCGACCGTAACCACGCGATAGTGTGATGCGAGCGCAGACGCTATTTCGTCAAAATCATGGCGATTACGGGTGAGGCCGTGCACACAGATAAGAACCGGGGCTGTCGCAGAGGCAGACCGCTGCCACATCTGGAATGCCAGCTGTTTGCGACCTTCTGGTGTCTCAACACTGTAGAAGTGAGTGTGGGTTTCCAATGCCATGAGCGACTCCTGTGAGGGCGGTGTATTCAATGTTACACAGCCCGGTGAGCCCGGCAAGGCAAAGCCAGCTTGTAATTGATCTCAGTCGCTGACTTTCTGTTTCAGCACGAGTGGGCTGACGTTGCGGCTGACGAGGATGTCCTGCGCTTTATTAAGTTTGGAGCGGTCGGTATACGGCCCGACAAATACCCGGTGCCATGTCGAACCGTTGACTGCACTGCTTTCGAGGTAGGCAGGTAAGCCCTCAAGAATCAGCTCTGCTCGCATCCGGTCCGCATCACTGTCTGAGCGGAAAGAGCCAGCCTGAAGACGATACTCATACTTGGCTGCGGCATCCTTAGGCGTCGATTTGTACTCTTCAACGTCTGGGACTTCAACGGTCTGCTTTTCCAGCAGGCGGTAAAAATCATAAGAAGGTTTCACCTTACTCTCAATTTTTGCCGCATCTTCGCGGGCTTTCGCCGCGCTTTCTTCAAGTACTTTACGTGCATCACCGCGAACGGCTTCGAGCTCGTCGCCCGCCGGAATCGTCGAGAGATAAAAAATAAAACCGACAAAACCAATAGCGATAGCGGGTGTGGTTACCCACACCCAGGCCGGTACTTTAGAGCTGTTATCAGACATCAACTTACCCAGAGAAATACGTTCGCGATCACACTACCATACTCTTTCAGTATTACTGTGACCGATTACATCTCTTCCGGTGCACTGACGCCCAAAAGATACAGGCCGTTATGCAGAACCTGACGCACAGACTCAGCCAGAGCCAGGCGCGCGTTACGCAGGTCGGCATCCTCTACCAGGGTTTTTTCTGAGTTGTACCAGGTATGGAAATCACCCGCCAGTTCTCTCAGGAAGTTAGCAATCTGATGAGGTTCGCTGGCATCGGCGGCGCGGCGAACGATTTCAGGGAAACGACCGACCTTAACCATCATTTCTTTTTCAGTTTCAAGCGTCAGCGCGCCCAAAGCAGCAAGGCCCGTTTCAGCATCCCAGCTCTGACCTGCTTCTGCCAGTTTACGGAAAATCGAACATACCCGCGCATGCGCATACTGAACGTAATACACAGGGTTGTCTGACGACTGAGAGCGCGCCAGGTCGATATCAAAGGTGAGCTGTCCATCGGCCTTACGGGCTGCAAGGAAGTAACGGGTGGCGTCGCGACCGACTTCGTCGATCAAGTCACGCAGAGTAACGTAGCTTCCCGCACGCTTGGAGATCTTAACTTCTTCACCGCCACGCATTACGGTCACCATCTGGTGCAGTACATAACCCGGCCAGCCTTCTGGAATACCGGCGTTCAGCGCCTGCAAACCTGCACGCACACGGGTAATGGTTGAGTGGTGATCAGCACCCTGTTCGTTGATTACGAGAGTAAAACCACGCTGCCATTTGTTCAGGTGGTAGGCGACATCCGGAACGAAGTAGGTATAGCCACCGTCTGTTTTACGCATGACACGGTCTTTATCATCGCCAAAGTCAGTGGTGCGCAACCAGAGAGCGCCTCCGTCTTCGTAGGTGTAACCATTTTTAATCAGTGTCTGAACGGCTTCTTCAACCTTACCTTCGGTGTAGAGCGAGGATTCAAGGAAGTAGACGTCAAAATCGACACCGAATGCCTTGAGATCAAGATCCTGCTCGTTGCGCAGATAAGCGACTGCAAAGTGACGAATACCTTCGAGGTCCTCAGCGTCTTTGGTGCCTGTGAAGCTCTGATCTTCAGACGATACGGTGTCACCACGCATAAAGCTCTCGGCGAGATCAATGATGTACTCGCCGCGGTAGCCGTCTTCTGGCCAGCTTGCATCGTCAGGGGTCAGGCCCTTACACCGCGCCTGAACCGACAAAGCAAGGTTATTAATCTGCTGGCCTGCATCGTTGTAGTAAAACTCACGGGTGACGTCCCAGCCTGTCGCTTCGAGGAGGCGACACAGGCAATCACCGACGGCGGCTCCACGGCCATGGCCAATATGCAAAGGACCGGTCGGGTTGGCCGACACAAATTCGACCTGCACCTTTTTGCCTTGGCCAACATCAGAGCGACCATATTCGTTTTTCTGATCCAGAACAGCTTTGACCAGTGACGACGTAGACTCATCACTCAGATAGAAGTTGATAAACCCTGGGCCTGCAATTTCGGTCTTCTCGACGAGGCTACTTTCTGGCAGAGCGTCGACCACCAGCTGAGCGAGTTCACGTGGATTCTTACCAGCAGGCTTTGCCAGCATCATCGCCAGGTTCGTTGCCAGATCACCGTGTGCTTTATCGCGGGTATTATCGACCTGAATTCGCGGTTCGAGGTCTGCTGGAAGTACATTCTGTTCTTTCAGAACGCTGACAGCGGCACTAAGTAACTCGGCAATCTGAGGTTTCATATAGAGATCCGGCCCGGAGAAGTGTGTTATTCAGAAGGGGGCGGATTATCGCAAAATTAACGCCAAGGTTGAAGCACACAACAACGCCCGAGTCCCGACGTTACGCTGTATCAGAGAACCGTCAGGAACGAAACGCCATACAATCCCGAAAACCCTGGCGCTTCGCCATCAATAGTTGCCTCCGACATCACTCGGGATACGCGATACTTGTGCATATTTCGCAACAGCTCTCCGGCGGACAATTGCTGCGCGCTGTTCTCGCCATAGAGACGTTGATGAAGCGCAGGAATGACTCAGGTCATGACCTATTTTCAGAATACTCCTCCTGTAAGTGGTATGCTGTAAATTCAATGAAAATGCCACTTTGTCCGGAAGTCAGGGGTCATCGGATTGAATTTTGGTAATACGCTCACTCGCCTCGGCCTGCTCAGGTTTTCGGTCGCTCTGATCTGGCTCGTACTGCTATTCTGGCTTGCATTCGTGGGCTTTAATCTGCCGCCTATCATCTGGTGGGTGCTCGCAGGTTATATCCCACTGATCGCCCTGCCATTCTGGCAGGCTTCGAGACGAATGGGGCAGGATGCTCTGCTACTCAATATTGTCGCGGAAACCCAGCTGATGACGGCACTGCTGTTTTTCAGTGGAGGGGCGACAAACCCTGTGATCTCGTACTTTCTGGTGTTAATGGTTGTCTCAGCGTACAGCCTTAACCGGTATCGCGCACTTATAGTGGCCGGCACACTGATTCTGGATTACAGCGTACTGACGCAGTGGTATACACCGCTGGCGATGGGCATGGATGGCAAAGGCTCTTTGTTTGACTGGCACCTTGGTGGCATGTGGCTGACCTTTGTTCTCAGTACACTCATTATCGCTGCGTTTCTGCCCGCACTGGTACGTGATCGACAACGGCATGTTGTTGAGATCCAGTCTCTCCGGGAGCGACAGCTCAAGAACGAGCAACTCATTGGTATCGCTACGCTCGCAGCAGGCACCGCCCATGAAATGGGCACGCCTCTGATGACCCTCGATATGCTGCTCGACGAAGCCACCGAGCACGAGGTTAGCGATGAAGATATTTCTGTCATGCGCCAGCAGGTAGAGCGGTGCCGACATTCGCTTCAGCAGCTGGCGATGGCGGGCCGACAAAGTAGCGCCCATTCAGAACACGATGCTGAGGAGTGGCTGATGCGCCAACTCCATCGCTGGCGTTTGAGTAAACCGCATGCTTTATGGGATGAGCTTGATTGCAAAGCATCAGCTATCATCCCCGCCTCGCCACTTCTGGACCAGGCATTACTGAACCTTCTGGATAACGCCGCAGAAGCCGGACAGAAACCTGTACAGCTGCGCTCCCGAGTAACTTCTGACTTCTGGGAGCTGGATATTATTCAGCCTGACCCGGAAGCAGCCAGTCACATCAGCGAAGAGGCCGTATTCGCAAGCCAGAAAGAACATGGCATGGGCATCGGACTTTATCTGAGCAACGCCAGCATTGAGCAGTTTGGTGGCAGCATTCACTTAAAAGCTCTGAATTCGGGCGGCAGCCTGAGCCACTTGAAACTGCCCATAGCCTCGCGGAGACAAAGCGCATGACGTTACGTTACCTGATCATTGATGATGACGAACATTTCGGTCGTGTACTTTGTCGTAGCCTTGAAAGAAGTGGCGCAATAGCCACCTTCATCCGCAGTCCGGAAGAACTGGGAGACGTTGAAGATTCTCCGCAGCGAATTATTCTTGACCTGCGCCTTGAGCACAGCTCTGGTCTCGATCTTATTTCTCCGATAAAACAGCGCTGGCCTGAAGCTTCTATTATCGTACTTACAGGTTATGCCAGCATTCCTACCGCTGTAGAAGCGGTCAAACGCGGTGCCGACAACTATCTGCACAAGCCTGCAACATTGCAGGATCTTATTTCGACCTTCGAAGGTAAGTCTGTGGATCAGCAGCAAGCTGAAGTAATGAGCGTCGACAGGATGGAGTGGGAACACATTCAACGAGTACTGAACGAAAACGATGGGAATATTTCAGCGACAGCAAGGGCCTTAAATATGCACCGCCGGACTCTGCAACGAAAGCTGCAAAAGTATGCTCCCCGTTAATGAAGCTCACTAATTAAAATACGAATCTTCATCAAAGGTGCTCAGCCAGCGGGGGTGGAAGCTCACCATCCCTGCGATAAACATACCGTTTGTTATCCCTTCCGGAAACATCATTAACGGAAGCATTCTCAGGTAGTCCCGCCAGATCTGCTCCAGAGTATAAATACCTTCAAGCCAGAACCAGCCGGAAACAGAACAAGCGTATACAACCTGAGTAAACCCAGCATTCAGGAAGCCTGCCACCAGAATATAAATAAAGGGGTTATGAGGCATACGTTGATAGACATGAAGAAAAAACTGGTAAGCCGCCAGTATTGGAATTGCAGCCCCCAGCAAAAAAGAGAGCGCCCAGGCTTCTGGCTCAATGACACCCAAGAACACCATAACAACCAGCACCAGAGCCATATTCAGTAAGGCCAGACGCCAGCCCATCAGGAGCGTCAGCGCCGTTGCGGCAATAATATGGAAATCGAGTCCCGGACGAACTCCCGCCCGCATAAACCAGAATCCGGATACGACCAGCAAGCTTCCGAGAAAGAAATGTTGTACACCTGAGTGGCGCGAGAATGCCGCCCAGTTGATAGTTTTGAACGTATAAAAAAGAAGGGCGGCTGATATCAGCCAGGAAACTAGTAACGCAGTATGACTACTGAGTTCAGAGACCATTAATCACAAAGCTCCAGCGAATAAATCAGAGCGTCTTCACGGCCATCGGGATGAGGATAATAACCGGGGCGCCTGCCAACTTCGTTAAATCCAAGCGACTCGTACAGACCGATTGCGCTTGCATTTGATTCACGAACCTCGAGAAAGAAAGACATTATTCCTTTCATCTGCAACCATTGGCTGACACGACCAAGCAATGCTTTGCCATACCCCCGCCCCTGCATCTCGGGACGAACACTGATCATCAATAATTCCGCTTCATCGGCTACGGCAGAGATCACCGCATGAGCCGTATGCTCGCCGGCAACTTCGAGTACCCAGACAGAATCTGGCTTGCGCAGGTAGCGCGTCATGATTTTTTCAGACCACGGATACTGATGAGCTGCCTGCTCAATTGCCATAACCGTTTCGAGGTCTTCGATGCCTCCCGCGCGGATATCACTCATAGGCATCTACCGTTCCGCCAGACCATGCAATGAGAGCCATAAAGCACGCTTGGCGGACGCCGACGACATTAATGCCTCGAGGTCCGCTATATGGAAGTGCTCTTTAACGTCTATTTTATTCATCCAGCTCTGTGCGTTAGCGCCTACGGTGATAACGTAGCCGGCACCCTGACTGCTGAAATACTGCCATTGGGCCCTCAGTGCCTGCACGGCAACAGCTTCACTCTGATCCTGGTGGCGGGACTCGATAAATGGCCAACGAAAAGAGACTGGCTGAGGTACAACCGAGGGCTTCATGCCAAACGCTGCTAACACTCTGCCAGCAAAAGGGGCCACCTGCTCCAGCGGTATGTTGGCATCGACAACCCAGATCCCTGAGCCACTCAGCTGCATAAACTCCAGCGCGAACCTTGGCGGCTCACCAACAGAAGCAACGACGGTATCCTCAGCCGGCGGTGCTAAATCCGTACTGACCGGCGCTGCAGGCTTAACAGGCTCTGAAGGCGTTTCTTTAACGATTTCCTCTGCCACCTCAGGGTGAGCTGGCATAGGCTGCCCCGCCCGCAACAAATCTGCTGCGGCTACCGGGCGGGCATGATCATGCGTCGACTCAATATGAATATGCTCATGTCGCTCAGATGGCGAGTCCTCGGCCATCCAGCGAGACGCTGGGGCATGAGGCAGCTCTCGTCTGGGCAGCCACACTGTGATGCCCATCGACTTGAGATAATCGACCCGACGCTGCTCTAACATACGCCGTTAAACGCCGTCGTTCTGAGGGTGCGTACGATCGTTAGTGCTGACCAGAAGATTCAGTGCATGGATGTACGCCTTTGCTGATGCGACAACAATGTCGGTATCCGCACCGCTGCCGTTGACAATACGGCCCGCCTTTTCAAGACGCACAGTCACCTCACCCTGAGAGTCAGTGCCTTCCGTAATCGCATTCACCGAGTACAGCAAGAGATTAGCGCCGGACTTAGCGACATCTTCAATAGCACGCAGAGCTGCATCCACAGGGCCGCTACCTTCCGCTTTACTGCGATGCTCGGTGCCATCTTTGCTGATGACGATTTCACTCACAGGCGTTTCACCGGTAGCCGAGTGACTCTCAAGCGATACCAGACTATAGACATCAGGCAGAGAGGCCGAGCGGCTTTCTGTGACCAGTGCCTGCAGGTCTTCATCGAAGATCTCATGCTTCTTATCAGCAAGATCCTTGAAGCGAGCAAAAGCGTCATTCAAAGCTGCGTCCGTCTCAAACGTAACTCCCAGCTCCTGCAAACGACTGCGGAAGGCGGCACGTCCCGAGTGCTTGCCCATCACCATGCGGTTCGCACCCCAGCCTACGTCTTCTGCCTTCATGATCTCATAGGTCTCGCGGTGCTTAAGAACACCATCCTGGTGGATACCGGATTCGTGAGCAAAGGCATTGGCACCCACAATTGCTTTATTCGGCTGAACAGGGAAACCCGTGATGCTCGAAACGAGCCGCGACGTCGGCACGATATGAGTTGTATCAATACCGGTCTCGATGTTGAACAGATCCTGGCGGGTGCGGGTTGCCATGACCACTTCTTCAAGAGAGGCATTACCGGCGCGTTCCCCCAGACCATTAATCGTACACTCAACCTGACGAGCACCATTAGTCACTGCGGCGAGAGAGTTGGCTACCGCCAGACCCAGGTCGTTGTGGCAGTGTACAGAGAAAATCGCCTTATCCGCGTTAGGGATACGCTCAATCAGTGTTCGAATAGTATTTCCGAACTCTTCTGGAATCGCATAGCCAACGGTATCAGGGATGTTAATCGTGCTGGCACCAGCATCAATAGCTGCTTCGATAATACGGCATAGAAAATCGATTTCTGAGCGGCCCGCGTCTTCACAAGAAAATTCGACGTCTTCAACCAATCCACGTGCTTTCTTTACCGCTCGCACTGCTTGATCAATAACGGCATTTGGCTCCATACGCAGCTTGTACTGCATATGGATAGGTGAAGTCGCAATGAAGGTATGAATACGAGCACGCTCTGCATTTTTCAACGCTGCAGCCGCTTGTTCAATATCACGATCAACCGCTCGTGCAAGACTGCATACAGTGCTCTCGCGCACAGCAGAGGCAACGGCCTCAATAGCCGCAAAGTCTCCGGGGCTGGCAGCTGCGAAACCTGCCTCCATAACATCGACGCGCATTTTTTCGAGCGCTTTACCGATGCGGACTTTTTCTTCTTTGGTCATTGATGCGCCCGGGCTTTGCTCGCCGTCACGCATTGTAGTGTCGAAAATAACCAGGCGATTCTGCTGGCTCATAAGAGACTCCGATGCCGATGATTCAGGCGTACAGTATACGCCTGATCATCGGACATCGCAGCAAAGGAAGGTTAGCGGATTGGAGTGGCCGTCAGGTTAGCCTGAATATCCGCATTCTGAACAACAATCTGACTGATCAGCGTCTGAGGCGTACTGTCTGGAGTCGCAGCAATCTTCAGACCATCGATGTTCAGCTGTTTAAAGTGAACCCGACCGAATACTGCAAAGCCAAGAGGGCCACGTTCCGGGATCTCGGACTCCTGAATATACTGACCATTTGTATCGATCAAATCAGGACGACCATCACCATCAAAGTCATTGTCCGTATTACCGTCACCGTCCTCATCAATAAAACTTGCACGCACTGCTGTTCTTGCAACATCAAGCTTAAGATCAATATTCAGACCGTAGTCGTTCCCGCCCTGAGGACCATCCTGGGTGCTGAAGTTATCAAGAGTCAGGGTCGTACCATTTGTCTGTGTCCAAGAGAAGCGATTACCTTTGCCAAGGTAGCGATAATAATTAGGATCGTTCACGTCAGTAGGAGCCTCTGCAAACTTCGCCTTAACTTTGATAGTCAGCCCTTGCTCTCCGCGATCTTCGAAACGACCAGCGCCCGCACAATCAGTGCCTCCAGCGTTGAGTGAGCCGCCAATACAAACCTGACCTGCACCACCCGACGCTACTGAAATCGTAGTGCCATCCTCTAGACGTTCGAGCGTGAAGGCACCAAGGTTGTCGCCATCCTCGCGCGAGCCGAAGATAATACCACCCTCGATTTCACCTGTAGCGCTGTTGTACTGACCGACCTGAATGGTCGACCACGTCAGCCCTTTATTAAAGGTCAAGCCATCTTCGGTTACGTCAATAGATGCACCGCGCATGTGAAGGTCATAGGTTACACCTGTCAACCAGACACCACGACCGAACTCATCCACTGTAATCGCAGCATCACCATCAGTGATCCGCAGATCACCATTAAGCGTAAGACCCTGAGTACCACCAACGCCGTCGCTGTTAATCTGACCACCCGGAGCAATCGTCAGGTTACCATTGAGTGTGAAGCTGTACGATGGGAATACTTCCATTGCCAGAAGCAGCTCAGTACCACCCATGTAAGGGGAGTCCATTGCCTCTTCTTCACTAGTACCAACAGTTACGCCCGAGAAGCTGTACTCTCCGCGTAAATCTTTGAAGTCGATACGCAGGCCATCGTAAGTACCAACCTTGTTCTCACGGTCATAGCCAACGTTGGCATCAAACTGCCCCGTCGCTGAATTATAAGGGTTAGCATAATAATCAGAAGGCAGTGAAGCCATATCTGGGCCAGAAGTAAGATCAAGTGTTACCTCACCTTCACCCCAGCCGTTAAAACCGTTGAAATAAACCCAGTTACCATCATCGTTCATGGCGAAATAAGTATTACTCTCAGCTGCAGTTTTACCTGCAAAACTTCCCGGTGTGGTAAAGGTTTCACCATCTTGTGCTTCCGGCGCCGCAGACACAATATTCCATCCGACTTGCGCCCTTATACCCTGCTGCGTTGAGCCATCGGCACTAGCGATATCACCGCCTGGAAATAAATGTAGATAGTTTTTACGCTCAATCCCATCAACTAAGCCATCCTGAAAAAGCACCTGACCACGGAAACTACCGAGTGCAGCTCCATTCTCATCTCCAAGAATCAGGTCATCTAAGCTGAATGAGAAGGTGAGATCTTCGTAACGCAATGCCAGATAGGGGTTGTTAGCATCGTCTTCTTCAAAATCGAGCGTCAAACCAGACTCTGTACTGAAGTCTCCACGGAAGTTACGAGCGAGGATCACGTATCCGTCGTCCGTATATTTGAACGCTGGGCGATCGTCATCATCATTGATAAGCGTAAGAGCAGGTATGAAGGTAATACCCTCACCGATATCAGCGCCGCCACCTTCAATCGTGAAGGTACCGTATGCTTCAAGATCGACACTGAGTGAACCAAACGTGTCACCCAACAAATAACCCGCTGAGTTAGGGTCGCCATAATCACCCACAGCGATATTAGGATCATTAGACAGACCAATCGCAGCTGCCTCATAAGTCAGGCGTAGGCCTCGATTATCAAAGGTACCGAAGTCGAACTCGACATTGCCGTCATTAACGATGAGGCGACCGTAGTTAATGATGGCTGACATTGCTAAATCATCAATGATCCACTCCATGCCGTCATCGCCGAAGTGCAAACCGTCGAAGAACAGGCCGACCTGTGAACCATCAAAGGCAAGATTTCCGTTACCGTCATCGCCCATGTTGAGACGAAAAACCCCAGTGTCATCAGTCAGGTCGCCCGTAGTACCGCCATCACTATACGCCTGAGTCGCACCGCGCAGGCTGAAAAAATCGTTGGTAATACCAGTAGTGCCGGTCATGCCAACGCCGCCAACGGTAAACTCGCGAGCACCAAGCTGGTTGAACAGATTAAGGGTACCATCCGAGTCAATATCTATCGTCGTTACCGAGGCAGAGCCAATACCAGAGTTGATATTGATGTCACGCATATTGGCTGCAACACCATCCTGGCTGTAGCTAATTTCACCTATATCCAGCTGCCCAGGGTCAAGTTCAATCGTCACACCAGACTGACCAGATACATTCGCCATGCTCTCATCATCAAGCGCTTCCAGTGCCGATACTGATACAGCCTGAATCGCGAGCGTGAGTGCACTTAACGTCAAAGTAGTCTTTTTCATAATCAATCCACCGGAAACAGGAGTAAGTTACCACCGACAGTGATATCGCCATCCAGCTGGACACCGAAGATTTCGGTTTGCCGAAATGCGGTTCCATCCTGAAGAGGCACACCAAATTCACCATTGTTAGCTACAGCGAACTTAAACTTAAAATCGTTGAAGGTAATGGTTCCTGGTAGCCCGATTTTCAAAACTTCGTCGTCAACCGCTTTTTCTTCGAAGCCACCATCAACCCAAACGTCGTAGTTCGTTGCGGTCGTCAGTGTTTCCGTCTGAAGCGTCAACCCTTCGAACGACATACCGCCAGACACGTCATCCAGAACGTACCAACCTTCACTGTTCTCATTCAATTTGATGGCAAGGCGCAAACCACAGATGCCGTTTTCGCATTCTTCAGAGCCAACGATATTACCGGCACCGTCGAATATAGGACGAGAACCTGGAGTGAAGCCTGAGACTTCATTGGGATCGTCCCAAAGGGGTCCACCATCTTTGTTGATCGCGAACTCACCGGATAGGTAAACACCACCCTTACCTGAAATTTCAGACAAGTCAAAATCATCAATTGCTTTCATCTCGGCCATTGCCGAAGATGCGACCATTAATGTGGATATAGAAAGTACTAACTTATTAAATGTCATTCTGACCTCCACCTTTTACAGGTCGCGACTGGTAACTTTAAGGTACTGAGCACGCAAACCGTCAACCGTGATTCTACCGAGGCTGGCATCAGGACTGTTGCCGATACGCACGTCGCTGATAGATATAAAGCTCTTCGGTGAGTTTTCATAGTAATCATCATAGAAAGTCTGCATAGCTTCTTGGCTACTGGTGTCGACATCATCACCAGGACGGAGCTTGGTCAGCTCAAACTCGAAATTACCATCCGACGTAGCAGACAGACGCATTGGCTGAATCTCGCCGTAACCCAGGTTAAGACTGACAAACATGTTATCCAAGTTTAGAGTAGAAGCCTCCTTGGCTACAGGATCATTGTCACAAACCGAAGGATCACAAACACTGATATCCAACTCTTTGATAAATAAATTCAAGCGAATCTCAGCATTCAGCTCATCGTCACCCTGCTCGTCCGGAGCAGACCAAAGACGGAACGCAGTTCCATCGATAAACAGCCCTTTCATGTTGATATCGATGTAGTCAGTACGCGGGCTGGTTGAGCCATTTGGATTTACTGAGTTCACTGCGAATTCGAAGGATGCACCCACATCCAGGCCATCCCTGCGCTCCACACCACTTGCCAAAGCTATTGAAACACTTTCGATACCATCTTTTGTTTCTCCCTTGCGCGTGATCAGGCCACCGTCGCACGAGCCAAAGTCACTCGAATCCAGACCACACAGCACCTTGAATTCTTCTACATTATTGACCGCTTCAATATAAGAGCCTGCTGGCCCAAAACTCTCAGAATCATTATTAGCAGCAGCCAGATCTATACGTGCTTCAATAAGATCGTTATATGCATCCTGGCGTACCGACTGCTGTTCCTCGTAGGAGTCGTAAGAATTGTTGTATGCGGTCCGAGCATCCCGACAAGCACCTCCCCCGATTGCGGGACATGCGGAACCATTCAATCCGGTACAATTATCGCCAAACTCACAATCAGCTTGAGGTCGAATAGCCATAAAAGCTTCATAAGCATCGAATGCCGTAGTCAGACGCTGACCGAGCTCAACAACCTCGGCGTCGTATTCCGTTTGCTCCTGTGCAACAGTGGCCTCCCTTGGAACAATTTCACTCAAGTAGTAACTATTCATCTGATTTTCTAGTGCGCCTAATGCCAGAGAATAGGTATCTACAATTTGCGCTCTGGACGAATTCAGGGCATCAATTTCATTTGTAATCGCCTGCACTGCGACTCCGTTAGAGCCAACCGTTGCCAAGTCGTCACACCCAGGCTGCCCCCAAACACACCCCTGATAGTACGAGAATGTGGCAAAAGTTGCGCTATTCTGGACATCTGATTGGTACTCATCAGCTGCAAGTTCAAGTAGAGCCAGTTCATTGTTAATCTGACCGTACTTTTCGTTATACAAAGGATCATTAGGATCGAGGCCTCCACTGCCTCGTAATGAACGAATTACGTACGGATGGAGGTAACTACCAATCTGTCCCGGTGTGCGAATAGAGCCCTCGTCACTGCCTTCCCCCATAACATAAAGGCTAGTCCACTTAATATCGATCTCTTCGCCCGCAGAGCTTTGTATGCCTGTTACTGAAAGCTCAGCTCCTTCCGTGTCCAAAACGAAATCTTCAAGGGCAAACCCAAGCCCCTCACCAGTTGCCGCACTCATCTGGCTATCATCAAGAGCCTGCAAGTCAGCAAATGCCGCAGCAGAGACAACCATCGAGGTGATTAACATAGATCGCAAGATTTTCATAATTAGCACCCCTTCAGGCTACCAACACAGGTAGCCTGACGTGGCGTACCGTTCGTTGCACTGAACAAATCAAGGTTGAGTGGATACTTCACACCAGAGCCAGAATCGAATTTAGCGATATTCAAAAACGCTCCTCTCTGAGTTAATACGCGATCACTGCCTTCGATACCCGAAAAATCTTCCCACGGAACAGAAGTAGTCTGAAGAGATACAAACGCACCTGTAGCTCCGCCGCCATTCTCAAAGTCAACACTTTCATCGCCGACATAGACACTCTGAAAGTTAGTTAGAGGGAAACAAGCGGGAGTACCCGTAACAGTACAGTCTTCAGACCCGGTAAGCGCGGGAATAATAAATTCAAGCGCAGAACCTGGAGCTGTGAAGCTCCTACCCCCCGGAACACCCGCCCAGGAAGCTCGTTTAAGGTAAGGGACGTCCAGATATGGGCTATCGGGGTTTTGAAGCTCACCATCTTCATTTAACTCGCGACCAGCGCCATAACTATAACCAGCGGTACCTACAGCACCATCAACCAAGTCGATTGTACTTACCAACTGCGTACCCAAAGCATCTGCCAAACCTAGTTCAATACACTGCAACCAACTCGCAGTACCCTGACCATTACAGTTCTGGTCATATACCACCGAGGCAGGCCCTTCAATTCGGCCATTCAAATTACCTGTTAAAGAGATAAGATCTCCTGACAACCAACCCTGAGCTTCCGAGAAGCCGATACGTACTCCTGCAATCTTCCGGACACCGCTCTCTACTTTATACGCAAGTTCAATGTAAGGATCACGGATCTTAAACTCTTCAACACCAGCATTAACGGCATCTTTGTAATTAGTGACCCGGCCAAGACCGAAGTTCTCAATAATCAAATCAGCATCATGGGCCACCAAGTTCCCATTTTGAGTCACAGGGTTACCCTGAGAATCCGTCATTGGCACAGTACCGTCTTCACCTACTGTCCGCTCAAACTCACCAACCTTAAGCGTGTCGATGGTCATCAGGGTTTCGATATCTAAGCCCAGATTCACCTTTGTGAACTCATACTGCCCTGCCCATTCACCAGTGCCGTCACTGTATGATGATGCATCGATGGTGATAAAGGCTTGACCAGCAACATCAGCCATCTCGCGATCACTGATCGCCTCAAGTGAAAGCGCTGGCAGAGACATAGCGGTCAATGCAACTGTTAATGGATGGCGGAGAATGTTTTTCACTTCACGACCTCACATGTCGGTCAAGAGACACCGCTTCGACTGTAGAACCAGTCTATATCAGGACAGATAGATATTCGGTGACAGCTTGTTTTTATTATTGGAATACTTGTTACGTATAGGATATTCGCTAGGGATTTTGCTTCAAGGGGTAATAGCGGTACGAACGTACTCTTTACAGTGAGAAGACGTTCGTGGCCCGTCGATTTTGAGCATCAACGGCATAAACTCTTAAATAGACGCCATTTGTCTCACGCTGAGCCGCAATCGCGCATAGCCAGACAAGCTGGCTGAACCGCTCCTACACGGGTATGACAAGATCCATCGAAAGATCGTAACGCGATGCTTGTGCGACTCTGTAGGAGGGAAGCGTCTTCCCGATGGCGTCTGGGTCGCAGAGGCTTTCGGGGATAGGATCCCCTCCTACATATTTCTGTCGAAGCGCCGCATCGCGCATAGCCAGGCAAGCTGGCTGAAGCGCTCCTACACGGTTAACTTTCTTACGGGCAAGAAAAACCCCTAACCACGTTAGTGATCAGGGGTTTTGGATAAGAGCTTGATCGGCGAAGCCAACTGCACCATGACCTGAACCTGCGCAGCAGGTAGGTCATCGTCAAGGAGTCCAAAGCTACGCTTTGTCTGGCTTCGCCACGCCTGCGGCGCTCAAGGCTGGCACCTCCGGTGCATCGCCTTTCACATGACGCTTCGCTGCCCGATAGGTAGTAAAAATGATTATCGTATTCTACCCAATACCCCAGCAGGCAACCTGGCATAAACCCTAGATAAGAAAAAACCCCAGCAGGTTACCCTGCTGGGGTTTTGAATAAGAGC
>NZ_DFQB01000015.1:0-37572 GCF_002377545.1 Thalassolituus sp. UBA3500 | reverse complement strand
TATTTCGAGGTTGGGGCTCGGGGTGAGGTTGGTACGACATTAGACAGTGATATGACGACGCACAGATCAGCATCGCTAGTTTGGAGATTACGTTTATGAATTCTTTTACGCGGGTGGTGGGCCTTGCTGGTATGACGTTGTGGTCGTTCACTGCTGCGGCCGAGGTGTTCAGCCCAGGTAATCAGAGAAACGGCCTGGATGATTTAGGTGATACAGAAGTCGAGCACGGTATTTTTAGTGTTGGTTATGCGAATACGCTGGCATACAACAACGATTCACAACCCGGCATTCTTTTTACTGCACGCTATTTCGCCGGTGAAAAATGGTATCTGCTGGGCGAAGCTCAGCTTGGCCAGTTCAGCACACGCGCTGTGATTAACGACGGCCAGGAGGTGCGCAGTGATGATGAAGAGCTGCTGCGTTACTCCGCCGGCGCGGGCTACGCGTTGCTTCAGGGGACGGCCAGCACTAGCGGCGTTCGTGCGGTACCCTGGGTGCTTGCGGCAGAACTGAACGCAGGCGAGCAACATTCGGGTGATACCAGCGGTCGCTATGCGTCTCTCGGCATGAATGTTCAGTTTCATGGTGAGCGCATCTGGACGGGAATAGGCGTGCGGGAGTTTCTGGTTGATGATGAACGTCTTCAGTCGCTTGAATCAGATGGGGGAACGCAGTGGGATATCTCACTCGGCTTGTATTACTGATCTGTTTTTCGCTCCAGCTGCAGGCTTCAGAAAGTCTGAAGCCCGGTGACATGGTTCCGGATTTCACTCTGCCAGCGACCAACGGTTTTGGTCAGCGCCTAGAAGAGGCTCGGGGTTCGTACCTGATGTTAATCTGGCTTGGCGACTGCAATGAATGCTCCGAGCGACTCGTCAGATATCAACTCCTTGCTGAGAGTCTGGAGATTGAGAGGTTAAAGGGGTGGTTTGTGTGGACGCCAAAAGGCAGTCGTCAACCACCGAATATGCGTATTCCAGTTCTGAAGTATGAGCCCAAGTGGCGTCAGGGGTGGGTATTTGAAGAGCGGCCCGCGGTTATGTTGATCAATGCCGATGGTCGCCTCGATCACCTGATTACGGGTGATCTTGACGATAATTATCAGGAAACAGAGCAGGTAGTGATGCGCTGGATGAGCCAGGGCCGTGACTATCAGCAACCGGAGTAGACAATGAAATTTCTGTTAGTTCTGAGCATGCTGTTTACTTCTGCAGTTATGGCAGAAGACGCGGCAGTGCGTGAACAGGTTATGACAGCCAAAGAGGCTGTTCTTGAACTTAATCGTGACCTGTATGAGCTCGAACGCGAACTTCTTAGCCCGGCAACGACTCGTGCTGCATTTCATGTAACTCTGAATCACGGTGAATATTTTGAGCCCTTATCCGTCGAGTTGTCTGTCGATGGTAAGCTCGAGCTTCAGCACCTTTACACAGAGCGTCAGGTGAAAGCGCTTCGAATGGGTGCGGTTCAACCGTTGGGTGACCTGAACCTCGCACCGGGGAAACACGAGGTGTCTGTGACCATTCGCGGTGTGGATCATCAGGGGCAGGGGCGAGAGCTGGCAATCACTGAAATAATTACTAAAACCGGTAAGCCATTAATTACAGAGCTCTTGATTGTTGATCGTGATGATCTGCAGAGTGCGCGGTTGCAGCTGAAGTACTGGTAATTTGATGCGGAAACTATTTCTTCTACTTCTGCTGGTTCCACTGACGTTTTTTAGTGTCAGTGTAAATGCAGAGGACCTGTCAGAAGACGATATTGATATTGATCTCGACGATATCGAAGGCCTTGGCGTCAATGAAGATGCTGAAAAACGTCTGCTGCGCGGTAACTTTTATTATTCCTATCTCGTCGGTGAGTATTACCAGACGCTCTATTATCTGCGTGAGTGGAAAGAGCTGATCGGTAGTGACTCAACGCCCGAAACAGAGGCAGAGGTCATGCGTGCTGCTGTCTTTCTGTCTCTTGGTTTGGAAGATCAGGCTGAAGACCTTTTCTATGCGGTTTTTGAAGACGGCGGCAGTGCTTCTGGTGACGCCTGGTATTTCCTGGCTCAGCGACTGTTCAGTGCGGGCTTCTACGCACGTGCGGAGCAAGCAGCACGGAATGCGTTTGCGGCATCTCCGCGGCTTAGTCGGCGGCATAATCAGGAACTCTCGTATCTACTGGTCAGTAGCATTAGTGAGCAGGATCGCGTTGAAGAAGCCTTGACTGTACTTAACGGGATGGCCGACGCGGATATCTGGACTGGGTACGCACGCTACAACCTGATTCTGGCAATGGTTCGTCAGAATTTCAGAAGTCGTGACATTGAATCGACCATTGACGAGGCCATCTTCTACTTGCCAGACAATGAAGAGGGTACAGCTCTGCGTGATCGTATTTTGCTGATTTCTGGCATCGCCGCGATGGAGCGAGATAAACATGTGATAGCTAATCGTTATTTCTCGGACGTGACGCTTGAATCAGTGTTTACGCCTCCGGCGTTACTGCATTACGGATGGAACTTATTAGCTCAGTGGCGTTATGAAGATGCCATTCAACCATGGCGTATACTGCAGCAGCTGTATGACGAATATCACCCGGCGGTGGTGGAGTCGTACCTGGCAGTACCTCACACGCTTGAACTGGTTGATGCTGTAAATCAATCTGTTCTGGCGTACGAACGTGTTGAAGAACGTTTGACGGAGATGGTCTCAGAGCTGAAACAACTTAACCAGGAAGAATCGTTAGGTGACTGGCTTGGTGAATGGCGTCAGGCAAATGATTCTGAGAACTGGGGTTGGCAAAGGCAGGCGCTGAGTGATCTGCCACAAAGCCAGATCACACGTTTTGCTCAGGGGTTACTCAAAGAAGAGTCATTCACGCAAGAATTGGCAAAACTCCATGATCTTGACCGTATCCGTGCCGACCTTGCAGAAGCCATGCGTGAGTTGACTTTATGGTCCGACATTCTGGTTGAACGTCGTGAGAATCTTGAATCGATGGGCGGTGAGGCTTTGCTAGAACAGCTTGAGGAACGTCAGATGGATGTTCTTCGAAGTATTCTTGCCGTGCAGGACAGGCTGTTGGATGAAGATGAGACCGTATTTTCGTTCGCATCCAAAAGTGATGAGGCACGTATCGAACGTCTCAGAAATGTCGTTCCTGCGGTTACTCAGCTGCAAAAAATCGGAACGCCTACCCGTGATCTTGCGCCTTATAAAGAGCGCTGGCGTCGTATGCGTGGCCTCCAGTTGTGGTCGATTTATGAAGCACAGCCACAGCGAAAATGGGATACAGAGCGCGACCATATGATATTGCGTTCTGAAACGGACAAGCTTTTTCGTCAGCTCGAAAATACCCGCACGTCTCTTATGTGGGCAGACAGTTCCTGGCGCGGACTCCCTGAACGTGTGCGTCAGCTACAGCAACGCGTTGCTGCGTTAGATGCGAGCGTGGCTGAAATTCAGAGTGATCAGGAAACTTTGTTGACCGACATGGCCAGAGCTCACCTGTCAGAACTCCATGAACGCCTGACGCTGTATCTTGCCCAGGCACGACTCGCATTAGCGCGCCTTTATGATGACTCGCTGCAAAATGAATTTGGCTCGCTTGAGTATGAGCCGGACACTGAAAACCAGGAGGCGGTTAAGTAATGTTGTCCCGTTTTCTGCTACTGACGATTCTGATTGCGTTGAGTTCTGGCTGTAGCTGGTTTGGCAAGAAAGATGAACGCAAGTATCTGTCTGATATCGGTACGCTTACCGTGCGCACGGCGTCTGATGAGCCCCTGGGGGTTGACCATAGAGACGTGATTCGCAGCTATCAATCCTATCTGGAAGTATCAACGGACCCTGAGTTGCGCGTCCGTGTCGCCCACCGTATTGCGGGACTCAAGCTTCAGTGGGACGAAATCAGAATGGATCAGTTTGGCGATGATATTGATGCCATGGTCGCGGAAGACCGGGAAATGGCAGAAGCCTCCATTGGCGACTACGAAACCCTTCTTGAACTCTACCCTGATCGGATAGACAACGACACTATCTATTATCAGTTGGCGAAAGCGTACTCATTAGCCGGGCGCCAGAACCAGGCAATTGCTGTTCTTGAAGAGTTGACTGAGCGCTATCCCGAGTCAATTTACTATTTAGAGTCGCAGTTCAGGCTTGGGCGGATGCTCTATAACGTCAGCGATTTCGAAGCCTCAGAAAATCGCTTTGCGCAGGTCGTAGAGTTTGGGCCGGATGGAAACCAGTATTACCTGGATGCTCAGTATTTTCGCGGCTGGGCGTTGTTTAAGCAGAACAGACTTGAAGACAGCCTGCTGGCTTTCACGGAAATGATTGATGAACATTTTCCGGATGATGAAACATTAATGGCAGCAGATGGCGCAGAGCTGGAGGTATTGAATGACTCCCTGCGTATTATGGCGTTGATGTTTGACTACCTCGGTGACTGGAACGAGATTGCACGTTTTTACGACGAGCACGGTGCACGGTATTTTGAATATCGTATTTATGCAGAGCTCTCCAATCAGTATTACGAAAAAAAGTACTACAAAAGTTCAGCGTCAACATTACGCGCGTTTGTTGATCGCTTCCCCGACGATGACCGAGCCCCGCTTTATTATCGCCGTTTAATCTCGGGGTATGAAAAAGCAGGCTATCCGATGCTGCGCAGAAAGCATAAAGAGGTATTTATTGAACGCTTCGGTGTCGGTTCCCCTTATTGGGAGACACATGGTGAAGATGTTCGCACATTGATTACGGTGGCTTTGGGGGATTACATCTGGGATCTGGCGACGTTTGCACACGGCTGGGGGCAGCAAACGAAGTCTGCGAAGGAAAAACAGGAGCGCTTGGAGCAGGCTGCAGGTTGGTATCGGGAATATATCCGTTCGTTCCCTAAAGCACCGGATGCAGTAAAAGCCCACTTTTTGTTGGCAGAAATATCCTACGAAATTGGAAACTACGACGATGCTCGCAACAACTATGAAATTGTTGCTTATCAGTATCCATTTTACGAAAACGCCGCTGAAGCAGGGTATGCGGCATTGCTTGCGTACAACAAGTATAAGCCGACCCCCGAGGAAGAGGCACGCTGGCGCCAGCTGACTGTCGCCAGTGCAAAGCGCTTCGTGCTTGAATTTCCACAGGATGAACGGCGGGGTACCGTTCTGGTGAATACTGCGGAAATGCTTCTTGCCGACGAATATTACGGTCAGGCCTTAACGACCGCACGCCTTGCTCAGGAGAGTGGGGTGGAGCTGCCGCCGAGGTATTCTTACGGTGCGTCTCTGGTGCAGGGGCATTCAGCGTTTGAGCTTGGCAAATTTGAAGAAGCCGAAACCGCGTTGTTAGCTGCCTCTGAATATTCAGAACTGAGTCGAAAAGAGCGGGCGGATCTTCGCCAGAAGTCAGCCGCGGCTATTTATAAACAGGGCGAAGCAGCGCAAGAGGATAATCCCGAAGAAGCGGTGGCGCAGTGGTTACGGCTTGCTGATGTCGTCCCGGAGAGTAATCTGCGGGAAAATGCAGAATACGATGCTGCAACATTGTTGATGCAGACAGAAGATTTTGCTCGGGCAGAAGAAGTCTTGCTCGCATTTCGTGAGACTCACCCAAACAGCCAGTTCAGTGATGATATTCGCAGTAAATTAATTATCGCCTATGAAGGACAAGGGGAGTGGCGGGAAGCGGCATTTGAGCTTAAGTCAATTTCTGACTCAGGCACGGATGACGAAGAGAAACGCATCGCTGCATTCCAGTCGGCTGAATATTTTGAGAAAGCGGAAGACTTTGATAACGCGATTGTTATGTATCGTCGCTATGCCCACACCTACAAACGTCCTTTTGATCCAGCTATTGAAGCGCACTACAAACTTGATCAGATATACGCAAACCTTGGGGAAGAAGAAAAACGTCGTTTCTGGCTGGATAAAATAATTAGTCTTCACACTCGCGCCGGTGATGACAAAACTGATCGGTCCCGTTATCTCGCGTCTAAAGCGGCATTTGAATTGGGCGAATTTGACCGACGTCGCTTCGACGAGATAGAAATTAATTTGCCGTTGGCGAAAAGCATTGTGCGTAAAAATAAAGCGATGCAGGGTGCTCTTAAACGTTACACCCAGGCCGTTGAGATGGAAGTGCTGGAGTTCACGACACCCGCGACATTTCATATTGGCGATATGTACGCAAAATTCAGCCGCTGCCTGATGGAGTCAGAGCGTCCTGCGGGCATGGATGAGCTTGAGGAGGAAGAGTATACCTTCCTACTTGAGGATCAGGCATTCCCTCTGGAAGAAGCGGCGATTGATATTCATCAGACCAATATCAGCAGGACTTACGATGGCTTGTACGATGAGTGGGTTAAAGAGAGTTTCAGGTCCATGGCTAAGTTGATGCCGGGCCAATACGACAAACAAGAAAAAGCGGTGACGTATGTTGATCAGATTCGCTAGTACGTTACTGATTGTTTTATTGAGTGCCTGCGCCTCGAATAAACCTGCAATTCAAGATTCCGCTGAGCTTGGACCGGATGGTCAGCCTCTGGTGCAACCTCTGCCAGAAGGGTTTGAGGATGAATATCGCAATGGCCTGTCTCTGATGGAGGATCAGAAATTTGAGGACGCAAGGCAGCATTGGGCTGATATGTCGGTTGTTTATGGGCAGTACCCCGGCGTCTGGACCAACCTCGGATTGGCATATTATCAGACAGGTAATTACGAAGAGGCGGCGGCATCCTATGAAAAGGTTGAAGAGATAGATCCGACGTTTTGCCCGGTTCATGCTCTGAGTGGTATTACCTATCGCGAACTAGGGCGTTTTGATGATGCGCAGGCAAGCTATTACGCGGCTATTGACTGCGAGCCAGATGAAGGACGCCATTATTACAATCTGGGTATTCTATTAGACCTGTATCGTAATGATCTCGAAAGCGCACTGGAGTTTTACCGGAAAGCGCGTCGATTGATGCCTGAAGATGAAAAACTCAATATCTGGGTGATTGATCTTGCGCGTCGCGTTGGGGTTGATGAGGCCGACCCAGAAAGCATTGATGAGTGGTATGACTCGCTGAAGGAACCTGTACAACCGGTAAGCGAAGCTTCAGTGGCAATAGGCTCGCCACAAAGTGCCGCAGACGTTGGTGTCAGTGAATCTGTGTCACAAGATGGTGGGGCCGGCGGAGAAGGCGCGGTTGCTACTGAAAGCACCGAAGATAGTTCAGACGTTTCTGACGATACGCCACAAAGTGAAGGTGATCGGGAAAGTGGGGGTGAAATATGAGATATCTGGCCGGTGTCCTTTTGCCACTATTGCTCATTAGCCTGGAAGCATTGTCGGCAGACGATGATGTCGTTCGTCTTCAGGGAATGACAATTCGAGGTAATAGCGAGAATCCGAATGTACTCTATATTAATGCCTGGCAACCGCCACCAGGAACCGGGCGGTTGTATGAGCCCGTTACCAGCTTTAATCGTCATTGGTTCCGACCATTGACCCGTGACAGTCTGAAACGCGAAATACGTTATGGTAAGCGTTATAACGAAAAAGAGGATCACGTCACACGGTTAAACGAAGTCCTGGAAATAGAGTGAAGTGCGGTTTTTTCTGCACGAAAATAATGGTTAAATCAGCGCGTGTGCAGCTTTAATGAGCTGCTTATCAGAACAACAATAGTATCAGAACCGGAGATCTCCAATGGATTCCATCATTCGCTTCCTTCAGGAAGGTGGTGTGTTTATGTACCCGATTGCAATCATCATGGTAATCGGTCTCGCTGTCGCAATTGAGCGTTTGCTCGTCCTCGCGAAGGAAAAGTCGGGTAACCGTCGTGCCTTCGATGAAATGTACCCTATGTTGCAGAAGCGTGATCTGCGTTCTGCATTGAATTACGCCAATAGCTCTGATACTCACATTGCTAATATCTTTGCGGCCGGCATTCAGCGTATTCCGACGGCTCAGCGTCGTGAAGAAGTTGAATATGCACTGGAAGAAGGCCTGATGGAGGCGATTCCTCAACTGGAAAAGCGCACTCCATACATCGCAACCCTCGCTAATATCGCGACTCTGATGGGACTTCTGGGCACCATTATGGGTCTGATTGCTGCGTTTACCGCGGTCGCCAGTGCCCCCGCTGCTGAAAAGGCTGAATTGCTGTCTCAGAGTATTTCGGTTGCGATGAACACCACAGCTTTCGGTCTGATTGCTGCTATTCCTCTGATTTTGCTGCATAGCTATCTGCAGACTAAAACATCTGAAATCGTCGACAGTATCGAGATGGCAGGAGTTAAGTTCCTGAATACCATCACGGATAAAAAGGCAGGACAAAACGGTACTCCTTCAAGTAACGGTTAATCAGGAGTCGTTCGATGAGACGCCATAAGAAAATCAGAGAAGAGGCGGAACTCAACGTAACATCCTTCATGAACCTGATGATCGTACTGGTACCTGTGCTGTTGATGAATATGGTCTTTTCACAACTGGCCGTACTGGATCTAAGGTTACCTTCTGGCGATGAGCCAGGTGCCGTTAACCCGGAGGATGTCACGCTTGAAGTGACGATCAGGAAGACAGGATTTACCCTCTCCCGAACATATCAGGAAGAGACGGTAGAGCTGGCTTCTATTCCTGCTCAGTCCGGAGAACTTGACTATGAGGGCCTTTCGGAGGCACTTCAGAAAGCCAAGAAGAATCCAGAGTTTGCAGAAAAACGAGATATTACATTGCTCGCAGAGCCTAATACGGATTACCAGACCCTGGTAACTGTTATGGATACGGTACGTATTTACCCGGCTGTGGTCGCTGCGTCCCTGGTTGATGCTGTTCTTTTCCCAGATATTTCCCTGGGTGAGGCCGATGCGCAGGAGGTGGCACCATGAAAATGTCACGTCGTGCAAAGCGTATGCATCGCAACCATAAACGCAATGCAAATAAGAACGGTCTTAATCTGACGGCCCTGATGGATATTTTCACCATTCTGGTGTTCTTCCTGATGGTAAATCAGTCTGAGGTGGAAGTTCAGAACACCGACAGCGTAGAGCTTCCGGTGTCCGTATCAGAGAATAAGCCTGAAGAGCAACTGACAGTACTGGTGACAGAAACTGACCTGCTCGTACAAGGGCGGTCGGTAGCACAGCTGTCTGCGATCAAGCAGGGCGATGACGAGATCATCCCCTCGTTGCTCACTGAGCTTGAGTATCAGGCCAGTCGCACGCCAATTGCTGAAGGCGAAGACAGCCGGCCCGTGACGATTGTGGGTGACAAAGCTACGGCATACTCAGTTCTGAAACGAATTATGAGTACCTGTGCTGAGTCAGGCTTTGCCAATATCTCACTGGCGGTCAATCAAAAGCAGCCGGGAGGTGAGTGATGAGCAGTATTTATCGCACACCTGAACTGCCGTGGACCGACGGTGAAGACAGCAGACGTCTCTGGACTATTCTCGGTGTACTGCTGGCTTTGATGCTATTGGTGGGTGTTGTGGTTCCTTTTATAGATCTGCCGGAAAAAGACAGATCAGAGCTGGAAGAACTTCCGCCTCAACTGGCGAAAGTGATTGAGCGCAAAAAGCAGGAGCTTCCTAAACCAAAGCCCGAGCCGAAACCTCAGCCGAAGCCGGAACCAAAGCCCGAGCCGGAACCTGAGCCCGAGCCAAAACCTGAACCTAAGCCTGAGCCGAAACCTCAGCCGAAGCCGGAACCTAAACCCGAGCCTAAGCCTAAGGTTGAAGCAACAGAGCAACAGCGCCAGGCAGCTAAACAGAAGGCGCGGGATGCAGTCGGCAGTGAGGCACTTCAGGCTCTGAGCGATCTGCGATCGGCAATACCAACGACAGCATTGAGTACTTCGAGTTCGTCGCTCAGTACGAAAGGCACTCAGGCCACGAACGTTGGCTCTGTGGTAGACCGTACAGCGGCAAGCCGTAGCTCGGGTGGTGTTGATGTAGCAACGCTGACTAATGTCACCTCAGGCGAAAACCTTGGCGATCGCGCTACGACAACCGTTGAAGTCGCTGCAGAGGCAGTCGCGGCAGCAGAGGAGTCGAAAAAGCGTAGCCAGGAAGAGCTAAGACTGGTGTTCGAAGCGTACAACGTTCACTACGACCGACTGTATCGTAGAGCTCTGCGGAAGAACCCAACCCTGGAGGGTTCGGTGACTCTGGCGCTGACGATTCAACCGGACGGTTCGGTCACTTCGTGTAAAGCTGCGAAGAGCGAAGTCAAAGATGCTCGTTTGATTCGCAGTGTTGAGCTCAAATGTCAGCAGATGGCATTTGAGAGTCGACCCAACGTCGAGGTTACTAAGGTGGAGTACCCAATCCGCTTTAACCCTTGAAGCATTAAAGCCCGGCATAAGCCGGGCTTTTTTTATCCGTATAGGATACTGGCCCACCTGACGTAATGCCGCTAAACTCGACTGCAATAGCTTCGGTTGATCCTGAACCAAGACAGTGAATGGAGATTGAAATGAACGAACAGTTTTTCCAGGAGCGGTACCCTGAAGGGTATCCAAAGACAGTTAACGTAAATGAGTTTTCGTGCATTACCGAAATTTTTGATGGTTTCGTTAAAAAGTACGCTGAGCTACCAGCGTTTACATGTCTCGGGCAAACCATGACGTATGCTCAGCTGGATGAGAAAAGTGCTGCGTTCGCATCTTTCCTTCAGAACGAAACCTCACTTCAGGCGGGAGATCGTATTGCTGTTCAGCTGCCCAATGTCCTGCAGTACCCGGTCGTCGTATTTGGCGCGATGCGCGCTGGTATCATCGTGGTGAATACTAATCCCCTGTATACCGAGCGCGAAATGGAACACCAGTTTAATGATTCTGGCGCGAAAGCTCTGGTTGTTCTTGCTAATTTCGGCGATAAGGTCGAGCGGGTTGTACCCAAGACCGGCATTAAGCATGTCATCGTTACAAACGTTGGTGATATGCATTGCCCGCTCAAGAGAACCCTGATTAACACAGTACTTAAGTACGTTAAAAAGGAAGTGCCTGCCGCCAATATTCCAGGCGCTATCCCCCTGCGGAAAGCACTTAGTAAAGGCAAGGGTAAACCGTATACCAGCGCACCGGCGACCTCAGAGGATATTGCTGTACTGCAATACACGGGTGGTACGACAGGTGTAGCCAAAGGGGCAATGCTGACACACGGTAACCTGATGGCAAACATGGCTCAGGCGTACGGCGTGTTTAAGCAGGTGATGAACGAGGGCGAGGAGACGGTGATATGTCCTTTGCCTCTGTATCACATTTACGCATTTACCATGCACTGCATGGTGCTGCTGCAGACGGGTAATCACAGCATTCTTATCCCGAACCCTCGTGATATTCCTGGTTTTATTAAAACGCTTCAAAAGACCGAGTTTACCGGGTTTGTAGGGCTTAATACGCTCTTTGTTGCGCTTTGTGCTCAAGACGATTTCCGTGCTCTTGATTTCAGCAAACTCAAGCTGACTGTTTCGGGGGGCATGGCTCTGACCAAGGCCGCGTTCGATGAATGGAAAGCGGTAACCGGCTGCGAAGTTGCAGAGGGCTATGGAATGACGGAGACGTCTCCAGTGGTTACGTTTAATCCAACCACGCGCATTAAGCAGGGCACTATTGGTATGCCAGTTGCGAACACAGCTTGTATGGTGATCGATGAAGAGGGTAACGAGTTACCTCTTGGAGAAGCCGGTGAACTGTGTGTGAAAGGGCCCCAGGTGATGAAAGGTTATTGGCAGCGCCCTGAAGCAACAGAAGAGACCATGACTAAGGATGGCTGGCTGAAGACTGGTGACATGGCCGTTATCAATGAGGATGGCTACCTTAAGATCGTTGACCGCAAGAAGGATATGATCATTGTGTCTGGCTTTAATGTGTATCCAAACGAAGTGGAAGACGTCATTGTATCTCATAAGGATATCGTTGAAGCAGCCGCTATCGGGATTCCGGATCCAAAGAGTTCTGAAGCAGTGAAAGTCTTTGTGGTGCGCGGTAACCCATCACTGACTGAGAAAGATGTGATTGCTTATTGTCGCGAGAATCTGACGGCGTACAAAGTACCAAAAATCGTAGAGTTCCGCGAAGAACTGCCGAAGACCAACGTGGGTAAGATACTGCGTCGGGAGCTGCGTGACGAAGAGCTCGCTAAGCACAAATAAGGCCTGGCTCCGTGTTACACTAAACGCCCCGGTTTCCGGGGCGTTTTTGTTTCTGACTGGCGGGATACATGTCTACCGAAGTAATCAAGATTCTCTCTGAACTCGAAAAATCTCTGAAGCATTGCCTTGTCCGTGATCGGCACGCGGTTCGCAGTGCAATCAGGCGTATAGAGAAGGCACCAGCTGAGAAACAGCAGGATCAATTGGCAAAGCTGGTCACCCGAGTCGAAAATAGCCAGAAAGCAGTTGCTGCACGAAGTGCGTGTCCGGCATTGAATTACCCGAAAACTTTGCCTGTCTGCGATAAAAAAGCCGAAATTTTATCGCTGATCTCGGAAAATCAAGTGGTTGTCATTGCTGGAGAAACAGGCTCAGGCAAAACAACTCAGCTGCCTAAAATGTGCCTCGAAGCGGGTTTGGGTATTTATGGAAAAATAGGGCATACCCAGCCGCGGCGCCTCGCTGCACGTTCGGTCTCTCAGCGAATTGCAGATGAGCTTCACAGCCCACTTGGTGAGACAGTGGGCTATCAGGTTCGCTTCACCGATCAGTCGAATGACAATACCCGAATTAAAGTCATGACTGACGGTATTCTACTCGCCCAGACACAGCATGACCGTTTTCTGAATGAATATGACTGTATCATTATTGATGAGGCCCACGAACGCAGCCTGAATATTGATTTTCTGATGGGCTACCTCAAGCAATTATTGCCTAAGCGTCCGGACCTGAAAGTCATTATTACTTCGGCGACCATTGACGTTGAACGGTTTTCTCAGCACTTCGATAATGCCCCGATTATTCAGGTGTCTGGTCGCACCCATCCAGTCGATGTTTTATATCGTCCTCTCGTTCGGAATGACGACGATGAAGAAGATCGCTCTCTGTTCGAGGGAATAGCGGAAGCACTCGAAGAGTTGCGTTCAGTCGATAAAGCGAAGGGGAGTCCGGGTGATACCTTGATCTTTTTGCCGGGCGAGAGAGAAATTCGTGAATGTGCCGACTTTCTGCGGCGCCAGCAGTTGCCTGCAACAGATATTCTGCCGCTCTATGCGCGCTTAAGCTCTGCCGATCAGCAGAAAATATTCCGGCCCCATGGTGGCCGCCGGGTTGTCCTCAGTACAAATGTCGCCGAGACGTCTTTGACGGTTCCAGGTATTCGTTATGTCATTGACTCGGGTGTGGCGCGGATCAGTCGTTACAGTTACCGTACAAAAGTTCAGCGTTTGCCAGTAGAGGCGATCTCTCAGGCCAGCGCTAATCAGCGAGCTGGGCGTTGCGGCCGGATTGAACCAGGTACCTGCATCCGGCTTTATGAAGAACAGGACTTTCTTTCCCGGCCCGAGTTTACTGATCCGGAAATTCGCCGAACCAATCTTGCTGCTGTTATTTTGCAGATGCTTAATCTTCGCCTTGGCGATATTCGTAAGTTTCCATTTGTCGATGCACCGGATGAACGCTTCGTAAAAGACGGCTATACCTTGCTGTCTGAACTGGGTGCCGTAGACGGTAGTAAGAAGATTACGAATACCGGTCGTACTATGGCGCGTTTACCGGTAGACCCTCGAATTGGTCGTATGTTGATTGCAGCCGGGCAGCGGCACTGTACGACAGAAATGATGATTGTCGCGGCCGCATTAACGGTGGCGGATCCAAGAGAACGGCCTCAGGAAAAACAACAGGCGGCTGCCGAAAAACACCGCCAATGGGCTGATGATGATTCAGATTTCGCAACACTGATTAATCTCTGGAATGGCTTTGAAGCAAAACGCCAGGAGTTAAGTCAGAATCAGCTGCGCAAGTGGTGTAGTAAGAATTATTTGTCGTATATGCGGATGAGAGAATGGCGTGATATTCATCGTCAGCTGCATCTGATGTTGCGCGATATGGATATGGCGACCAATGCCGAACCCGCCTCGTACGAATCTCTGCATAAGGCCATCCTTTCCGGAATGTTAAGCCATATTGGATTCAAAGCAGAGCAGAAAGAATATATCGGAGCGCGCAACCGGCGTTTTGTCATGGCGCCCGGTAGTGCCGGATATAAAAAACCACCTAAATGGTTGGTTGCCGCTGAGCTGGTTGAAACCAGTAAATTATTTGCCCGGATGGTCGCAAAAGTTGAACCCGAATGGATTGAAGAGTGCGGTAAGAATTTACTGAAGTATCAGTATTTCGAGCCGCATTGGCAGCAGCAGCGCGGACAGGTTATGGCGTCTGAGCAGTCGTCGCTTTACGGTCTTGTGGTAAACCCTAAAAAGCGTGTTGATTATTCCAGAACGCACCCAGCAGAGAGCCGGGAAATTTTCATTACTGAGGCTCTCGTTGCTCAACAGCTCGGATCGAAAGTGGATTTTTATCAGAAGAATATCGAACTGATAAAAGAGGTTACCGAGTACGAAGAGAAGTCGCGGCGCCGGGATCTCGTTATAGATGACCACGCACTGATTGATTTCTATGAAAAGCACTTCCCCGACAATGTTTTCTCTCGCCGTGCACTGGAGAGCTGGGTTAAGAAAGCTGGAAATGACGATAAACAACCACTTTATCTGACACGGGAATTTCTCTTGTCTGATGCCGCTCGTGGCATATCAAGTGATGATTATCCCGCCGAGCTGGCGATTAATGGTATTGATTTTCCTTTGACGTATACCTTCGCGCCGGGAAATGTTTCTGACGGTGTTACCTTGACCGTTCCTGCACAGATGTTGCCCCAGGTTAATGAAAGATTGGTGGAGTGGCTGGTGCCGGGGTTTATCCATCAGAAAGTAACCGCGATCATTAAAGCTCTGCCAAAGCCGGTTAGAAAGAAGTTTGTACCTGTGCCTGAGACGGCGACCCGTTTTCTCAATCAGGCTTCCTCTTCGAAAGGTGGGTTGTATATTCAATTGGCTGAGTTTCTTAATCAGACGCTTAGGCCTGAACGCATTACACCAGAAGAGCTGATGAGCGATGCTCTGGATCCCCATTTGCAAATGAACTTCAGGGTGCTTAATGGTGATGCTGTCCTCGCAGAAGGCCGGGATCTGCAGGCACTTATAGAGAGTGTTGATGTGAGTGGTGATTCATCTGAGTACGTTTTACTGGATGACAGATTCGCAGGGCATCAAGTGAATGATTGGGACTTTGGTCGGTTGCCAGAGTCAACAGAGGCTGAAGTGGCGGGGTTACCGGTCAGGTCGTATCCTTGCCTCAAAAATGAGAGCGGTCAGGTAATTCTGACGACGGAAAACAGTGAAGCACAGGCTGAGACATCCCATCGACAAGGGGTGTTGGCTTTGATTCGTCAGCGACTTGCTGGCGTGGATCGCGATCTTCGCCAGGCAATTCAATCAAAAATGAAGCCTCACTGGTTGCTCGCTAAGGGGATGGGGTCTGAGGCAGATATAACCCGAGAGCTGGTTGATGCGGTGTACACACACGTTATGTTGCCTCTTAATGAAGCACTCCCGCGAGAACCCGAAGAATTTGATGTAAGAATCACGAGACGTAGCCGACTACATCAACATATGGATGATCTTCTGACCCAGTTTGTCGAGTGGTTGAAGATCAGGCACGCTGTCTTGAAGAGTCTCCGCGGGGCCGTCACTATGGATAAGGCTATGGCATTCAGTGATACGAAGGCGCACCTGGAACGCCTGTTGGAACCAGGGTTTCTGGTTGCTGTGCCTTGGTCCCGGCTTAAGTGTTTTACCCGGTATCTCCGTGCGATGGAGTACCGGATCGATAAGTTGCAGGGGAACCTTGCCCGTGATCGCCAGTCCATGATTGAGTTTGAGTCTGTATTCGGGCCATGGAAAGAGGCTGTTGAGCGTGGCAGTGCGAACCCGGAGGCATTGGGTGAGTTTCGCTGGTTGCTTGAAGAGTGGCGAGTGTCGCTATTTGCTCAGCCGCTGGGTACGCAGGAGCCAGTCTCGCTTAAACGCCTCAATAAGCGATGGCAGGAGATTGTTCAGGCCGGGTTGTAATCTTGCCTGGTCTGAATCCGGCTATGAGAGGGTGCTGGCCCGGAGTAATTGGCTCAAAAAATGCGGTGTGTAAGAGCAAAATCGTCTGACATACTGAATCCAACCTGTACTTTGGATCGTACAGGAAACAGATGGGCACTTTTTGCCCCTAACACTGAAAAGGAAACTGCGATGAAAAACTCTACTAAAGATACTAACAAACTGATGTCTGCTGTTCTGGGAACGGCGTTCGTTACTGCTGTGTCAGCGGCAGGCGTAAATGCTGCTGAGAATCCATTTGCTTCTGCAGAACTGAATCAGGGTTATAAAGTAGCAGCGCATCACGAAGGTAAGTGCGGCGAAGGCAAGTGTGGCGCCAAAGCTGATGAAGAAGGTAAGTGCGGCGAAGGTAAGTGCGGTGCCAAATCTGAAAAAGAAGGTAAGTGCGGCGAAGGCAAGTGTGGCGCCAAGTCTGAGAAAGAAGGTAAGTGCGGTGAAGGTAAGTGCGGCGGCAAAAAAGAGAGCTGAGCACTGATATGAATCGCCACCAGATCACGGGCGCAGGCTTAGGGCTGCGCCGCGGATTTATCTCCGACCTGCAGTCCCGCATTGAAAGCGGTGATGATATTCCAGTCGATTTCTTTGAAGTCGCGCCCGAGAACTGGTTGCGGGTTGGTGGCCGGCTAGGCCGCCAATTTCGCTATTTTACGGAACGTTATCCGTTTGCTTGTCACGGCTTGTCGCTGTCTATTGGTAGCCCGGCACCTTTGGATGAAGCTTTCGTTCGTGATGTTAGAGAATTTCTGAAAGAGCATAAGGTGGCCGTTTACAGTGAGCATCTGAGTTATTGTTCAGATGATGGTCATCTCTATGATCTTATGCCGCTTCCCTTTACTGAAGAGGCTGTTAAGTACGTCAGTGAGCGGATTATGAGGGTGCAGGATATCCTCGGAGAGCGCTTGGTGATCGAAAATGTGTCAGCCTATGTTGAGCCCGGGCGTGAGATGGCTGAGCCGGAGTTTGTAAAAGCAGTGCTGGATGCCGCGGACTGCGAACTGCTGCTGGATGTGAATAACGTCTTTGTTAATTCAACAAATCACGGGTACGACGCGGAGGAATATATTCGCGCCATGCCCAGCGACAGAGTTCGCTACTATCATATTGCGGGTCATTATCAGGATGCAGCGGGCTCGGATGATCAAAGTGTCGATCCGTCATCAAGGCTGTTGGTAGATACGCATGGTGCAGACGTGATTGAACCTGTCTGGCAATTATTAGCAACTGCATACGATGTACATGGTGTTAGGCCGACGCTTCTGGAGCGCGACTTTAACTTTCCTGATTTGAGCGGGATGTTTGATGAGGTAGCTAGAATCAAGGCAGCTCAGGAGTCTCTTGTGCATGTCTGACTTGGCAAAGATGCAACGTGCGTTCGCCAAAGATATACGGACCGACGGTGGTCAGTGCTTTGGTGATCAGCCCGGACTAAAGATTTATCGGGAGCTTTTCTTTAATAGTGTCTGTGGCTTTCTTGATGGCACTTTTCCTGTGTGCAGAGAGGCTGTTGGTGATAGTCGCTGGAAGGACTATTCCCGTTCGTTTTTTCGTGAGCATCAGGCAACGTCTCCACTTTTTCTGGAAATCAGCGAAGAGTTTTTGTCCTGGCTGGTGACGCAGCGGGATATTATGGATGAATTTCCGTATCTCGCCGAACTTGCGCATTACGAGTGGCTTGAGCTAGCTGTGGATGTCATGGATGTTGATGGGTTTACAGAGGTAAGCCATGAAGAGTTTGACCCAGACTCTGAACTCATGATTAACCCGGCATCCATCGTCGCATGTTACCAGTATCCTGTTCATCAGATTTCAGGATTCGAACCTGAGGTGGCTGAGCAGTTATCAGGGTTTGTTGTTTATCGCGACCCCTCAGATAAAGTCCGTTTTATCAGTTGTACGCCGCTTTCACTAATGATTCTGGAGGCTGCCCGGTCAACCGCAGGATTAACTGCACGGCAAGCCGTCGAGACCGTGATGTCTCAGGCTGGGCTGGAGGGAGATGCCGCACTTCAAGGGGCGCTGCAGGTTTTGAGTGATTGGCACCGGCAAGGTGTTATCCGCACGTGAAACAGTAAAAGCTGACGTTTTCTCTTCTTTCTGACATTATGAGCGCTACAAAAACAGGACGTCATATTATGCATTTTCATTCTCTTGTTGTGCTGATCGGAACGGTAGCTATCGGCCTGGCAGTGCCAACTGTCGAGGCAGAAGAAGAGTACGATCCTTTTGAAGAAACAAACCGAAAGATATTTGCATTCAACGACTATCTTGATCGCAACTTCTTTGTCCCGGTAGCCAGAGGCTATAACGCGGTTACCCCGGTAGTTGTCGACACTGGTATCACGAATATGTACCAGAATGCCCTTGATCCTTTAACCAGTGCAAACGATGTCGCTCAGCTTAAATTCTCACGGGCAGCGACGGCCGTAGGGCGTTTTCTGGTAAATAGCACAGTCGGGTTTTTCGGTTTTTTTGATGTCGCAACACATATCGGATTGCCGAAACATCGCGAAGATTTTGGGCAGACTCTGGGTTACTGGGGTGTGGGTAATGGTCCTTATCTGGTACTGCCATTTTTTGGCCCTCGTACACTACGTCACTCTGTTGGGCATGTTGGGGATTACTATACCGGTCTGTCGTATACGTATTTTGGCGATAACCTCGGCGAAGATGCTGCGATGCTGGGCTTGAAAGCGCTCGACTTGCGCTCCGACTTGATTGAGTCTGAGCAGTTTATTACCGGTGATCGATACCTCTTTATTCGCAGTGCTTATCTTCAGAGTCGTGAGTATCTGGTTAACGATGGCCAGGCTCAGGATGAGTTTGAGGATGAATTCGGTATCTTTGATGAGTGATTTCTGGAATCGATAAAAAAAAGGCCTCGAATGAGGCCTTTTTGCTTTCTTAGTCAGCCGCGCGGCCCGGAAGAATGTCTTTCAGTTTTTCGCGCATCTTACGAATCGCATCTTCAGTTTCTTCCCAGCTGATGCAGCCGTCAGTTACTGAAAGGCCGTACTCCAGATCATCCAGGTTGGCTGGAATATTCTGACGCCCATGCTTAATGTTTGACTCGACCATTAAACCAATGATGGATTTGTTGCCTTCCAGTATCTGGTTGCTGACGTTGTCCATCACTAATGGTTGCAGAGCAGGGTTCTTGCTGCTGTTCTCATGGCTACAGTCGATCATGATGTTCTGCGCGAGGTCGGCTTTTGCCAGCGCGTCTTCCGCAATCTGTACGTTCACTGAATCGTAGTTTGGTTTGCCACCGCCACCACGGAGCACAACGTGTGCGTACGGGTTACCTTTCGTCGATACGATGGAGACCTGGCCGCTTTGATCGATACCAAGAAAACGGTGAGGGTTTGCTACAGACATCAATGCATTGGTGGCAACTGTAAGGCTGCCATCCGTTCCATTCTTAAATCCGACTGCGGACGAAAGGCCAGACGCCATCTCGCGGTGAGTCTGAGATTCTGTGGTACGCGCGCCGATTGCAGACCATGCAATCAGATCCTGAAGGTATTGCGGCGAGATCGGATCAAGCGCTTCCGTCGAAAGCGGCAGGCCAAGCTCTGCAAGGTCAATCAGCAGGCGACGCGCAGTATGCAGGCCATCCTGAATCTTGAAGGTGTCGTTCATGTAAGGATCGTTTATCAGACCTTTCCAGCCGACGGTGGTGCGGGGTTTCTCAAAGTAGACCCGCATTACGAGGTACAGGGTATCGCTGACTTCTTCGGCAAGATCGCGTAGGCGTTGAGCATAATCTTTTGCCGCGTCTACATCATGAATCGAGCAGGGGCCAACAACTACGAATATGCGATGGTCTTTACGGTCCAGAATATCGCGTATGGCCTGGCGGCCCTTGCAGACACTCTCTACGGCTTGCTCAGAGATTGGCATCTCTTCTTTTAGCTGAGTTGGAGTTACTAGAGTCGCGATGGACTCAATATTGAGATCTTCAATGCGATTGTCAGTCATTTCCTGATTGCCTTCAGACGGTTGGGCTGGTGTTGAAGCAGGTTGGGGGGATCCTGTGCCAGCAGTTAGCTGCCCATTTGTCAGGGCGGCAATTTGTTTCTGGCGGCCTGCTGGAGGCTCGTCCCCCCATTGGGAGACTGCCGCAGCGGTCAGCTTCCAGCCGTCCTTAGTGCAGGCTTCGGCAATGGCCTTTTTGGTCCCAAACCAAGCGACAACATCAGTCGTTTTCATAATTAGATATTAAGTTAGCTTATTCGTACTTAAGCTTAATAGCTGATTTGGGGTTAAGTAAAGTTAATTTTTAACGAAGGCGGCTTTGAATGTCTTTAAAACGTTCGACTTTAGTTCTCTCGAACAAAAGTGGCTCGTTGCCACCAGACGAGTCGAGCAGCCCTTCGCGGGCGTAGCGTTTGACCGTCACCGTTTTGATCTCAAGATATTTGGCGACTTCTTCTATGGTCATGAGTTGTTCGTCTGACATGCTCTCACTCCTTTATATGTAGGCACTGGAGCTAAAGTTTAGTCAGATTTTGGCTGGGTGGTGGAGGTTGTTGGCTGGTCGTGCCTGACTCTGCTGACAGGGTCAGGCGATTTTTACGCGCCGGGCTGCCTACTGAAACATATACCGCGCACCCATAAACAGGAGGATGCTTGCCAGGGCGGGGCGCAGTATTGCATCTGGGACTTTGCGGCTGATCATGCTGCCAAAGTGAATGGCGGGAATGGAGCCGAGCAGGAGAGCCCCGAGTAGCTGGAAGTCGACGTTTCCGAGCCCCAGGTGGATCAGGCCTGCTGCGAGTGTTAGTGGTACAGCGTGAGCGATGTCAGTGCCGACGATATGGGTGCCGCGGAGTGCTGGGTAAAGGATCATGAGTATGGCGGTGCCAATGGCGCCAGCACCTACTGATGACAAGGTCACGAATACACCCAGCAATACACCCATGACGATCGTTGCAGCGGGTCTGAAACGGCTCAGGTTGCGCGCATTGCGGGCTGCAGCAAACGACTGAATGCGCGTTCTCATAAAAATGACAATGGCCGTTACTACCAGCATGATGCCAAGCGCATTTTTCAGTAAGTGCCCGTAATCTTCAGCGTCGTTGAAAAACATGTGAAGAAGGGCGCCGGTAATTAATGCAGCCGGAATTGAACCGGCGGCCAGAAGTTTGACCAACCCCCAGTTGACGTGTTTTTGTTTGTGATGGCTGTATGCGCCGCCCGCCTTAGTTAAGGCAGCATAAAGCAGGTCGGTACCTACGGCAGTGTGCGCTGGAAAGCCAAAGCTCAGCAGGAGTGGTGTCATTAAAGCGCCGCCGCCAATGCCGGTCATGCCAACGATGAAGCCGACGGCAGCGCCGGCGCCGATGTATAGAAGAAAATCCATCTGAGTCGTCTAATCTGGGTGCATATAGTACAGAATGCGACAATGTAGAGGTTGTCATCTATTCTGGAAAGGAATATTTGTTTATATTTTTATAACTTGAATCGCGTTTTGCCGTAAGGGGTGGGATAAATGAAGTTGCAGCAACTCAGATACATATGGGAGGTCGCTCATCATGACCTGAATGTGTCCGCTACCGCACAAGCTCTCTACACCTCTCAGCCTGGCATCAGTAAGCAGATTCGGCTTTTAGAGGATGAGCTGGGCGTCGAAATTTTCGCGCGAAGCGGCAAGCACCTTACGCGGATTACGCCTGCGGGCGAAGCCATTCTGAAAATTGCGGGCGATATTTTGCGGAAAACTGAAAGTATCAAGCAGGTAGCGCAGGAATTCAGTGACGAGAAGCGCGGCAGCTTGTCGGTTGCAACAACCCACACTCAGGCAAGGTATGCGCTTCCGGGCGTGATTGAGTCGTTCATGCAGCGCTACCCGGATGTGTCTCTGCATATGCACCAGGGGACTCCCATGCAGATCGCAGAGATGGCCGCGGATGGAACAACCGATTTTGCCATAGCGACTGAGGCGATGGAGCATTTTGGTGATCTGATTATGATGCCGTGCTATCGCTGGAATCGTAGTATTCTGGTGCCGAAAGGGCATCCGCTTGCGGCAACGCCCCGGCCAACGCTCGAGCAGGTGGCCGCTTACCCTCTCGTAACCTATGTCTTCGGCTTTACGGGGCGTTCGAAACTTGATGAGGCCTTTCAGGGGCAGGGCTTGACGCCTAAGGTGGCATTCACTGCGGCGGATTCGGACGTTATCAAGACATACGTGCGTTTGGGGGTTGGTATCGGAATCGTGGCAAGTATGGCGATCGATCCTGTTGCTGATCCAGACCTGGTCGCTATTGATGCGTCTCACTTGTTTGCTTCAAGCGTTACCAGTATCGGTTTTCGTAAGGGTACTTTTCTGCGTGGCTATATGTTTGATTTTATTGCAGCGTTTGCGCCTCATCTTACTCGGGATCTGGTTGAGGCGGCAGTTCATAGCCCTGGGCGGCAGGATGTTACAGATCTGTTTGATGGGATCGAGCTCCCTGTTCACTGATGGCGTCAGGGAGGCTCGATAGGCCGGCGCTTGCTTCAGCCTTTAGAAATGATGTTGCCTGCGTGCAGTCCGCATTCTTTGTGGGTTGCTTCTTCCCACCACCAGCGTCCTTCGCGCTCGTGTTGATTCGGTAGTGTCGCTCTGGTGCAGGGTTCGCAGCCGATGCTTACAAAGCCCTTCTGGTGAAGCTCGTTGTAGGGGACGTCAAACATCTTTATGTATTCCCAAACCTGAGCAGAGGACCAGTGTGCAAGCGGGTTGTATTTAATTAGTGTTTCGCCCCGACCTTTGAATGCGGTGTCTTGTTCAATGAGAGCAACGTCGGAGCGTGTCCCCGGGCTTTGATCTCTGCGTTGGCCGGTGATCCAGGCGTCTAGTTCGGTAAGTTTGTTGCGAAGAGGTGTGATCTTGCGTACCCCGCAGCATTCCTGGTGCCCATCTTCGTAGAAGCTGAATAGTCCTTTTTCTTTAACGAAGTCTTGCAGTGTAGCTTGTTCAGGTGTGCGCACATCAATGGTGATATTGTAGTGTTTGCGCACCTTTTCTATGAACTGGTATGTCTCTGGGTGCAGTCGACCCGTATCCAGAGTGAAGATGTCGACGTTTGGATCGATTTTGACGGCCATATCGACCAGAATGACATCCTCGGCGCCGCTGAATGAAACGGCAATGGCATCATGGTTTTCAATGGCGTGACGAATAATGTCTTTCGGGCGTTTATCTTCAAACTGGGTGTTCAGTTCGGCAATCTGGTCGTCTCTCATCGGTGTATCCGGTCGTTGTATTTTGAGGTGATATTATCATGGGGCTTCTTAGGTCAAATAATACTAAAAAAGAATACTCTTATTCATGTGTTTGCTAATCCGTTGTGTTTGCCGGGATGAATGGTAGAGTAGCGCCCTTTATTACCTGAATGAATTGATGGGGACTCCATGGAAATCGCATGTCTTGACCTTGAAGGTGTACTGGTACCTGAGATCTGGATCGAATTTGCAAACAAAACAGGCATAGAAGAGTTGAAAGCGACAACTCGGGATATTCCTGATTATGATGTTCTGATGAAGCAGCGATTGGCTTTGCTTGATCAGCATGGTTTTAAGCTTCAGGACATTCAGGAGGTGATTGCAACATTGAAGCCTCTCGATGGTGCGCGGGAGTTCGTAGATTGGCTGCGTGAGCGTTTTCAGGTGATTATTCTGTCTGACACTTTTTACGAGTTCTCTCAGCCGCTGATGCGCCAGTTGGGCTTTCCGACACTGTTCTGCCACCGCCTGGTTGCTGATGAAGATGGTCGTGTCGTTGACTACAAACTGCGTCAGGCTGACCCTAAGCGTCAGTCTATCCGTGCTTTGCAGACCATCTATTATCGTACGATCGCAGCCGGCGATTCCTACAATGATACGACGATGCTGGCAGAGGCAGATGCGGGTATTCTGTTTCATGCACCACAGAATGTGATCGAGGAATTTCCACAATTCCCGGCTGTGCACACTTATGAAGACCTTAAGAAAGAGTTCATCAAAGCCAGTAATCGCGACCTGACGCTTTAAGTAAGACTTATAACGGGGTGTCGAGAATTTTCGTCACCTTGTTGAGTATCTCCTGGTATTCGTCGTCGGCATTGCTGTCGATGACGAGACCTCCGCCTCCCCAGCATGTTGCGCCTTCTTCTTTTGCTTCAATTGTCCGTATGAGGATATTGAAGTCGCAAGATCCACTGTCATCGATGTAGCCAGCGGAGCCGCAGTAAGCACCTCGCTCTCTTGGTTCCAGTTCGCTGATGATTTCCATCGCACGTTTTTTCGGGGCGCCGGTAATTGAGCCTCCCGGAAAAACCGCTTCAATTGCTTTTGTTGCGGGTGTGTCGGCTTTCAGTGTTGCGGTGATGGTGGATACGAGGTGATGTACGTTGGAATGCGACTCAAGGGTGAAGAGTTCGGGCACCCTGACGCTGCCCGGGGTGGCGTGAATGCTCAGGTCATTCCGTAGCAGGTCGACAATCATCAGGTTTTCGGCCTGATTTTTAGGGCTGGTTCTTAGTTCTGAGGCGAGCCTGGCGTCCTCAGTTGAATTTATGTGTCTGGGAGCGGTCCCTTTGATTGGGCGCGTCTCAAGCTGGAAGGTCGGTGACGCGCTAGTCTTGCTTGTCTTTGGGGAGATCTTGAGAAGTCTTTCTGGTGAAACGCTGATGATAGTTCGCTCGCTGTCTTTGATGATGCATCCATGCGGTGCGTCAAAAGTCTCCAGTAGCTCTGACGGGTTACAATCTCTCAGGTCATCCTTGCAGAAGAAGGGGGTGGCCAGGTTGATCTGGTAGCAGTCGCCGCTCAAAAGATACTCGCGTACTTTGGCGAAGCTGTCGGTATATTGCTCTGGAGTCTGCTCTGGCATCCATGTTCTTGGTGAAGGTGTGGTCTGCGTTGCTGTCATGCAGTGCTTCAGGGTTTCAAGGTAGCTCGCTACTGTTGAGTCAGTAATGGGTTCAGGAGACTGGATGATGCAATAGTCGCTGTCAGGGTCTATGAGTAGCGAAGAGTTGTAGCGCCTGAAGCTGGTCTGGCTATCGCTGCCGGGGTAATCCAGAAGACCGATCCAACCTGATACAAAGCAGCCCTTACTGTCTGTCTCTCTATCGTGGTGCCTGGTCTTGAGTGGCGGTAGTTGATTGGTCGATTCGGACTCATTGATCGCAATGACGTATTTTGCCTTGAAGTGATCATCTTCTGTCAGGTTCGAGTAATGGCGTTGCCTGTGTGGAATGGTGAGCAGGCTGAAGTTGTCCAGATATGACAGGGTTTTCAGTATTTTGGCGCCGGGTAGCTCAAGTTTGCAGGTGAACATTACAGGCCACTTGGTTGGGTTGGTGAGTATATAACCTACTGAAAAATAGCGATTTTCTGCGGCTTCTTTACTCCTAGTATACATCCAGAGCCGCTTCGTAACCATTATCCGTAACTTTGTGTGAAAAAAGGGTAGACAACTGCAAATCAACATAATAGATTGAATGCAAGTCTCGTGTAGCGGGGCTTAATTCGAAAGCTTGCTGGTAGTTCATTAGACAGTAAGCAAATTGAAAATCGACCATTCAAGCGGGTGACACCACAAGGTGAAACAAGTAGGATGGTCAACGGGTAAGCTGAAAGACCCGCTGTACTACATAAAAATAATCAGGAGTGTGCACAAATGAAATTCCTCAAGAAAGCTTCTCTGGCTGCATCTATCGCCGCTGTATCTTTCGCTGCTAACGCTGAGCTGGTAGCAATGGACGAAATGGCAATGGCTGCTGCTACTGGTCAGGCTGGTATCGATCTGGATATTACTCTGTCTGATGTCGATGCCATTTCTATCGGTGAAGTTCTGTATACCGATACTGTCGACGGCGTAACTGCTGGTGGCGGTTCTTTGGCAATTAGCAATATCATCGTTGGTTCTGCAGATGGTTCTGATATTACTATCTTCAACGCAATCGACATTGATGAAACTGGTTCTATCATCATGGATAGCTCTGCGACTGATCTGTCAGGCCTGCGTGTACGTATCGGTAACGTTGAAACTCGCACTGATGCTGGCCTTTCTGCTGCTAACCTGGCGCGTAACGTTGACGTTACTATGGATGTTCAGGGTGGCGTTACTACAATTGCACAGTCTGGTACGGATACTACCATTACTTCAGTTGGTGGTTCTGTTGAAGTTACCTCAGGTAGCATGACGCTGTTGAACGACGCGATTGGCATTACTGATCTGCGTGTATACGGTACTGGCGGTGTTGGTACTGGTATTAGCACTGACTCTACTCTGACCTTCAATGGCGACGGTATCTCTATCACAGGTCTTGACCTGGCTGGTACTATCGAGATTGGTGACTTGGCTCTGGGTGGATCTTCTATCGGTTCAGTTGCTATCTCTGATATCGCTCTGAACGGTGCGGCTGTAACCATCTCTGGTCGCTAAGTTCGCTTAGCGTCTAGAAAGAAAGCCCGCTCCGGCGGGCTTTTTTTATGTCTGTATTTAATGAAAAAGAGCGAAAAAACCTGATTTATCAGTGAATTATACTTGGTTGGGCTAAATTGTTTCTGTAACATAGGATAACGATACAAATTATAATAAAAATATAAAGGGGGAGGCCGAGGCCTTAGAATCGTGCTGATTATTCTCTTAGGATCTGTTATCGGGTTCGCCATGGCACATGAGCTTGCTATTGTGAATGAGCGAGAGCAGGGGGACACCGTTGTTCGTGTGGCCGTCGGTGAAGACTATCAGGAAGATATGGTAGTTAATGTCGAACCTCTCGCTGCGAAAAAATTCAAAAATGTCGTGCGTCAGGTGTATGACTATTCCTGTGGCTCTGCTGCCCTGACGACACTTCTCGACTTTTACTTGGGTAGGAACTTCCAGGAACGTCAGGTGATGGAAGGTTTGCTGCGATTCGGTGAGACTGAACGAATCGTAGAGCGTCGGGGTTTCTCAATGTTAGACATGAAGCGCTTAGTTACGGCGCTCGGTCATCCATCAGGGGGGTTCAAGGCGGAAGCATCCGACCTTGAAACTTTAGATCACCCAGCTATCGCACCGATTCAGTATGCGGGATTTAAACATTTTGTTGTTATCCGCACGGTGTACGATGGCCGGGTTTACGTTGCCGACCCTGCATTGGGCAACATCTCTTTTACTCTTCATCGTTTTCTCGAAGTCTGGGATAACAACGTTCTCTTTATAGTGTTCCCGAATGGCCATAAGCCCGCGAGCGGCTTAGAGCTGCATGAAGAGGATATGCGCTTTGTTTCAGATCATATTATTGCTGAGAATGCCTTTAAAGAGTTTCCAATGTTGCATGTCAAATCTGAGCACCAGCTGCAGAATGCGATTTATGCTTCATTTAATAACGCCGAATACGAATATCGCTTAAAAGTAGATGAGAATGGCGATGCTGTTGTGGGGGATGACGGCTCATTCGTATTTGAAACTGAAATCAAAACTGCTGAAGACGGCGGCGATCCGGATAACTTCAATATCCTGGTCACCGATGGCCTTGTCGAAGATGGCCAAGGTATTAATAAGTCTCTCCGTTACAGAAGAAAATAATAAAAGGTAAGCAGAATCATGAAACGCTCCGGAATTTTATCGCTGACTTTGTTGCTGGCTGCTGTGAATGGCGCTTACGCAGATACCGCTGAAGAAATGGACAAGGCTCGCGAGGCTCTTTCAAAACAGGACAGTGATGCTGATACTGAGAAAGCACTTGAGGAAGTGTTTGAGGCGGCGGAAAAGAACTATTCCTTGCTGAAAAAAGGCGGGATGTCTCTCAACTATAACTTCGACTACAGCTATTATGGTGACCAGCGCATAGACCTCAATGTTGAGGACTCTCGCGTTCGTAGTGTTGATGTAAGTCCAGTTGCAAGCCATTCATTTACGAATAGCTTTGCGTTTGATTACGGCCTGTTTAACAACCTGACACTCGGTGTTCGCCTGCCGTTGGTTTCCAAGTTTGAAACGCAGGACGAGCTTTCCGGTTACGGCGTGGGTGATATCAGCGGTACTGTTCGCTGGCAGCCAGCTGAGTATATTCCGGGTAAAGCATCCAGAACGTATTTCGGTTCTCTTCGTGTACCGACCGGTCAGTCGCCTTACGAAATTGATGAAAATGAAGCGCTTTCCACAGGGTCGGGTACATTTGGCTTGAGTGGCGGTTTGAGTACTTCTAAAGTTCTTGATCCGGTTGTCTTGTTCGGCTCACTCTCAGCGGGTTATGACCTTCCCGCTACTGATCTGAACCAGGTGCGTGGTGATCAGCTGCTGCAAGAAGTGAATAATAAGGGCAATATCTCAGCCTCTATGGGTTTTGCTTACTCGCTTTCATACGATGTTTCTCTGAGTGCATCTTTCCAGGGGTCTTACTCTATGGGAAGCGAATTTGTTCTGTATCGCCCTTCAACTGGTCAGGAGACTCGTTCTGAAACGACCGGCCAAATGACCGGCATTATGAACTTCGCCTTAGGTGTGCGCGTATCCCCAAAAACGATCGCAAACGTAAACGTCGGCTTTGGTATGACGGAGCTTTCTCCTGATATCCTGCTGGGACTGTCATTGCCTATTGATATTGAGGGTGCAAAACCTTCAGAGGGCAACTAATCAGTCATGACTGATAAAACGATAATAAATAACAGTTTGTGGCGGTTTAATATGCGGAAGTTAGCGCTGTTAGCGATGCTGGTTCCAGGAGTGGCAAATGCTGAACTCCAGCAGAACCTGTTTATCGACAACAAAGCCATGTCCTTGGGGAACGCTGTAACGGCGGACCCTACCGGGATTATGGATATTCACTTTAACCCTGCTGGTCTGACTAAGCTTGACGGGCGTCAGTTTCAGTTGCAGTTCCATAACATTATTCTGAACTCTGAAGCTGAATTCAGTTTGCCTGATGATTTTGACCCTGGGGAGGCGGGTTTGCTCGACCCTTCCAAAGATCCTGTGTTGAACGAAGGCAAAAGTAGAGCGCACGTCGCTGCGTATTTTCCTGGAATAGGCCGTCAGGGTATTCCATTGCCTATCATTGCTCTGCCAACGGCGGGGTTCTCTATTAAGCCGCCGGGCTCAAAATTTACCTTTGCAAATGCTGTCTATGCGCCAATGGCTGCAGGCTTCTCGAAGGGAGATGATGATCCGGGGCGTTATCAGGCGAAAGAAGTTGCAATTCAGCGGCTTACTTATTTGTCGCCATCATTTGGTTATCAGGTAAATGATGAATTCTCTGTTGGCGCAGGTCTCCTGTTTTCACACCAGGCTGTGTCTTTAGAGCAGGAACTTCGTGCACCAAACGTGTTGGTCGGTGTGCTCGAGGAGCTGCAAAATGCTTTTGGCTGTCTCGAACCCGATGAAAATGGCAACCCCAAACGGAATGATCCGCTGGCGCCTTTTATTACGCTGTGTGGTGGTGACGTTGGTCCCTACGATGATATTGGCACGCTTGATATCACTATGACTGAGTCGCTGTCTCCATCGTTTAACCTTGGTATGCTTTGGGAACCTAATGGTTGGTTTAAGTTTGGTATGTCATATCAAAGTGAGGCGAATACCAAGCTGACCGGTGATTACGAGCTTGAGTATACGGACGACTTTGCGGACTTTTTCCGTACCTTTAACTCATCGATTATTGGTGCTGTGACTGGCGCGATTTTCTCTTTCCCGCAAGGGCAGACTTATGAGGCTGGTCATGTGACGTCAGAGCTGACCTATCCTCAGCATTTTCAGGCGGGTGTGAAGTTCAAGTATTTTGATATATTTCACTTCAATCTGGATGCTGGCTGGACCGACTTCGATGAATGGGACAGCTTAGACATCCAGTTTGACCGTCAGGTGAGCTTCCTTTCTACGGCTAAAATCCTGTCGCCGGATTTGGTAACTGATACCACTCTGGAAATGCCTCTGAACTTCCGTAGTGTCTGGACATACAATATTGGTATGGCGATGGATCTTAACTCACGTATACAGCTGCGTGCTGGTTTTGAACCCCGTCGTAGCTCAATTCCTAAGGATTCGCGTAGCCTGCAGGCGCCGATTGGCTTTATGCGTATGTACGCTGTCGGCCTTGGCTACCAGTGGGACCTGGATACTACCATCGACCTGTCGATGAGTTTTATGAAATCAGTTGAGCATATCAAGGCGGATCCGCAGGACGCGAGTTCTAATAATGAGTATCCGAATTCAAGTAACTCTCTTAACCGTAACTGTCTTACATGCGTTGTTACCAACCCTTACCCAGGGCTCGATGTCGACACCAAGTTGACCATTGGGCACGCGGGTATCAGCTTCAGGACCAAGTTCTGAGGTTAATATTTCTCTTCCTGCTGTCGTCAGTCGCCATGGCTGACGGCAGTTATTACACTTGGGTTGATGCGCAGGGGCGAATTCATAATGTCCCGCTGAAGCCCGGTGAGGAAGAGCCAGTGGAGCAACCTCCTGGTGACGATAATGACTACCAGACAGAGGAGGAGGTTCAGGAAAAGCTTCGCCAGTACGATGAGGATAATCCTGCCTTTTACGTGATCGTAGAGCCAGATGGGCGTGTTCGTACGGAAACATACGACGCTGAAGCTGAACAAGAAGCCGCTGCTGAGACCATTGTGGGCGATGACGAGGTCATTATTGGGTGGGATCCTATTCTTGCGCCACCTTTTCGGGTTGATAAGCAAATGACGCAGGGAGCGTGCTGCGAAGCGTTTACTGACCAGTTTGTTGAAGCCCCTAAGCAATTTAAGTCGGTGCAGCTGTTTGACCCTGTCAGATATCGCTCGTTCCCAACTTCGCAGGGAAATCACACAGCCTGGTACTTTCACATTGGAAAGCCTCCCAAGGCAACTTCGGGTCGTCGATTTCTTGTGCTCAGGCTGCGTGGCGCTCCGGTCGAGGCTAGCCTGATCTCGCTAAACTCAGACCTCAAGCCTCTGTACTACTCGCGACGTTTGCCGCTCGATAGTATTCCCGAAAGCTGGCATAGCGTTGGATATCAGGAGGCCAGGGTGCTTGTCGAAGACAAGGGTGTTGAGAGTTTCATTCTTTATCTTGATATGAAACCCGCGGAAGATATGTCGCTGGAGATTCGTTGGGCTGATGGCTACGCACCGTTTCAGTAAAACCCTCAATCACGGTGATATTGCATCTACGCTCGTCAACTTCGAAGAAAGCATGAGTACAGCTGTGGGTGATTCACGTCGTCTGGTCTTGCTGCATGGTGCTGGCCTGGCCGGAGATCTGACGTGGCGTCTGGTTGTTAATTACCTGACAGAATGGGATGAAGTGCTGATTCCCGATCTTCCGGGAATGGGGGATTCTGTTTGGGTTAATGCAGAGTCTGCGGGCTTTGATGAATACCTGGCTGCTATCGCTGAATTCCTTAGGTATCAGGGTTGGGGTCAGTTTGACCTTGTCGGGTATTCCTTTGGAGGGCTGCTGGCAATGCATCTTGCGGAGCTGAGTGATGCGCCGTTTAAGGTGCAGCGATTAGGTTTGATTGAGCCTGCGGCCTTGTTGGCGAGTAATCCAGAGCTTTTGATACATCGAGCTGAAGAATATGGCGACCAGGCTGAATTGCTGATGTCAGGTAAGGCGGATGCTGTGCTTGGTTTTCTGGATGCTGTATCCCCGTTTCGTGATAAAGCTGGCGATGACCTGGTTGTGCGACGTTTGTCAGAAAACCTGGCTGGGCTCGGCTATGGTGTCAGGGCGGTTAGTCAGGCGTTGACTCGGTATTCAGATCATTATGCTAACTGGATTTCACCAGTCCCAGGTATGAGCCTCATCGGAGGCCTGTCTCCTGAATCAATGCGTATGCGTCATAAAAGACTGGCGGCTGAATCTCCGACGTGGGTGTTGCACGAAGTTCCGCGTGCAGATCATGGCGTTGTTTATTCGAGGCCGAAGCAGGTGGCTTCGGCGATTAATGCACTACGTGCTTGAATATCAGTCGAGAGAGCGCTTCAGCCCTGTGGAATCAAGGATTCTAGTAGAAATTTCCTCGATCGATTTGTCGGTTGTGCTGATGTAAGGGATGTTCTCCCGCTCGTACAGAAACTCCACTTCGTCTACTTCGTGGTAGCATTGCTTAAGTGACGCGTATCTGCTGTTAGCTTTTCGTTCTGTGCGGATCGCTGAGAGGCGCTCCGGGTCAATCGTTAACCCGAATATCTTATGTTTGTGTTTCTGCAGGCTGTCAGGCAAGCGCAGATCAAGCATATCTTCTTCTGTCAGCGGGTAGTTCGCCGCCTTAATGCCGAATTGCATAGCAAGATAGAGGCAGGTCGGAGTTTTGCCGGACCGGGAAACGCCAACGAGTATGACGTCAGCATCTTCGTAGTGGCGGGTGCGTGCGCCATCATCATTGTCGAGGGCAAAATTGACTGCGTCTATGCGGTTCAGGTAGCGCGTACTATCCGCAGGGGAGTGTGACTTGCCGACCGAGTACGAGCTTTCAGTCGCTAATTCCTGCTCCAGTGGATGCAGAAATGCTTCAAAAATGTCGACTTTAAATGCATCCGCGGTGTCGATGATAGAACGGATGTTCTTGTCGACAATCGTATCGAAGAGAATGGCGGGTGCGCCGGAGTCCTTTGCGGCCTGATTGATTTTGGCCACTGCGTTGTTAGCCTTCTCAGTCGAATCAATGTATGGCAGTGTTACACGGGTAAACTGAAGCTTGTCGAATTGGGCTAGCAAGGCATTGCCTAATGTTTCGGCCGTGATTCCTGTACCGTCGGAAATAAAATAGGCAAAGCGCTTCATATGGTAATTTTTCCTGCGTCCACTTAGTATTACGTGCCTGACGGAGTTCCGCAGACGCAGGCAACTATAGGTGATTCATGCGAATCACCCAAGCGTAAAATTGAATCATCAGCACGAAGGAGAGTTTCCTTGACCGATTATGTTCTCAGGTTTAATCAGGTAACCATCAATGACGTTGAGCGCGTTGGCGGTAAGAATGCATCACTTGGCGAAATGATCGGAAACCTCTCGGCCGCTGGCGTTTCAGTGCCAGACGGTTTCGCAACAACGGCAGATGCCTATCGGGAGTTTCTCGCCTATGAGGGCCTGGGCGGACGAATTAATGATGCGCTTCAGGGGCTGGATGTTGATGATATTCAGGCATTGACATCGACGGGTAAGCAAATCAGGGAGTGGATTCACGAGGCACCTTTGCCGCCAAAGCTTGAAGAGAGAGTGCGTGAAGAGTTCTCATGGCTGGAAGATGGCAATGACAACATGGCCGTTGCTGTGCGCTCATCAGCCACTGCAGAAGACCTGCCTGATGCTTCTTTCGCTGGTCAGCAAGAAACCCATCTGAATATTGTCGGTATCGACAATGTGCTTTTCGCGATCCGTGATGTCTTCGCTTCTCTGTTTAACGACCGTGCGATCGCTTACCGTGAGCATCAAGGCTTTGATCATCACAAGGTCGCCCTGTCTGCGGGTATTCAACGTATGGTTCGTAGTGAGACTGCATCCAGCGGTGTCATGTTTACCCTGGATACAGAATCTGGATTCGACGATGTCGTATTTATAACCTCCTCATATGGCCTGGGCGAAACCGTTGTGCAGGGTGCGGTAAACCCTGACGAGTTCTACGTTCACAAGCGTAACCTGACTGAGGGTCGACCATCGATTCTGCGTCGCAATCTTGGTGCTAAAGCCATCAAGATGATTTACAACAAGGAGGCTTCGGTTGGTAAATCGGTTGAGACTCAACGCGTTGATCGTGACCTGCGCAGAATATTTTCTATTACTGATGACGAAGTGCAGTCGCTCGCTCGTCAGGCAATGATCATTGAGAAACACTACGGCCGCCCAATGGATATTGAGTGGGCGAAAGATGGTGATGATGGCAAGCTTTATATCGTCCAGGCCCGTCCGGAAACCGTAAAAAGTCGCGCCAGTAAAAACGTTATGGAGCGCTACCTGCTGAAAGAAACCGGCAATATCCTTGCTGAAGGCCGGAGCATTGGCCACCGGATTGGTAAGGGTAAAGTACGCGTTATTGAACATATCGAAGATATGGACAAGGTGCAGGAAGGCGAAGTACTCGTAGCTGATATGACGGACCCTGACTGGGAACCGGTGATGAAGCGCTCAGCCGCAATTGTTACCAATCGAGGTGGTCGCACCTGTCACGCAGCAATCATTGCCCGTGAGCTAGGCATTCCCGCTGTTGTTGGTTGCGATGATGCAACAGACAGACTCTTCGACGGCCAGGAAGTCACCGTTTCTTGTGCAGAAGGTGATACCGGCTTCGTTTACGAAGGTGCGCTTGATTTTGATGTTCGCACCAACAGCGTGGATTCGATGCCGGATCTTGATCTTAAGATTATGATGAATGTCGGCAATCCGGATCGTGCCTTTGATTTTCAGTCATTGCCGAACGCCGGTGTTGGCCTTGCACGCTTGGAATTTATTATTAACCGCATGATCGGTGTTCACCCGAAAGCGCTTCTGAATTTTGATCAGCTGCCTGAGGATGTGAAACCTACCGTCGAGCGTCGTATCTCTGGGTACAGCGAGCCTGTTGATTTCTACGTAGATAAGCTGGTTGAAGGTATATCAACTCTGGCTGCTGCGTTCTGGCCGAAGCGCGTTATCGTTCGTCTTTCTGACTTTAAATCAAACGAATACGCCAACCTGATTGGTGGGCGCTTATTTGAGCCGGAAGAAGAAAATCCAATGCTGGGTTTCCGTGGCGCGTCGCGCTATATCTCCAAGAATTTCCGTGATTGTTTCGAACTCGAATGTCGGGCGATGAAGAAAGTCCGCAATGAAATGGGCTTCACCAATGTTGAAATTATGGTGCCATTTGTTCGCACCGTCGGTGAAGCAGAGCAGGTGGTTGAGCTGCTTGCGGAAAACGGCCTTAAGCGTGGTGAGAATGACCTGCGCCTGATCATGATGTGTGAGCTCCCTGCAAACGCGATTCTTGCAGAGCAGTTCCTTGAGCATTTTGACGGTTTCTCTGTTGGCTCGAATGACCTCACGCAACTGACGCTGGGTCTGGATCGGGATTCCGGCATTATTGCTCACCTCTTTGATGAGCGTAATGCGGCAATTCTGGCTCTGCTTGAGAACGCCATTGATGCGTGTAAGAAAGCAGGCAAGTACATCGGCATCTGCGGTCAGGGGCCGTCGGATCATCCGGACTTCGCACGCTGGTTAATGGATAAAGGTATCGACAGTATTTCTCTGAACCCAGATTCCGTGTTGGATACCTGGTTCTTTCTTGCCAATAAGCAGGACTGAACAACCCAAGTAAAGGACGAACGAATTATGAAGAGCAGCAGTTCGCTGTTCCCCGTGACCTTATCGCGGGCAGATATCCTTGGTGATCTCTCTGAGGATATCTATCTGGTGAAACACAATCGCGATCCTGACCCGAGTGTACAGATAGCGCTGTCGCGGATTGGTCTGGCTGGTAACGAGCAAGGTGAGGACAGAGGGTTTCCGGTTGTTCTCGTTCACGGTAGTTTCACCAATAAAGGCTTCTGGTTGTCGGCGAAAGGGCGCGGCATGGCCAGTTTTCTGGTCGAAAAGGGCTTTGATGTCTGGTTATACGAGCACCGTGGGCATGGCCAGTCTCCCCGTAATGATGACTATCAAAAAAATACTGTTGAGCGGTACGCGCGTTTCGATGTCCCGGCGGTTCATGAGTTTATTCACGAGCAGAGTGGACGTTATCCGGCCTGGCTCGGGCATTCACTTGGTGGGACTATCATCGCGACTGCGGTTTCCGGTGGCTTTCTGACTTCGTTGCCAGCATTTGCCATGTTTGGTACGCAAGTGGTGCGCCCGAATATGGCGTTGCAGGTTCCGCTCGCGGGTCCAATTGCTCGTGCGCTTGTTTCTTTCAGGAAAGAGCTGGACGGTCGCCAGATGAAAATTGGGCCTGAAAACGAACCTGCAGGTGTCATTAATGAGTACCTTGCGCGCCATAGCCTGCTGGGGCGTTGGAAGTTGCCATCGACTGGCGAGCCTCTGTTGCCGAAGTGGAAAGAAGCGACAATTCCGCTTCTGGGGGTTTCTGCAGCGGGTGATACCACGGATCCAGCGAAGTATTGTCAGCGTTTTTATCGAATGTACGGCGGCCCTAAAGAGGAACTTATCCTTGGCGTTGGAAGCGGCTTTAGCAAGGATTTTGCTCACATTGATATGATCATTGGCGAAGATGCCGAACGCGAAGTCTGGCCGAAGGTCAGTAATTGGCTTGGCGCTTATGCAAGCTGAGGAGCCTTACAGTAAAGTTGCGGTTATTGTCGGTGTTACCGGACTGATTGGTTCCCATCTGTTGGAGTGCCTGCTGCAGGAGAACCGCTATCGTAAAATCGTTGCCATTGCGCGTAGTTCTGCGCCGGATTCTGTTAAGAAATACATCGATAGCGGTCAGCTGATCTGGCAGTCGTTCTCTGAGCCTATGCCTGATCATGTTGATCATTTCTTCTGTGCACTTGGTACGACGCAAAAAGTGGCTGGCAAGGCAGGCCTTGCGGCGGTCGATCGGGATCTGGTTGTTGAGACCGCATCTGCCGCGATCGCAAAAGGTGCCAGTCTCTGTTCAATTGTCAGTGCGACTGGAGCGGATGCCAGTTCGATATTTTTTTATAACAGGATCAAGGGTGAAATGGAGGCGGGGCTCAGCGAGTTAGGCGCCCGCTGTGTGCAATTCTGGCAACCGTCCGTATTGCTGGGCGAGCGCAGTGAGGAGCGGTTTGCAGAAAAGATCGCGGGTTGTATCCTGCGGTCGCCTTTACCTAGAAATATCCAGTGTCGGGATGGAGCTGCTGTTGCTTCTGCGATCGCAGTAGCCGCTGGTCGGGATCTGACCGGAATACACCGATTTAAAGTACGTGAAATAGACATGTTTAACTCAGGAGAGATTCTATGACTCAATATGTTACCCCAGATCTGTGCGATGAATATCCGGACCTGATTACTGTTGTTGAACCAATGTTCAATAACTACGGTGCCCGTGAATCATTCGGTGGAGAAATCGTTACTGTTAAATGCCACGAAGACAACTCTAAAGTAAAAGAGCTGGTTGATACCGATGGCAAAGGCAAAGTGATGGTGGTTGATGGTGGCGGTTCTATGCGTCACGCGCTGCTGGGCGATATGCTGGCAGAGAAAGCGGCTAAAAATGGCTGGGAAGGTATCATCATCTACGGCTGCATTCGTGATGTTGACGTTATCATGGAGACTGAGCTGGGTGTTCAGGCACTGGCAACCAACCCTCTCAAGACCGATAAACGCGGTCTCGGTGATGTGAACGTTAAGGTTAAATTTGGCGGCGTTGATTTCGTCCCGGGTCAGTTTGTTTACGCAGATAACAACGGCATCATCGTTTCTCCGCAGAAGCTGGAGATGCCAGAGGCCTGATTAACAGTGCACTCTGTAAAGAGCCCGGCATGGCCGTAATGCTGTTCACTTAAGCG
>NZ_DFQB01000058.1:28358-140554 GCF_002377545.1 Thalassolituus sp. UBA3500 | reverse complement strand
GCTGCTAGTCTGGCAGGTTGTGTCACAGCCGTCGGTCCACTTATCAACCAGACCATCCAGATCGGCATCCAGGTATGCCGCGGCGGATGATGGGAAGGCGTCGAGAATCAGACCGCTATTAATGCGGCAGCTGGCATCGCAGCCAGGGGTAAAACTATCAATATAGCCGTCTTCATCGGTATCCAGTGACGCCGCAAACGTACCTGGGTAAGCATCGTCCTCGTCCAGGGAACCATCGCCGTCGCTGTCACGGTAAATACGATCGCCCATGATCAGTCCGGGTAACTGCTGGCCTGTTCCAAAGTCCCATACTTCACTGCTCCAGCTTTCGAACAAAGTACCTCTATCTGTACAGGTATTGTTGTCTGATAACGTCGGGCACTGAAGTTCACTCAAAAGTGCACCAAAGTAGGAAGCGTTAGTGCCTCGGCTTGTTTCCTGGCCGCTTGTATCGGTCGCCCAGTGCAGGTTCGCATTGGTACTGTTGTAGCTATAGCCCAACAGGCCGTAACCGTTTTCAACGTATCCCGTCGACAGATTGTTAGAGAGAGCACTGTTAGTAATACGACCGACTAGCCCTCCCTGAGTTCGACCCGTCAGGGTAGCTGCGCTGGAGAAAACGTTATTTATATTGCTGTTGGATACATCGCCTGCAAGGCCGCCAGCGTCCCATTGGGAGCTGATGGTCCCGGAGACAAAAATGCGATCAACTTCAGCATAGTTAATACGACCTGCGAGTACGCCGGTCTCATAGCGACCGGTAATGGATGTCATTAGACCGGTAATGGCTAATTTGGTTATTGTGGAGGGACGGGTGGACGTGCCTTCGATGTAACCAAATAGTCCAGCATTGCCGCTTCTATCGATATAGAGGTTCCGTATCAGGTGGCCGTTTCCATTAAAATCCGCGCTGAAGGTGTTCGATAAAGAAGAGCCGATCGGCTCCCAGCCCTCGCCATCATTCCAGTAAGTGTCCTGTTCATTCATCTGGCCATCGCCGTTGGTATCGAAGTCCAGATCCGTCGTTAGCTCAAAGCCATTACAGCCACCTTCCGGGCAGCCTGTGCTGTCTCCATACAGAGCTGCGCCATCAAGGTGATTACGGATTTCATTCAGGTCGGCAAGGTCGTTAATTTCGATCAGGCCGTCGTCATCAAGGTCGTAATCGACCCGGTCAGCAGCGGCGAAAGCGTTGAAGGACAGGATAGTGCTACAGAGCAGGGCGGCTCTGCTGATGGCGCGGATGTACATTATTGGTGGCTCTCCCATGTCAGGGAGGCACGTCAGAGGTCTTACAGCGTGAGTCCGCTGTATTCTTCGAGTGCATACATCCCTGTATGAATTCAATGTGGCAGGAGGTTACCATACTGGCCTCTTCATCTGAATCAGATTCCGTGGAATTTGCGTGGGGTTGCGTGGGGTAACGTGGGGAAAATTGACGCCGCGCGCCTGGAGATTTAACCTATGAGTGTCTTATATGGTTTCTTCAGAGTGCTGATGTCGCGACGTTTCCGATTTTCCGGTGTATTGCTTATGTTGCTGGCTATTCTGGCTCAGCCGGTGTTGGCTGCCGGGTCGTTGTGCAGCCTGGGTCATGGTGGTTCATCCGACATAGTTAGTACGTAGATGGCGCATGACCATTCGATGCATGAGCATCATGGGAATGACATCAGTAAAGCTTCCGAACCGAACAGCCATAACTGCTGCGACAGTGGCACGTGTGATATGCCTGAATGCTCTGTGCATATTATGGGGCTGACGGGGCTCAGCGTGTCGATTCCTGTCATCAATATTACAAGCTCAATCTCTTCGATGGTCGCTCAAGATCATCCTTCTGTTGCGGATTCTCTCTACCGCCCACCCATTCTGGCCTGACCCAGGATAAGTGCGCCCGGAATACGGGTTTGCACGCCTCATTTATAGCTATTTTTTAAGTTTTTCTCTTTAGAGGCGAAAGCCAGAGACGCTTTGTTATGTCGTTAAAATTATCCAGTGCGCGGTGGTTAGGTCTTGTCGCGCTGACGTTATCAGGTCAGGTGTTTTCTGCTGAGCTGACACTCAATCAGGCTATCGAGCAGGCGCTTGAACAGGACCTGTGGCAAACCAGCAGTGCGCGGCGCGAGCAGGCTCTGATTGACCGGGCTGAATCAAGTGGCTCATTGCCAGACCCGTCAGTCACACTGACTGCGGGAAACTTCCCTGTGGATACCTTTGATATCCAGCAGGAGCCGATGACGCAGTTAAGTGTTGCGGTGACGCAGATGTTCCCCCGCGGGGACAGTCGTGCTCTGAGTGCACAGAAGAACCGTGAGCTATCTTCGCAGCAACCCTTATTACGACAGGATCGTTCCCTCAAAGTCGAGCAGGCAGTCACTCGTCTTTGGTTGCAAGGTTATGAGGCTCAGGAAAGCATCAAGCTGATGGAGCAGGAGCGTGATCTGCTTCGTCAGTTGGTCGATGCCGCCCGGGCAGGTTATGCATCGGGACTAAATAACACCCGCCAGCAGGATGTGGTTGAGGCCAACGTCGAGCTGATTCGCCTTGAAGATCGTCTTGCCGAACTCAGGCAAGCATTAGCGGTTACCCGTCAACAACTGGGCGAGTGGCTGAGTGAGTCCGGGGAGGTTTTTGAGTCAGGGCAATTTGTCGGGTTATCCAAAGGGCCGACACCAGATCAGCTCCCCACCGCAGAAACCGTCATCCAGCATCCACAGGTACTGGCATTTGAACGTCGTATCCAGTCGAGTGAAACCGGCGAGGCGTTGGCGCGTCAGTCTTATCGCCCGGCCTGGGGGCTGACAGCAAAATACGGGTACCGCGATGATGATCTGATGGGCAATAACCGTGCGGATCTGATGTCGGTCGGAGTGACATTTGATCTGCCGTTATTTACTGGCAACCGTCAGGATCGGGAAGTCAGTGCTGCAGTAGCCGATACGGAAGCTCTGCGTACGGATAAGACACTGCTATTGCGCCGGATGCGCAGTGAGCTTTCGGCGGCGATGACTGAATATGCCTATCTGTATGAACGCAAAACCTTCTATCAGCAGCAGTTATTGCCTCAGGTGCAGGAGCAGGCATCCGCTGCGTTGTCTGCGTATCACTCTGATCGTGGTGATTTCCCCTCTGTGGTGAAAGTCCGTACGTCTGTACTGAATACACGCCTTGCGCGACTAAAAATAGAAACCAGCCTGCATCGCACACTGGCGGATATTCGCTATTTATCTGCGACGGCTTTGTCATCAACCGAATCGCCAACGTCAGGCTCTTCATCTTCAGGGGAATTAAAAAATGAAAAATAATTCAGTGATATTTGCTGCAGGGGTTGCCGTCGGTCTTTTCGTTTACTGGAGTGCTGGTCAGTTTTCTGATGGCAGTTCTGAAAACAGTGGTAATGCTCAGAAAAATAACGAGCCGCTTTACTGGGTTGCTCCGATGGACCCGGACTATCGTCGCGATGGGCCGGGCAAGTCGCCCATGGGAATGGATCTGGTGCCTGTCTATGAGGAGAACTCTCAGGAAGACGCTGCCGGCACCGTTCTTGTTGCCCCTGCACTCGAGCATAGTTTTGGGGTGCGCACCGCCGAAGTCAGGCGCGGGATTCTCAATCCTGTCGTTCGTTCGGCGGGCTATGTTGAATATAACGATGATTATGTCTTGCATATTCATCCTCGCACCGAAGGCTGGATTGAGAAACTGCATGTCCGCTCAGAAGGTGATCCGGTCGAAAAAGGCGCGCCACTGTACGATATTTATTCACCCACCTTGGTCAATGCACAGGAAGAGTATTTACTTGCCTTACGTCGTGGTAATGAGCAACTCGCTTCGGCATCACGCTTAAGATTACAGGCATTGCAGGTGCCTGAAGACAGTATTCGCGAAATTGAAAAAAAACGCCGTGTCAGTCAGACACTGACAATGCGGGCACCGCAGTCGGGCGTTGTTGATCAGTTAAATGTACGACAGGGGATGTACGTCGCTCCGGGTACAGAAGTACTGACACTGGCGCAGGCATCACAGGTCTGGATAACGAGCGATGTATTTACTGACGATCTGAGTTTTATCAAAGGTGGCGAAACTGCTGAGATACGCAGTGAGGCGTCACCGGGAAAGTCGTGGACTGGCGTAGTTGACTATCTCTATCCGGCCCTGAATACGAAAACACGTACGGCACAGGTACGTATTCGCCTGACCAGCCCGGCGGAATCCTTGATGCCGGGGATGTACACCCGTGTGGTCATAACTCCCGAGGGGAAAGAAGCCCTGCTGATCCCCCGTGATGCGCTTATCCGCATCGATAACAGCACGCGAGTGGTTTTAAAAACGGGCAGCGGTAAATACCGCTCAGTACCGGTAGAAAGCGGTCGCTCAGATGCTGATTCAGTAGAAATATACCGGGGTCTGGAAGCGGGTGATGAGGTTGTTATTTCCGCACAATTTATGATTGATTCTGAGTCTGCGAAAAAAGCCGATTTAAGCCGTTTTGAACACGACATGAATATGGCAGAGCGGGATTCTGAAGCACCCAAGGCAATGGCAGATGGTGTGGTTAACCGTCTAGATAAAACAGCCAGGGTTGCCAATATCAGTCGTGGGCCGATTGAGAAGTGGAACCGTCCGGCCGCCACTATGGATTTCCGTTTATCTGACGAGCTTGATTTGTCCGACCTGAATGAAGGTGACCGTATTCACTTTGTATTTAAAGTCGATCAGGGTGAATTCACTGTGATAAGCGTCCATCCACCGATGACTGGTGATATGGGCAATGCGACGGGCACGAATGAGTCGGCGGGTATGGATATGTCGGCGGATATGGATATGTCAGCGGATATGAGTGAGGGTCACGATCATGATTGAAGCGATCATTCGTTGGTCGGTGAATAATCGTCTGATGGTGTTGCTGGTCACCATCATGCTGGCGGGAGCGGGCCTTTGGTCAGTAAAAAATACCCCCGTTGATGCCATTCCGGATTTATCCGATGTTCAGGTCATTATTAAAACCAGTTATCCCGGCCAGTCTCCTGAAGTCGTTGAAAATCAGGTCACCTATCCATTGAGTACTGCCATGATGTCGGTGCCGGGGGCAACGACCGTGCGTGGTTATTCTTTCTTCGGCGACTCTTACGTCTACGTTATTTTTGATGACGATACCGATATGTACTGGGCGCGCTCGCGGGTGCTGGAATACCTGTCACAGATAGCGCCTCAGTTACCTGAGCAGGCAACGCCACAGCTTGGCCCGGACGCCACCGGTGTCGGTTGGGTCTATATCTATGCTCTGACAGACCCGACAGGCAATCTCGACCTCAGCGAGTTGCGCACGCTGCAGGACTGGTTTCTGAAATATGAGTTGCAGTCGGTTGAAGGCGTTTCAGAAGTAGCGAGCCTTGGCGGTATGGTGCGTCAGTATCAGATCGTCGTTGACCCTGAAGCCTTACGTGCATTTGATCTCCCTCTGGCGCATATCCGCAATGCGGTAAAACGAGCGAATCAGGAAAGCGGTGCCTCAGTAATCGAAATGGCCGAGGCCGAGTACATGATTCGCGCCACGGGATATCTTGAAAGTCGCGAAGATATTGAGCAGATTCCTCTGGGTCTGTCAGAGTTTGGTACACCACTGCTCCTTAAAGACGTTGCGCGTGTTGAGGTGGGCCCGCAGATGCGTCGTGGTATTGCCGAACTCAATGGTAAGGGTGAAGTCGTCGGCGGGATTGTGGTGATGCGCTACGGTGAAAACGCTGCGAATACTATTAATTCAGTGAAAGCACGGCTCGAAGAATTAACGCCAGGTTTACCTGATGGCGTTGAAATCATTCCTGTGTATGATCGCTCCGCGTTAATTGATCGTGCCGTCGATAATCTTTGGGAAAAACTGGCCGAAGAATTCATCGTGGTGATTCTGGTGTGTCTGCTATTCCTGTTTCATATCCGTTCGGGTTTTGTCGCACTGATCAGCTTGCCAGTCGGTATTCTGACAGCGTTTCTGGTGATGAAATTACAGGGGCTTAACGCAAATATCATGTCGCTCGGCGGTATCGCCATTGCTATCGGCGCCATGATCGATGGTGCGATCGTTATGATTGAAAATATGCATAAGCATATGGAGCGCACCAAAGTCACAAATGATAATCGCTGGCAGATTGTTATCCGCTCAGCGTCTGAGGTCGGCCCGGCGCTGTTTTTCAGCCTGTTAATTATTACCATCAGCTTTATTCCGGTCTTTACCCTTGAAGCTCAGGAAGGACGGATGTTTGCGCCCTTAGCCTTCACCAAAACGTACGCGATGGCGGCCAGTGCGGCGCTTGCGATTACATTGGTGCCGGTATTAATGGGCTATTTCGTACGAGGAAATATCCGCAGTGAATCCAGTAATCCGGTAAACCGAGTTCTCGTTGGCCTGTATCAGCCGCTGTTAAAAGGAGTTTTGCGTTATCCGGTGGCGGTTATTGTTGCGGCACTGATTCTTGTGTTGTTGACGTTATGGCCAGCACAGAAGCTGGGCAGTGAGTTTATGCCGGAGCTTGATGAAGGTGACCTCATGTATATGCCGACGACGTATGCCGGATTGTCGGTGGGTAAAGCACGGGAGCTGTTACAGCAGACGGATAAGCTGATTGCCACCGTTCCAGAGGTAAAGAGCGTTTTCGGTAAAGTCGGTCGTGCTGATACCGCCACTGACCCAGCGCCACTGACCATGATTGAAACCTTCATCCAGCTGCACCCGAAAAGCGAATGGCGCGACGGCATGACGACCGACAAGCTCAAGGCAGAGCTGGATGCGCTGGTGAAGTTTCCTGGCCTGACCAATGCCTGGGTGATGCCCATCAAAACCCGGATCGATATGCTATCCACGGGCATTAAAACGCCTCTGGGGATTAAGATCTCCGGCCCTGATCTTGACCAGATTGAGTCGCTTGGCAGAGCGCTCGAAGAATTACTCGGCGACCTGAAAGGCACACGCTCGGTTTATTCAGAACGGGTCTCCGCTGGTCGGTATATTACGATTGAGCCGGATCGTTGGGCCGCAGCCCGTTACGGTCTGAATATGGCAGATGTACATGACATTATCGCGTCTTCTGTCGGCGGCCAGACGTTGGCGACGACTGTCGAAGGGCTGGAGCGTTATCCGGTGAATGTGCGTTATCCGCAATCCTACCGGGATTCCCCAGAAGCGTTGGAGGCATTACCGGTTGTCACTGAATCCGGTGTACATATCCGTCTCGGAGACATTGCTGAGGTTCGGGTTGAAAGCGGCCCTCCTGCAATCAAAAGCGAAAATGGTCGCCCCAGTGGCTGGACATACATTGACGTCGATGATGTCGACTTTGCAACCTACATAGAGCAGGCCAGAGATCGCCTTAATTCGCAGCTGGAGTTACCGCCGGGGTACTCGCTCACCTGGGCCGGGCAATATGAGTACATGCAGCGGGCGAAAAAGAAGCTGACGTATATCGTGCCGTTGACGCTGGCTCTGATTGTTCTGCTGTTGGCAATGAATTTCCGTCGTTTTTCAGACGTCGCCATTATTATCGCCAGTCTGCCATTAGCATTAGTCGGCTCGGTATGGTTGATGTATATCCTTGGGTACCACATCTCGGTTGCTGCAGGTGTCGGTTTCATTGCATTGGCCGGTGTTGCGACTGAGCTGTCGGTGATTATGTTGGTGTTTCTGAATCAGTGTCTGGAGCAGAAAAGACAGCTGGCTGAACAGGAGGGCAGAAAGCTGTCGCTTGAAGACCTCCGCCAGGCAGTCATGGAGGGGGGAGCGCTCAGGGTTCGCCCGAAAGCGATGACTGCAGCGGCCATTATTGTCGGCTTGCTGCCCGTGCTGGTGGGAACAGGCACCGGTTCTGAGATCATGAGTCGTATTGCCGCGCCTATGGTGGGCGGAATGATCAGCGCATTGGTACTGACCCTATTGGTGGTGCCAGCGGTCTATTACCTGGTACATAAACGCCACCTGTATTGAAACACCGCAGACCGATGAGTCATGGCTGACAACAACCTTGTGAATGTGGTCAGTTATGACTCTGTGCGTAAGATCACATAACAACTAAAAACAGACATATCGTTGTGGAATGCCTTATAAAATTAACCAAATCTCACAGGATATAAGGAATATTTTACATACACTGAACTCCTGAATATTTAGGAGCAGCCGATGCGCAAAGTGCAGGCACTCGTTGCAGTGTTACCTTTCGGTACTTCATTACTTGGTGCTTTATTTGTCAGTGCGCTGTTCTTTAGCACTCTACTCCTCAGCACCACAGCAATAGCGTCAACGGTGCTGTATGAACACAGGCTGCCACCGGGGTTTGGCCAGATCGTGCCTGATGTGTCTTATTTTCTTGATCCGTCCGGCGATACCTCCCTTGATGATGTTCTTAAACGTTCGTTCGAGAAAGTGCGGGAGTATCCACCGCAATTCGGTTATACCGATGCAGCCGTCTGGCTAACGTTCAAGTACAGAAATCCGGGGGATATCGTCTGGCTGAGTGTTAATTATCCAATGCTCGATGATGTACAGATTTTTATCCTTGATGAACATCAGAATCTGCTTAGCGCTTATCCGTTAGGAGACAGGCTGAATTTTATTGAGCGCGTACTGCTTCGCCCTGAATTTACCGTACCTCTACCAGCATCTGAGTCCCCCATATCTGTATACCTGAGAGTACAGTCAGGATCGTCTCTGGAAGTCCCAATGACTATTTCAGAAGATGTCGTGCTACGGCAGACTATGGAAAGTAGCGCCTGGATTCAGGGGCTTTTCTTTGGCGCTATGGTGATGCTGGGGTTGTATCACATACTTATTTTTCTATCGTCGGGTGACCGTAGTTATCTTTATTTTGGTGGACTGTCGCTGACCATGGCTCTTATTCAGGCCACATTGTGGGGGCGTAGTTATCAGTTTCTCTGGCCAGAATCGCCAGGTTGGAATGACATCGCGGTCAGTGTACTGATCAATGCGTCAAATTTCTTTGGTGTGCTTTATATCGCCAAAGTCGTGAAGATCTGTGAAAGCCATCGCTGGATCAATATCGCAGCAATGACGCTGGCGATAACCTCCGCGGTAATGGTTGGTTTAAGCCTATACCTCCCTTACGCAGATGTTATTTATCCAACTCTTTTGTTGTCTATGATGACTTTTATTACCGGTGCAACCATAGTCATTGTCAGAATGCGGCGAGGGTACCCGCCAGCGTTCGCAGTCTTTGTTGCCGGGCTCATGTACACCTTGGGTAGCGCTTCGTACATTCTCGGCAAATTAGGGGTCTTTAATAATAGTTTATTGCTCGATAACGCTCTGGCTCTGGGGCAATTACTGCAGGTGCTGCTCTTCGCCTTTGCCTTGTCTGTAAGAATGGCGATGGATAAAGAACTCAGAGAACGTGCTCAACGTGATACGGCTCATGCCCAGGCGCTGTTACTTGAAACAGAGCGTGAGCAGAACATGCGCCTCGACCAAGAGGTAAAAGCCCGTACCCAGGAACTACGCGAAGCGAACGCGCGACTTGAGAAAATAAGCACAACCGACTCTCTGACCGGCCTGTATAACCGACGTCATTTTGATGAAGTTCTGGAGCGGGAATATGAACGCGGCGCGAGAGAAGGTAAGTCGTTGTCTCTTATTATGCTCGACCTCGACTACTTTAAAAACCTGAATGATTCGCAAGGACATACATTTGGTGATGAAGCATTACGTCAGACTGCTTTGCGTATTCAGGACGTGCTGAACCGCCCAGCCGATATGGCATTCCGCTACGGGGGAGAGGAATTCGTCATTCTTCTGCCAGATACTGAGGCCTCTGCAGCTCATATACTGGCACGACAGATATGGACTGCAATGCGATCCGAACCTGTTGTGATGAAACAACAAACCGTACGGCTAACCATCAGTATCGGAATTGCTGCGACCATGCCGAATAAAGAAAACTCTTACTACACCCTGTTGAAACGAGCTGACGAAAAACTGTACCAAGCTAAGAATGAAGGACGGGACCGCATCTGTATTTGATACGGCCCACGCCTTGGTTTGGATTATTGTTTTTCGACAGCAGGTGCTTGCCACTCAGCATTCAGAATATCCTGGTCTGGATCATAAAAACGCAGAGTTAACTGAAAATACTCATCAGGAGCCGGTAACCAGTTACTCAGCGGTGCTCCCTGTGGTGGCTGTGAAGAAATATACAGAGTGATATCACCATTTTCATCGGTTGCTAAAGGCGTATTACTGCTCAGTGCATAGCGCTCGATTCCGACCGCGGCAGCGTGCGCATTATTCTTCAGAAACCCATCATCACCATAAACCGTGATTGACCAGAAGGCGCCCACATCTGGCATATCGTCTGCCTTCAAGGTGAATGTATAGTCGTTACTGCCATGCATTTTTTGTAGCTGACTGTCTCTTTCAGCGTTTTGGTAGACGGCGTATTTATTCTGATTGGCTCCGAAACCTACCTGAGCAACCACGGCTCGAATAAAGTAGCGTTTACCGTAATCACCCAGTGGGATCAGCTTAGGGTTTGGCCCCCAGCCGCCGATACCGAGCAGTTTCTTCGCGCCGTCGATACTGCCTTGCCCCAGGCGGACTCCCTCATCGAGCGCCCATTTTTTATGGCGGGGTAAGTCACTGACGCCACCTTTTGCATAGCGCCCGGTGTTTATCTGGCCGAGTAACCATTCCATGCCTTTCTGGTCTGCCGGCGGTGGATTTTCTTTCATAACGTCAGACAAGCGCGTGAAGAACTCTTCACCATCCATTTTCAGAACAACATCAATCGGCGGTTCTTTTTCATGGTCCTCCAGACAATTCACCGCCTGGTTGTTTTGTCTGTTTCGGGAGGGACGGTATGTTTTTAGGCGGTACTGTCGCTGTATCCGATTAACGGCGTCCAGGTCGTTGTCTGCCAGCAGTTCTGTACGACCAATGATCCACACAAGATTGGTCGGAGCAGGGATATGAGTCACTTCATTCGGAATCCGGCCACGCCACTCCGGGCCGGTAATCAGATATTGGCCAGCGAGTGTGTTGCCTCCGGATGTATCAATTCCGGCAAAGTTATTCGACCATGCATCCAAAAGGGCCATCAGTACGTATCTGTCTGAAACCTCCGGAAGGGTAAGAATGACAGGACTCTCAGACAGGTCGAGCATGGCTGAAGAATAAAGCGTGTCGACATTTGGTCGAACCACGGCTTTAAAGTCGGTGTCAGGCAAGTCGAAGACGTGCTTGAAGGTGTTAATGTCTGCACCGAACGTACAAGAGCGCTCAGGGCCTGTCATACCTTTGCGGGTTTCATCCATCAGAACGATGGGGAAACCATAGATATAACCTTCCATAGCAATAGCAGTGGTGGTCGTTGCTTTGGCGTATTGACTGGTAAGAACTAATACAAATAGCAAAGCAGACCTGAGTGCGTTGGTCAGCTTAACGCACCGCTTGTCGGAATATAATGTGTTCATGGGACACCTGTGATTATTGTTAGTTGGTGAATGAGTTGTGGTTTTTAGCCTAGCGCTCAACCACAGAAGGCCCGTATAACGAATTGAGACAAATTGGATTCCGACGCGGGATAGTGCGGCGTATTTTGTAACGCTTTGTAGAAAACGTAGTGGATAAAGCCAATGCGGATGTTGTTGGCTTCATAAGAGACAAAAGGGGATTTCAATATGGAAACCGAAGTGAGCTTTCAATCCGTTAAGGGCATGCCTATGGTTGCCCTTCGCTCTGAGAAACCTGTCTTTGCTGTCGAACCGACCGTTGCTGCAGATACCGTTTTGTCGCACCTGAGAGCGCTTGAAGATTTCCTGGTAAGTGTAAACAGAGAAAGTGAGTATTTTTCCGTTCAGCGTATGGTAGAAGGCTTAATGGAATCGTTTGCTGGGCAGTGTAGGGTCTCGGCCGAACCCGTTGGCCGCAATCTCGATCTTATCTCAGACTGGCTGGGTGAGGATGCTCTGGGATTACGACTTGGTCCGTTTTCGAGTCGTCAGCACCCGCGTCTGGAGTTCTTCTTTAAGCAGAGTCATCTGACCCTGTTTGATTACTGCTGTATGCTAAAGCGCCACCTGACCATTACAACGGACGTGTTCAGTGTGGGGGTTGAGCGCAGCGCTGGCGAATTAACGCTTACCTTTCATCCTCATCCGGATGTTTATGTCAGTCGTCATCAGATAGAGGGCGTCGTATCATCCTTGTGCGATGCAGTACTGGACTGCTATGGACTGACACCTTCATCCATACGTTTCACAACGCCTGATGCCATCGCTCCAGAGGACTATCAGTGTGTACTCGGCTGTTGCCCAGAGTTTGATCAGTCATTCACCCAGGTCACCTTTACCTGTGCGAATGAAATCTGCGATTTTGAAGCTTCTCCCTCTCTGAGTGCGCAGGCGTTTCGTGATATTCAGGCCCTTGAAGTTGCTCACCGTCAGCAGGTAAATGAAGAGAGCTGGACACAACGTTGCCGGTTGCTCCTGGAGCTTTTATTGAGTTACGGAGAACCGACCAAAATACTGTTGGCTGAACTTCTTGCCGTTACGCCAAGAACATTACAGCGCAGATTGGCCGATGAGGGGACCAGTTGTCGTGAATTACTCGCCGATGTGCGTCTCACTAAAGCGAAAGAGTATCTCTTGGCCAATGAATTGAGTCTCGACGATATTGCATTTTTATTAGGGTTTAAAGATACGGCTGTTTTTTATCGAGCCTTTAAACAGTGGACACGGATGACGCCCGGAGAATTCAGAGCGATGCGTTCAGAGCACTATCGCTAGAAATAAAAACTATCGCTAGAAATAGAAAAGGGAGTGGATGACAATGGCTCATCCACTCCCTGATTTTTTATCTTTCTACGTTTCTACCTTTCAGGTTTCAGGCTTTATCCAACGCCTGAGACACATCAGCAATAATATCGTCGATGTGTTCAATACCCACCGAGATACGGATCAGATCCTTGCTGACGCCGGCAGACGCCAGTTCTTCGTCATTCAGCTGACGGTGTGTGGTTGATGCCGGATGGCAGGCCAGAGACTTAGCATCACCAATATTAACCAGACGTAGAATCATCTCCAGTGAATCGATAAAGCGGGTGCATGGTTCGATGCCGCCTTTAATACCAAAGCTAAGAATACCGGAGGCTTTACCGCCGGTAATTTTCTGACATTCAGTGTGGTATTTGCTGTCAGGCAGCGCCGCGTAGTTTACCCAGTCTACTTTCGGATGGTTCTGTAAAAACGTAGCCAGTTTTTCTGCGTTTTCACAGTGACGTTCCATACGCAGGCCCAGGGTTTCTAGGCCTTGCATGATCTGGAAAGCGTTCGTCGGCGACAGCGCCGCCCCTGTATTACGCAGAGGCACGACGCGGCAGCGTCCGATGTAGGCCGCTGGGCCGAGTGCTTCGGTATACACCACGCCGTGATACGACGGGTCTGGTTCGTTCAGCACTTTGAAGCGTTCTTTATTGGCGGCCCAGTCGAACTTGCCGGAATCCACAATCGCACCACCGACGGTCGTTCCGTGGCCACCAATGTACTTCGTTAATGAATGCACTACGATGTCGGCACCGAGTTCAAACGGACGACACAGGAAAGGCGTCGCCACGGTGTTATCGACAATCAAAGGTACGCCATGACGGTGAGCGATTTCTGCGAGTTTCTCAATATCCACCACGTTACCCGCCGGGTTTCCGATGGATTCGCAGAACACCGCACGGGTGCGCTCATCAATCGCGGCCTCAAAACCATCAAAATCGTTATACGACACCATGCGCGCTTCAATGCCTTGACGCGGCAGTGTGTGAGCGAACAGATTGAAGGTACCGCCGTACAGCTGGCTGGTGCTGACGATATTGTCACCGGCTTCACAGATGCATTGCAGGGCATAGGTAATGGCAGCCATTCCTGAGGCAACACACAACGCACCGATGCCGCCTTCCATGGCTGCGATGCGTTTTTCCAGCACATCGTTGGTCGGGTTCATGATGCGGGTGTAGATATTGCCCGGCACTTTCAGGTCAAACAGGTCGGCACCGTGTTGGGTGTTATCGAAGGTATAAGACGTCGTCTGGTAAATCGGCACGGCTGCCGACTTGGTGGTTGGCTCTGGTTCGTAGCCTTCGTGCAGTGCAAGAGATTCGAGTTTCATAAGCGTGCTCCTTTCGGTTATGAGCGCTGTTGGGAGTAACGTTTTAGTTGTATGTGGTGGTCGATGGTAGCAGGTTGCTGGCTGGGGTTCAGGTGCTTGAGTGTGGGTATTTGAAAGGACGGATGATTGAATACGTTGGGGAGTTAATGGTATGTTATAGTATAACATTGATGCGAAAACCCCATCAGAGAGACGCTATGCATCCGACTACTGCCGCTAAACTGCCCGTGACCGTCTTGTCAGGATTTCTGGGGGCCGGAAAAACCACCGTGCTCAGCCATATTCTCAATAACCGCGAAGGGAGCCGGGTGGCGGTTATCGTCAATGACATGAGTGAAATCAACATTGATTCGGCCATTGTGCGTAACGAAGTTACGCTTAACCGCAGCGAGGAAAAGCTGGTCGAGATGAGTAACGGCTGTATCTGCTGCACTCTGCGTGAAGATCTGTTAATTGAAGTCAGCAAGCTGGCGAAAGAAGGTAACTTCGATTATCTGGTGATTGAATCGACCGGTATTTCTGAGCCTCTGCCGGTGGCTGAAACATTCACGTTTGCCGATGAAGATGGCATTTCTCTCTCGGATGTTGCGACCCTGGATACCATGGTGACTGTGGTTGATGCAGTGAACTTTTTACGCGACTACGACGAAGCAAAAGCACTGAGTGAAACCAGTGAATCGCTGGGTGAAGAAGACGAACGCAGTGTCAGTGACCTGCTTGTTGATCAGGTCGAATTTGCCGATGTGATTCTGATCAGCAAAACTGATCTGGCAGCCCCTGAGGATATTCAGCGCCTGACGGCGATTATTAAAACGCTGAACACCGAGGCGCGCATTCTGCCGATCAGTGAAGGGCGCGTTGATCTGGGTAAAGTGCTGGGCACCGGGCTGTTTGACTTCGACCGGGCACAACAGGCGCCGGGCTGGCTGAAAGAAATGCGTGGCGAGCATATTCCGGAAACCGAAGAGTACGGCATTGGCAGTTTTACCTACACCGCCCGACGTCCGTTTCACCCAGAGAAGTTCTACGATTTTCTGCACAATACTAAAGATTACGGTAAATTAATTCGCTCAAAAGGGTATTTCTGGCTGGCTACCCGTCCTGAGTTTGCCGGACAATGGAGTCAGGCCGGAGGCATCGCGCGTTATGGTTTTGCAGGCATGTTCTGGAAGGCGGTTCCTGAAGAGCGCTGGCCGACGGACCCAGATTACTTAGAGGCGATTAAAGCGCAATGGGTTGAGCCGTTTGGCGATATGCGTCAGGAGCTGGTATTTATTGGCCAGAACCTGAATCAGCAAGCCTTTACCGACGCGTTAGATCGCTGCTTGTTGAGCGATGAAGAGCTACTTGCCGGTAAGTCATTCTGGTTGACTTTGCCGGACCCATTTCCATCGTGGGAGCGAAGCGACGATAATGATCAAAGCGCAGAGACATTGACCGAGCCCGAGACGGAGAACGTATGAGACTGAAACGAACTTTAAACTACGCGACCCGACTATCTGTATTGCTCGCAGTATGTACGGGAGCTGGTGTGGCTGTTGCTGAGCTTCATGATCACCACGATGAGCATGATCACAGCTCTCATGATGACAATGGTCATCAGCCCGATACCGACCACAATCACGCTCATGACCACCATGGCGGTGAGCATCACGGCGCACACATTCACGGTGTCGGACACCTGAATATAGCGATTGAAAACGAGGTTGTGACTATTTATCTGCAAACTCCGGCAGCCGATATTATTGGTTTCGAACACGTCGCTGAAACCGAAGAGGAGCGTGAGATAGCTGAATCGGCGCGCAGTAAACTGAACGATGCGGCGGCAATGTTTCGCTTCAGTGGTGCTGACTGTCAGGTGCGTCCGGGGTCTGGGGTTGAAGTTCCGGCTTCTGACGGCGAAGCATCGGATGTCATCGCCGAGTACACCTTTGAGTGTGCCGACGGAAACTTGCCAGAATCCATGGCGGTCGAATTGTCGACAGAGTTTCCTGACCTGAAGGTACTGAAAGCGGTCTGGCTGACCGAGAGCAGCCAGGGAATCAAAGAGTTAACGGCGCAAGATCACGTCATCACATTCAGATAACAGCCCGGCCTATTCGTAGTAAGGTTCGATATGGTGGAGCCTCATACGGTAGGCCGATTTTGCCGTTGTGTTTTCAATAATGCCGGTATCCAGCGTACCGTATAACCAGAACGGATCGTATAACGCATCGACCTGAATCCCATCCGGGTGAGACACATAAATGATCTGGTTAGGCGGTGGTGGTGGCAAGTGCAGGCAAGCACCAAAGTAAGGAACCAGAAAGAATTCAGTGATGGTCTGGTTATCATCGAAGTCCAGAGGGACGATAAAGCCCGGCAGTTTAATGTGCTTCCCCTGCATTTCACTCACTGTATTGGTAGAAACTAAAGCCCGTTGAAATGCAGAGTTGGCAAGATCTGAGCTGTCTCCATATACGTCGCTGTCTGGCGTGTTGTTTAGTTTGCCGCCTATGACGTCTTCTTCTGACCCGTCTTCGATATTCATCAAGGCTTCAGGTGGATTTTTCAGGGCTATCAGGTCCATTTCAGGAATAAGATCGGTCCAGTCAACGGAGGTAAAAGAATCTTTCGGAAGTACGGGAAGAGGCTCGGGTGCCCGCACGGCTTGCGCCTGATTCATTCCGGCTTGCGTAGCTTCTGTCTGCTCAGTTGCCGCATTAGCGCTGCTATTTGTCGTAGTACCTGTATTACCGGGCGCGGAGCTCTCCGCGCAAGCGGTGAGCAAAATGCTGAAGATGCTCAGCGCGAGCAGTCTGAATATTGGGTTCATCGTTAAAGCCTGAATAAAATTTACCGTGACTGTAAAGCAGCAGAACTGACATTGAGCTTAAATATACTTGTGTTATGTTATAGCAATATTGCTGCTCGCATCCACCTCTGAGTTGCTGTCTACAGGATCGTTCCATGTCGGTTATTCTGCAAGATCTTATATTTTCTCATCATGAAGATGACACCTTACTGAATATTCCGCGATGGGAAGTTGCTTCCGGTGAAAAGGTCTTCCTGGAGGGGGAGTCGGGTTCCGGAAAATCAACCCTACTCAATCTGATTGCGGGGATACTGCCGCCGACGTCGGGCCAAATTGCTTTATTAGGTGAGCGCTTAGAGCGATTAAATCAGCGTCAGCGCGATCGCTTCAGAGCTGGCAATATTGGTTACATCTTTCAGCAGTTCAACCTCATTCCGTATCTCAATGCGATCGACAACATTCTTTTAGCACAAGAGTTCAGCAATAAGGTTACGGGTAACGGATTCGCCCGAGCACAGGAGCTACTTGAGCAACTTCAGTTGCCCGAGTCGGTCTGGCGGTTACCCGGTCAGAGTCTGAGTATTGGTCAGCAACAACGTGTCGCAATTGCTCGGGCACTGTTTAATTCACCACGTCTGATTCTGGCGGATGAGCCTACTTCTGCACTGGATCAGAAGAACCGCAAGGCATTCATGGAGATCCTGATGGATCTTTGTGATGCGTATCAAAGCACCCTTATTTTTGTCAGCCATGACCCTACACTCGCCAGCGATTTTGACCGTATCGATGTTTTAGGCGATATAAATAAGGCGGGGGCGTAATCATGTTTCTGAAAATTGCCTACAAGAGCCTGGTCGACCGAAAGGTTTCAGTATTCATGACACTCATGGCTTTAATTGTCAGTATCAGTCTCTTACTCAGCGTCGAGCATATCCGTGTTCAGACTAAAGAAAGCTTTGCCAGCACAGTATCGGGCACTGATCTGATCATTGGTGCGCGGACCGGCAGTTTGAATCTTCTTCTTTATTCGGTATTTCGGGTGGGAGCACCCACCAATAATATTTCCTGGTCGACGTATAAAAATATCTCTGGTTCTGACGAAGTGAAGTGGGCGATTCCACTTTCGTTAGGCGATTCACACAGAGGCTACCGGGTACTTGGGACTAATCAGGATTATTTTCGCTACTTCAGCTACGGCGCAAAGCATCCTCTGGTTTTTGCACAGGGTCGCGAGTTTTCGGATGCGTTTGAGGTTGTTCTTGGCTCTGCGGTAGCTCGTTCTCTGGGGTATTCGCAAGGGGCGGAAATACTGCTTTCTCACGGAATTTCTTCGGCTGACTTTAACCTGCATAAAGGCTCTCCCTTTACTGTGGTTGGTATTCTGGAACCCACGGGAACTCCCGTTGATCAGACCGTGCACGTCAGCCTGCAGGGGCTGAAAGCCATTCATAACAGCGCTCAGTACGGTGGTGATCCAGAGAGTATTACGGCTTTTATGGTTGCCCTTAAGTCGCGAATCGGAGTTTTTTCCCTCCAGCGAACGGTCAATAATTATAAGGCGGAACCTGTCATGGCTATCTTGCCGGGGGTTGCGCTCAGTGAGCTATGGCAGATGATGGGGATACTCGAACAGACACTGCGCTTTATTGGTGTGTTGGTTCTTATGTCTGCATTACTTGGGTTGAGCGCCATGTTACTCAGTTCGGTGCGCGAACGTCGCCATGAGATTCAATTGTTAAGGATGGCGGGCGCTTCTCCTCTCTATCTTTTTTTACTGAGTGAGCTAGAGGTGTTGCTGATAACCTTAGCCGGTCTTTGTGCGTCTTTGCTATTTGTCTGGCTGGCGTTTGCGTTAGGGCAGGGCTATCTGGCGGGTGCTTTCGGAATTAATATCAGCGCTGATATCTTCACACTGAATACGCTGGTATTGTCTTTGATCGTCGCAGGCAGTGCTCTGTTGACCGGAGCACTCCCAGCGTTGGCGATGTACATCAGGGCACGGCGTCCGTGACCTGATGTCAGAATCGAATGTATCAGAATGCCCAGCGGACGCCGAAGCGGATGTCACGCCCGGGTAGTGGTGCTGCGCGCTTGAGATACGATACATGATTAACCGCATACTGGTCGGTCAGGTTGCGTCCATCGAGTCTCAGCGTCAGCTCAGAGTTATTGAGCAGAAACTGATAACCCACAGACGCATTAAGCATCAGATATCCGTCAGACGTGGTTTCATTGTCAGCGGTGTTTGATTGCTCAGCAACGGCGCGTAATTCAGTGCGTGCTTCCCAACTCTGATTTCCCCACTCAAGACCGGCCAGAAAACTCGCTGGTGGTGTACGTGGAAGGTGCCGGCCATCGTCAAGTTTTGCGTTAACGACATCAGCACTTAAATCAAACGACCAGTTCATGGTTACTATATGTGACCAGCTGGCTTCTGCGCCTGTGAAGCTGGCGTCCTCCTGTTCATGGCGGTACACATCATTACCGTGAAAAGGATCAGTCTCTGATTTCAGATCGTTATAGATGTAGTCATCGAACTGATAGTAATAAGTGGCCAGGCGGATTTCATTGTTATCCGACTTCCAGATCCAGTTCAGGTCGATGGTATGCGCGGTTTCAATGTCGAGGTCAGGGTTGTCGAGCTGGAAAGCAAAGGTGGCGTGGTGATCACCGTTCCAGAATAATTCCGGCGCTTCCGGTGCTCGTTGCGCGCGTGCGAGGCTCAAACCGATACGCTGATAATCATCCAGTAACCAGGTGCTGGCCGCAGACAAAGTGACTGGCGTAAAGGTGTAGTCATCGTAATAACTGTCAGCCTGACGCCATACAGGATCAATCGAAGAAGGATCGGAAGAGATCGTAACCTGATCTATCCGTGCCCCTAACTCCAGTGAGCCAAATCCAGTATCACGGTGCTCAACGAGGAAGATACCTACCTGCTCTGTGCGGGTGATTGGCATTGGTGTGTCGTGGCCGTAGAGGTCTCCACCACGCTCGCTATTCGCCAGGTTAAACCCGATTGCATCGCCACCTGATTCGTCAAATGAAGGAATACCTTCGCAGCCGCCGTGATCATGACAAAGTTCCAGATCCTGCTGGTTGTATTGAATTCCAGCATGACCATGCCAGCCGGCAATTTCCGAATGCTTGATGCGGGTAACAAACTCCCAGGTTTCTTTATCAAATAAACCGATATCTACAAAGGGTGCACTAGTATCGTCATTACGATGACCAGTTTCGGCATGCTCGTAGTCATTAAAGGTAATTTCGGTGCGCCACTCTTCGATGATGCCTGTCATGGGTGTCCAGGCACCTTTAAGGTCATAGCGGACCTGCTCCGGTGTGACCCGGAAGCTTTCTTCATCCAGGTTTGGCACTGCGTAGTCGTATTCGAGAGTACTGACAGACCCGCCTATAAAACCATATTGGCTATCGACCCAGCTCAAACCAATGGCACCACCACTGCCTGAGGTGTCGCTGTTTTCAATCTCGCCTGAATTATTGCCGGTGGGAATATCGCCTTGCTCGCCGCTGGAGTAGTCAGAAGCATCCCGGCTAAAACCATCGAGATGCAGATTCCAGTTACCTTTGCCGAGGTCGAGCATACCTTCGAGATGCTGGCCCTCATCGATAGAAGAGTATTTCGCTGAAACCTGACCGCGAATGCCCGGAACAATAATTTCGTGGATGCGACCATCAATCACGTTAACCACGCCACCAATCGCACCGCCACCGTATAGCAGCGTCGATGGCCCATATACAATTTCAATTTGTTCACCTGCGCTCGGCTCAGCCATGGGGCTGTGGTCTGAACTCATGGCCGATAAATCCGAAGTGTCGGTGCCGTTCTGCAGGATTTTTACGCGACTGCCGCTCATGCCGCGGATCACCGGACGTCCGACTCCAGCGCCAAAAGAGGCGTTGGCAACGCCCGGCAGAGACTCCAGCAGGGTGCCTAAATTGTCACCAGCATTTTTATGAATATCGTCGGTATCTAACACAGAAACAGGCTGTGCCGTATCATATACGGAGCGGTCACCACCGCCCGTAACCACGATCGTATCCAGCGTTTTTTCATTGGCAGGGGCTGCATAGGAGGTGGCTGCAAGCAGACTCAGAGTCACAACAGAAAGACGAAAATTCATACCGGAACCTATAAAAATCAGACGCGCATAATATCAGAAAACAAAGAAAGCCCGGGCACCTGAGGGCCGGGCTTCCATGCGAGGAGTAACGTCAGGAATCAGTGGTCGTGGTCTGATTCACCGTCTTCCTCATCATGGTCGTGCTCATGAGCTTCTTGTGGGTGGGCGAATACAGCGCTGGCGATATTACCCAGGTCTTCATTACTGATAGCACTGCCATGAACGTGATAGTCACTGCCATCGTGAGCATCCATGTAGTACAGAGCATTGTTGCCTGTGTTGGCAGCAAGGAAGGCGGTAGAGCCGGCGAGCAGCGCGTCGCCAGCAGCCCAAGTCACTTCGCTGTCGATAACGAAGGTATCTTTCGATACGAAGGCTACGCTGTGATCTTCAGCGGCATAAAAGAGGGCAGTGAATACACCGTCGGTACCAAGAATACCGACGACTTCGGTGTCTTCGTCACTCGGTGCAGCGACTGCCAGAATGGCATCAGAGCTGATGTTCTCAGACATATCTGTGCTGTGCGGGTGATCGCCGTGAGCCTTGGTCAGCGTCAACGCACCGGTTTCTGAGTTCCACGCAGCAATCACATCATTCTCAGAGAAGGTTGCAGTCAGGTTGTCGAAACCAGATTCTGCATCAGAGTCAGGGTAGAAAGCCGTCTCTGTTTCACCGTCTTCTGCGATCAGAGTCAGCAGGGTACCGTTACCACAAAGCACCTGAGTCAGATGCTCAGTCTGAGCGCTGGCTGTGATACCGCCTGATGCGCAGTTGAGAGTAACGGGAGTTACCAGAGAGTCACCGTTCGCTTCTACGACTTCCAGGTCAGTAGCGCCGTCGATGCCGTCCATAAAGGTCAGGAAGTGGCCGCCAGTGAGGGCCAGAGTAGGGTATGCGTCAGACGTTGGTGCGGTAACGACCGTGCCATCTTCGGCATCGATCAAGGTGCTTCCCATGCCGTCAAACGCTGAGAAATATTCGTGAGTTGCAACGACCTTGGTGATGCCTGACGTCAGAGTGGTTGGCTCTGATGAAACGTCATGTGTGTGGCCATCTTCCTCAGCAAGGTGCTCAAGACCAGCGTCAACGATAGAAACTGCGCCATTGTCCAGCATGGCAGCGGTCAGGCCATTTTTGGCCAGAACCAACGTTGCGCCTGTTGCAGATGTAGTTACGACATCGGTAGAAAAGGCATCGGCTTCTTCTGCAGTCTGGTCGTACATATTCAGACCAGAGTCATCCGACACAGAATAAATCAGACGACCGCCTGTATGAGCATGCTCATCGTCATGATGCTCTTCATCATTGTGATCGTCTGCATCGTTGTCAGAGTTATTATCTGAACCACCACAAGCTGCCAGGGTGCCTGCCATTGCCAGCACTAATAGTGATTTGCTCAGCTCACTTTCAAAAAACGAAGCCATGGTCATAAATCCTTCATTGGTAAGTGTCATGGTCACAGATATCAACTGCGCCATCGGAAATCTCAATGGTTATAATATAACATAACTGGGAATGGCTATGGCAAGCGCCGTTTTGTAAGTGGCAGACTTTCAGATGCCAAAGAGTTGAAAGTAGAGGTGCAGTGGAGAATGTTGGATGAACTTCGGAGCTTAAGCCTGGTTCACGGTCGACGGTAAGCTAACTCAGAAACAAACGTCACTCCCACATCAAGGTCGCTAGACATCACGCGTTTTTTCAATTGCTCTGTGCAGTAAACATGATTGAAGTAATCGAAAGCGGTCTTAAAGGCCGCTGGTGCGCCAATATCTGGCAAGTCGAAAGCGAGAGACTTGATACCTGTAGGTACTCCACTTTCAATCAGCTCTTCAGTCAGGTCGGGCGTTGGAGTTACAACGTTGTGAAGAGAAAGAAGGTGGTAAGGCTGGCTATCTAATGTGAAGGGTAAAAACTCTCCTAGCGGAGCCAGAATATCTTCAAGGTCGCATTTGGCCTGCTCGCTCAATACCAGAAAGCAGCCGTTCCAGGTATAGATATCCGGTATTGCGTGTAACTCGCTAACGTTAGTTGAGTGATAGTCATAGAGCGCGGCGCCACACTCGGGCCAGGAATCAGCCAAACTAGTCTCCGCTTCGCGTATATCCTCATATCCGAGGTCGCCGTAGGCTTCAATGAGTGCTTTAGAACTGAGTTCCAGCATACCGAACTTGTCAGACATCGGCTCTATGCGGTAGATGTGCATCTTCTTTCTAGATCCTTGCTTGGTTATTCAGCGGAGGCACCAACAGCTTATTGATCTTTGCCTCGTGCTGACTAGAAGCTTGGCTTTCTATCAGTAGATAGCTTCCGTGGTAGTAATCGAAAATCTCCAAGCAGATCCTTATCGGCTTCAAAGCCTGAGTTGCTCTTCAATTGGCCTGGCAGACCGTTTCGGTTGGCTAACAGATCTTGTTCGTACTCCGCAAATTTGATGGCAATGGGGAAGGTGTTTTCGAAGAAACAGTCCGCTTTTGCTTTTCGGTATGCAACAAGAAGGTCTTCTATTGTAAGGTTGTCCCAGCCATTGAACGATGCACGGTAGATCATAATACCTATCCCTGATTTAATTGCTTGGCTGCCTCAACGGCCTCTACGATAGCCAGCTTTATGGTTTCTGAATATTCGTCTTCGTATATGACCGAGCTGATTATCTGATGAAGTAAATCTTTGTCGATCACATTATCGGCGACCCAAACGACGATATTTTCCATCTCTTTAACAAAGCGCTTTACCACATAATCGAAGCCGTTCAGCTCAAGGAAGTAGGCGCCTAAGACCAGTGATGAACGTTTATTGCCATCATTAAACGCATGATTTTTGTTAATAGAGAAAACCAAATGCGTCAGCTTGTCTTCCATCTCAGGGTAGTACCAGTCATTCTGGATATGTTCGAGGGGGCTCTCAAGTTGGCCAATGTCTTTGGTTCCGGCCAATCCGCCTGAATGGTCGATGATCCAGTCGTGCACGCTGACCGCGTGTGCCGCGTTGAAATAGAAAAATCGGATTTCCGGGCCATCAGAGTTATTCATTGATGCCGTCCTTTGGCTAGCGGTCTTTCAGGCGCTTGAGCACCGCCAGGGTTTCTGGATCACTGAGCTGCTCTTCCAAAGAGCGACTCTTTTCACCCAGAAAGCGTTCAAAATCGGCTTCGGGTACCGATTGTACATAGGCTTCCAGCTTTTCATGCAGGGCATCACGGAAGCACAAATCACGGCTGGCCATCTTGGTTCGTGCATCCAATATAAGCGGTTTGAACAACGGATGCTTTTCGAAACTGGCAAACAGGCTCTCGGCCTCCTTTTGGGTCAGCTTGCGGCCTTGAGCAGAACTCGCCTGTTCCAGTTCATGGGCAATGCCTGACTCGTAACTGGCAATCAGGTTCAGCACTTCGGAATACAGGGTTTCGCGAATATTGGTCTTGGCGGCAAGCTTCAACACCTTTTTATATTCGGTGGCGTTTTCATGGAAAATGCTTTGATAGATCAGGTTGGTAAAGCGAGCGTATTTCCAGTGGTTGCCTTCCACATAGTTATCCAAGGCATCAGTGAACTGGCGGCGGTAGTTTTCCTCTTGAAGTGCGGAAACCAGATAGTTTTCATCGCGCTGATTAATAAACTTGGTATGGCCCCCGGCCCTTTCGGCCATGACATCCAATACAATGTCCAGTAGGCGAGAGCGCAGCAGGCGCGCGGGTTCGCTCTCGGTGAGTAGCATGCCGATATTTAGGACTGATCGAAAATTAAACACCCCCAGAACACTGGTTTTGGTACCGTAATCTATTACGGTACCATCTGCTAACCCTTTGAAATCCTTTAGTTTTTTGCCTTTTAAGACTTGATATCCGTTCGACTTAAGTTCCTCAGCATGGCTGACCAGGTACTTCTCAATGGTACTGTCGCTGACATCGTATAAGGTGACCACTTGGGCCTTTGTGAATACGGTTTTTCCCTCAAACTCAACCCCGCCCAAGGCCAAGTGCTGCTCGGCCTGCTGCAGGGCGTAGCGGTTGTTGAGGATATTCTGGCGATCATGTGATGATGCGGTTAGGTCTTTAGCCATTTGCAGCGCCTCTGGTCAATTGCCGAAAGGAAATACTGGCTGTTCTTGAGGAGTTAGCCAACACACTTACAACTTTGTAATTACCGACCAACGGAGCCCCGGCGTTCGGCTGATATGTGGTTCTTTTGCGTACGTTTCTGACATTTGTGGTCACGATGGCTTTATCAATTTCAATACCGTTGGCATCTATTTCGTAATGGACTTCTGCCATGCTCAGTAGGTATTTTAAGAACAACTCCGAGTTATCCAGTTGCTTCTGATTATCCTTAGGCTTGAGCCTATCGGATTTAAGATCGAATACTAAAGCCCGCTTTTGTTCGGTATCTTGCCATAAAATAATCAGGTCACAGCCTTTATTCACGCCTACATCGTTAGTCGAGTTTACATAGAGTGAAAGCTGTTTATATTTCTGTTTATCTTTTCTGGGCTGATAATCCAAAGTAAAGGCGAGGGCATTGTCGGGTATATGCTCGATATACAGCGTCGCCACCTTACTGTCAGCACCATCTTCTTTCAGTTTTAACTGTTTATTGGCGGTATCGTAATGGATAACCACATCAGGGTTGATGATTTCCTTCATCGCTGCCAGCATGGATCACTCCTTGATACCGTAGTAAATTTTATCGGCCAGCTCGTTGGCATCGGCGATTAAGTTGTCAAATACTTCCATATTGATGCCGTACTTGTCTACTTCTACGGCATGTATCTGGTGATCATCTTTTAGGCTGTAGGCTTTGATTTGTTCAGGTTGCAACAGATCTAAATCGGTCATTTTGGCTGATTTCATAATCTGCCCTTTGTTTTCGACATCAAGGTTAAGCATCACGCGGTTGTTGAGTTCGCGAATTAAATAATCGCTATGAGTTGTCACCAGCACCTTTACGCCAGAATTGACTAAACGCGCTAGCAAACCCGCCATTTTACGCTGGTTATCTGGGTGCAGGTTCAGCTCTGGCTCGTCGATGATTAACATGCCGTTTTTCTCGGCCAGCGAGTTGATGTAGAGGTCAATCAAAAACAGCGATTTAATCGAAGAGGATGCTACATAAAACGGGATAACAACTTTATCGCGACCACGCTCTTTTTTGGGCATGTACACTAGTTGTTTATTTAAAACTTTAAATGAACCACCCAATAACTCTTGCAGTGAATCACGGATTGGCTTGCATTCATCTTCTACGCGAATATAACTTTTTTGTTTACTGTAGTTTTCGTATTCGCGTACTACGGTAATGTTGTCATGGATCGGACGAGCATAACGCGCGCGCATGCTGTTTAAAAGATCAATAGGATTTAATTTATCGCCGCTGGTAATATGCTCGATGATAGCGTTTTTACTGGTATCTAGCTCTTTGTAGAACAAGGCAATACCAGTGCGTTCTGATGTCACCACAAAAGGGCGTGGCAACAAATCAGCAAACAAACAATCAGCAATATGATCGCTGATTACATCATCCAAAATCTGATTCGGTACACGGCCACCACTTTTTGTTTGGAAAGTAATTGATAACACGGTTTCATTTTCGGCCTTATAAAAACTTAACTGCTCTGACTGCCCAAAATTCACCGACTGTTTAAATTCATTGGTAAAATCAAACACTAGCTGGCCGTGGCTAAACTCGGCTTTCGCGCCGTTAAAAAAATCTTCCGGCACATTAAAATAGTGCGGCAAGTTTTCAGAAAATTCTGAAGAGGCGCTTTTAAGGTAGCTCGCTAATTTCGCTTGATAGTCGGTCAATTCAATCAACAAGGTGCCTTCGTCGCGCAGTTGCGTTAAACGCTCACGCGACACCGACAAATCAATCCACTGCTTGAAATGGCGTAAAAGTCCGTAGATGGCGTAGCTAATGTACGTTTTGCCAACATTGTTAGGGCCGCAAATAATGGTCAAATCACCCAGTGCAATCGAACCCTGGTCAATTCCGCCTAAATTTTCGAAATTAAACTTCATTATTGCCTCCTTGTTGGGTGGCTTTGGATCGATTGATAGAACCGACCTGCTTTTTATCTTTTAAGTTAATCATCAGTTTTCAGCGCCCACCGTTACTTGGCCGTTCATTAGCATTGGGAGAAGCCAATCGCGCAGTGATTCGAGATATACGTTTTCTTTAAGGACTATATCGCGCTGTTTGAACAATGAGGCGCAATGCTGGCTATATTCTTCCAGCAACTTTTGCGGTGGCAGGTAAGTTTTAAACCACTTCACACCATTCAAATCCAAATGTAGAACCAGAGTTCCAGAAGCATAGTATTTAATATACTTGTGATAACTCTCTGAATTGAAAAGCTGTTCTAAATAGGCATTGCAAAATTTTCTCGAAGATACACTCGCGACATCGCAGGACATTAACGGCGTTTCATCGAATATATCCGGGATAACGAATGACTTACCGATAATATCCGCATTTCTGGTAACGTCAGTAATGGCAATTACCAGCTCCCCTGGATTTAGCTTACTTTCAGGTTTGAATTTCCCATTGTAGTATTTCGTGCCTTCAAGCTTGAAATCTCCGGATAAAGAGAATGAATTCAAATTTATAAATGGTACACCTGTATCTTGGATATCGCCGCTTTTATACGAAATTCCGCGTTTAAAGGTTACGTGATCTCCAAGCAAGCAATCGATCCATCCCTCCGGTATTTCACGCTTTAGGGTTGGGTTGTAGACCATTTTGCCGCCGGAGGTTTTGTAGGGTTTTCCTTGACCTTGTGAAGAGTCGTCGGGGAAGTCGAACTGTACAAACCAGTAGTCGTACAGGGTTTTGGCCATGGCTTCCAGTTCGGTGTTGATGCGGTTGTTAAGTTCGATTTTTGTTTCGATCGAATCAAGCAAATCAACGATATTCTGTTGTTCGGAAACAGTTGGGAGAGGGGCCCTTACGTCATATATCCTTTCAGGAGATGTGTGCTTAACCTTTGAGCCAGATGAAGTGAGGCGGATTTGCTCTCGTACGGTCTTCGTTTTGAATAGGTGATATACATAATCTCTCAGTATCTGCTTCGAGTCTGTAGTGATTAGTCCTAACCGCTGGTTGTGTAAGTAAATGCCTGATTCTGGAACTCTGGCACAACTACCCAACAACCCAGCTGCTTGTTCGGTCATTGCGACAATTAGGTCGCCAGCCTTATGTAGATACTCTTCCTGAATATCTCCAGTATAAAATTTCTCTTTTCCTGCCTGCCTCTTAAAACCACCCTCTTCATAAAAGTTTCCGGGTGTTAGTACAATGAAGTCTGTCTCCTCATCTGAGAAGAACTCACTCTTAAACGGAAACCCATGTTTAATATTGATCTTACCTTTTAGGCTAGAAACAGGCCATTTACTCATGCTTCAACCCTGCCAACTGCTTTTTAATCTCAGCTTCCAACTCGCGAGACTGGCTGAATAGACTATCTAGGTTGCTGGTAAATACCTGTATTTTTTCAGAAAACTGCTCCGGGGTAATATCCACGTATTCAATTTTCACATCAAAATACTGGCCTGCACTTAGCGAGTAATTTTTGCTTTCGATCTCCTCATAGCTGACCACAACGGAAAAATCTTCTACCGCCTTTTTGGCATTAAAGGTATCGATAATGCGTTGTTCTTCATCCGCGCTAAGTACGGTTTTCTGGTTCTTACCGTCTTTAATTTTTTCGCCGAGGTTGGAAGCGTCAATCAGTACCACCTTGTCTTTGTTGCTGTCATCCATAAACAGAATGGAGACGTTGGTACCTGTGGTGGCAAAAATATTCGATGGCATAGAAACCACGCCAGAAACAAGCTTATTCTTAACTATATGCCCAAGGATTTTGTTATCAATCCCTGTTTTAGCGGTTATAAATCCGGTGGGTACTACCACTGCAGCTTTGCCGCCTTGCTTAAGAGAGGAAATTATATGCTGAAGGAAAAGAGAATAGATTTTCATCTTTTCTTTTTCTTTTTTTGGTATTGTCGGGATACCTGCAAAGAAGCGCTCTTTGTTCTCTTTGCTGTTCAGCTCATCGCGGAAGTCGCTGAAATCCATCTTGAATGGTGGATTGGAAACGATGTAGTCAAACTTCTTCAGGTCTTTGCCATCCCGGTGATACGGATGTAATACGGTATTACCCTGGATCACATTAGGAATAGAGTGGACCAGATTGTTAAGGATCAGGTTAAGGCGAAGTAAGTTGGAGGATTTTTGCGAGATGTCCTGGGTGTATATGCTGCATCGGTTCTCACCAATTGCATGGGCCACGTTCATTAACAGCGTGCCGGAACCTGCTGAAGGATCGTAACAGCTGACGTTCTTCACTTTGCCTTGCTGTTCGGCAGGCACCAGAATCGCCGCCATAATGCGTGCCACCGCATGGGGTGTGTAGTACTCGGCGTATTTGCCACCGGAGTTGCTGTTGTAGTCTTTGATCAGGTATTCAAAGATGGTGGCGTAGAAGTCGAATTTTTGCGTAAAAATACGCTCGAAACTGAATTCGACCAGCTTGTTGATGATGGCGCGGCAGAAAGCATCGCGCTTGGATTCATCAGCAATGTATTCACTGACGCGATCAAACAGAACCACCTTGGCGCCACCATCGGTCTTTACGGCAAATACGTCGTTGTTGGTTTGGGCAATATCGCGCAGGGTGTCGTCAAACAGCTTGGCAAAGTCCGGCGCGTTCTGTTGGCTAAACAGGTAGCTGATAAAGTGATGGGGCTTTAAGCGAGCCGTATCGCCGCCCATTTGCAGTTGCAGCATTTCCAACTCGTCTTCGCTCATGGCGACCAGGGCTTCTTCCCATTTCTCCGAGCTGGCGACCTTTTCGTCTATCTGCTTTGCCTCATAGGCGAATTTGTCGTTCAGAAACTTATAGAGGAAAGTCTGGGTAATGATTTTGAATTCATTACCATCGTTCCCCAATCCATAGTTGGCGCAGATGTTCTTCAGGCTGTCGATCAGCGCTTTGGTTTTTTGTTGAAATTCTAGCTCTACCATTTTTTACGGCTCTTATGGTTTACCAACATTCTTGCCTAAGCATTACCACGCTCGGTTGCCGGTATTGAATTCTTTCAGGTACTCTGCGACCACCAGGTGATTGATGAATCTTGAGGCGTCGGCGTTGAGTGGTATGTTTTGCTCACCTTTGAAACGTCGAATGACTAAAGGCATCATCTGGCGTTCAAAGTAGCTTTCGTTATCCAGTATCTGGCTGTTGTTCAGCACCTGTTCGTCGGCATCTTGTTTTACGCCGGTCAGGGCTTCAAAAATCTTGCGTTCGTTCTCTGATATATCGCTCTTATTCTCTTGGCGCTCCTGCAAGCGCTTGTGAATACGGGTGTATTTGGCATCGCCCAGGTACTTCTGTCGCAGTTGATTATTCTGGCGGTTCAGTTCTTTTACGCGATCGTGAATCTTATTGAGCGCGTCGATATTGGCCACCATTTCATCCTGCGTGACCTCACTGAGGTTCTTTTTCTTGAACAGCCTTTCCAGCTCTTCTTTCAGGCTGACAAATTTCGGGTCTTGCTGATCAAAGTTGCTGGCCAGGGCTTCGCGGGTTTGGCGCAAGGTGTTCTTTAACTGATCAGCCAATAACAGCTCTTCTTCGCCTACCTTGATAAAGCGGAACACCACATCTTCAAGGGCGACATTCAGCAGATTGGCGGTGTCGGTGCCTTGTTCGATGCTCTCTTTCAGGTTGAGCATATCGAGGTGGTTGCAGGTTTCACGATAGAGGATATTGAGTTTGGCAAAATCCAGCTGTTCCAGTAACTCGTAGTCGCCTTGCAAACGGATCAGGTTGTATAGGCTTTTGGCGTTTTCCAAGGCTTTCTTCAGAGCGAGTACAGTTTCACGGTCCTGAATCTGGCTGATCTGATCGGTGAAGATTTCGGCGTTGTCGGTATCAAAGCGGAACAGCACGTCTTTGATATGATCTATCTCTGCCGCGATCTCTTCCTGTGATTTGAACAGGTTGGAGTAGTGCTCCATTTCATCGCCCAGCTCCGACTGAAGCTCGTCGAAGTAGGCTTTGTTAGTAGCATCAAACTCTTTGCGAATGTCGGCAAAGTCCACTACGTAACCGTAGCGGAAGTCCTTATAGGTGCGGTTGACCCGTGTGAGTGCCTGGAGCAGGTTGTGTTTGCGGATTACCCGGCCGAGATAGAGCTTTTTCAGGCGTTTGGCATCAAAGCCCGTGAGCAGCATGTTGTAGACAAAGAGGAAGTCGATCTTGCCTGCTTTGAAGTCTTCTACCCAGTCTTTGCGCTCCTCTTTGGTACCGATGTCGTGCAGGATCAATACTGCACTTTTAACCTTTCTTTCATTGGTTACTTTATTCTCGTTGGATTTTTTCCGATCGGCGTTTGGCTCACTACCGGGTACTGCGCCCGAAACGTTATATTCCGGGGAGTCTTCCGCCACCATCGGAAGGCCGTAACCCGGATTGTTGTCGTCGTTTACAGCCGCACCGGGTAGCTCATTTTCTGCGTATTTTTCACCGAAGAGCCTGAACATCTCTTTGGCCTGGTCTGAGCTATCACAAATGACCATGCCGCCGATGCTGGCATCATTGAGGGCGCCGCGACTTTTCTCAAAATCGGTGACGATGTAATTCAACATAGGCTCCACAAAGCTCGGATGGGCATAGATGAGCTTGCGATCGACATCCCCCATTTGCACTTCTACATCTTCCAAGGCCTGTTGCAGCACCATTTTGTAGTTGGTGGCGATCTCTTCGCGAATAAGGCGCAATGTGTAACCATCGGCGATCGAGGCGTTGTAGTAGTACTTGTGGATATAGTCGCCAAAGATCTGTTTGGAGCTGATAGCTTTGAAGTCCGGACTCTTTCTGGCTTTATCTTCGTCAACGATCAGTGGTGTGCCCGTTAGCGCGATCTTAATGGCGTTGGGATCGGACTGATACAGGTTGGCCAGAAAGCTGCCTTTGGGGTTATAGCTTCGGTGCGCTTCGTCCAGAACGAATATTCGCTGGATGTTGATGTCATAGTCTTTGGTCGACAAGACCTCCGGGTCATCCTGAAATTTCTGGATGTTTACCACAGTGATTTCCGGCTTGCCGGAATGGTTATGAATCACCTGTGTGGCCTTAATGTCTTTGGCAAAGGCATCGCGGGAGTTAATGGTGTGTACCGTTAACCCACGCGCTGTGAATTCCCGCTGGGATTGCTGTAGCAGGTCAAGTCTGTCTACGATGAAATAGAACTTGGGAATGACCTGCTGCTTTTGGAAATAGTCCGTTAGAAAGCGCACGTTGTAATAGGTCAGCGCCGTTTTGCCACTGCCCTGGGTGTGCCAGATGATGCCTTTCTTTACGCCTTCACCAAGCTTGCGCTCAATGGCTTTGGTGGCAAACATCTGAGGGTAGCGCATGATGTGCTTTTGCAGGCCATCGGTCTCAGCCACATAGGCCAGCGCATAGCGCAGGATGAATGACAGGCGGTCACGGCTAACCAAAGATGTACAGATACGATTTGTCGGACGTTCTGGCTGCTTATTGGTCTGAAACTCCGGATTGCTGCGAATGACTTCCAGGTTGTTGTCTTTCAGTACCTTTAACTCTTGTTCATCCGATACTGGCTTCAGAAGCGCAGTCAGGTTCAGTATCTCTTCTTCTCGAAAGTAGTTGAATACCGGCTTGTGATAGGAACTGCTGGCGTAGAATGCTCCTTGCACGGGTTCTGGGTCACCGTCGTCATACTCCATGTTGTTGGAGAAGATCATGAACTGGGTGATGTTGGCGAAACGTTTGAATTTCGGGTTCTGAAAACGTTTGTTGATGCGATCACGCTCGGCCAGAATACCTTCGCGGTTATTGGGCTTTTTCACCTCAATAAAGACCAGCGGCATACCATTGATCAACAGGGTAATGTCTGGGCGGAATTCCTCATCACCGTTCTGGCAGGTCAGCTCGGTGACGACATGAAAGCTGTTGTTGTTGAAGTTTTCAAAGTCGATCAGCTTGGTGTTCGAGCGATCTGTCAGGCGCTCAAAGAAGGCTCGACCAAGATCTTCGTTGTCGAGCTCCAGCTTAATATCTTCGAGCAAGCGACTCACATCATCAGGCTCAATGCCAGGATTGATTTTGAGGATCGCTGCGGCGAACAGCTCAGGGAATATATTGGTATCCAGATCCCAGCTTTGACCTTTTAACGACAGGTACTTATAGCCCAGCTTCATCAAATGAAGGATGGTGGGAATTTTTACGCGGGTGTCTTCATTGAACTTCATAACATTCCCTGTTTACTGATGTTTTAACTCAAGTAAATCGCCTACCTGGCACTCAAACAGCAGGCAGAGTTTCTCAATGGCTTCCAGATCCACTTTCTGAGCCGTTTCTTTATAAAGCAGGGTCACGGTGACACGGCTTAATCCGGTCTCTCTGGCAACGTCGGCAATACGCATCTTGTGCTCGCCCATCATGCGGGCTAGATGGCAACGGATCATGTGAAAGACTCTAATTATTGATTTTCGTAATAGTGAAAGAGGCTACCACGGATTGGCTTTAAAGTCGTTTTTTGTGAGTTGAAGTTGAAATTTTGCTGGCAGACGCAGTGGTTTTGTTTAGCGTTGCGCTTTAGGGGGAGCGATCGACCATTGCCGCATAGTCTAGCGGTGATAGAAGTAAAAATGGTGGGCCTTCCCAGACTTGAACTGGGGACCTGCCGATTATGAGTCGGATGCTCTAACCAACTGAGCTAAAGGCCCATTTACTTCGTCTGCTTCGTTTTGACTGCGTTGTTCCGGCCCAAACCGGTACGTCTTGTCAGCACTTGCAGAGCGGGTCGGGGATGAGATCCCCTCCTACAATGGCAGCGGTATGTTACCGCTTGGGGATAAGATCCCCTCCTACAAAGACCTCGTGCGATGCCCTTGTAGAGCAGTCATCAGATATGACTAGCGCAGCATTATAAGCACCATTACCGGTGAGTGCCAGTGCTTTGATTTTTCTGGGAATTTGAGCAAAAAATAACCCGGCGTTGGCCGGGTTATTTTGGGGTCGCAGAGTAGGGAGTACCTTACTCGTCGATAAAGCTACGCAGGTGCTCAGAGCGCGTTGGGTGACGCAGCTTGCGCAGTGCTTTTGCTTCGATCTGACGGATACGCTCACGGGTTACGTCGAACTGCTTACCCACCTCTTCCAGAGTGTGGTCAGTGTTCATGTCGATACCGAAACGCATACGCAGTACTTTCGACTCACGTGCAGTCAGGCCAGACAGTACCGAACGGGTGGCTTCTGTGAGGCCGTCGTTGGTGGCTGTATCCAGTGGTGAAGAAGACTGGGTGTCTTCAATGAAGTCACCGAGGTGTGAATCTTCGTCATCACCGATTGGCGTTTCCATGGAGATCGGCTCTTTGGCGATCTTGAGGACTTTACGGATTTTGTCTTCTGGCATTTCCATGCGTTCTGCCAGTTCTTCAGGGGTTGGCTCACGGCCCATTTCCTGAAGCATCTGACGAGAAATACGGTTCAGTTTGTTGATGGTTTCAATCATGTGAACCGGAATACGGATGGTACGCGCCTGGTCAGCGATCGAACGGGTGATCGCCTGACGAATCCACCATGTGGCGTAGGTCGAGAACTTATAGCCGCGACGGTATTCGAACTTGTCGACGGCTTTCATCAGACCAATGTTGCCTTCCTGAATCAGGTCGAGGAATTGCAGGCCACGGTTGGTGTATTTTTTAGCAATCGAGATAACCAGACGCAGGTTAGCTTCTACCATTTCTTTCTTGGCGCGGCGTGCACGTGCTTCGCCGATAGAAACGCGACGGTTAACTTCTTTAATTTCCGGAATGCTCAGGCCAACGCTGTCGGCGACGGCTTTGATTTTCTTCTGACAACGGAAGATCTCAAGCTTATAGGTGTCGAGTTTGTCTGAATAAGGCTTGCCTGCTGCAATCAGCTCTTCAACCCATTCGTTGTTCACTTCGTTACCTGGGAATCCACCGATGAATTCTTTGCGATTCATGCCGCTTTTACGGGTCATCAGAACCATGATCTGACGTTCCTGAGCACGAATTGCGTCGAGTGCGGCGCGAGCATCGCTTACCAGTACGTCGAAGTGCTTCGGCGTCAGCTTGATCGGAGCGAACAGTTCTGCCAGCGCTAAGATCGCTTTTTCGGCTTGCTTGCTGGCGCGACCGTGCTTCTCGATGGCTTTGTTTACAGCGATATTAGCGTCATTGATTTCGGTGAAGCGTCGTACCACTTCAGCCATGTCGATGCCGCTGTCTTCTTCAGAGTCGTCGTCATCGTCATCGCTGGCTTCTTTTTCTTCCGCTTTCTGAGCGGCAGAAGGGCCAGGAGGGGTGATTTCGCCATCTGGGGTCGGATCAATGAAACCGCTGAAAATATCGCCAACGCGGTTCGGATCTTCTTCGGCTTCCTGGAATGCGGTCATGATGCGCTGTACTGCACCCGGGAAATACGCCAGAGCGGACATCACTTCACGGATGCCTTCTTCGATGCGTTTGGCGATAACGATTTCGCCTTCGCGGGTCAGAAGTTCAACGGTACCCATTTCGCGCATGTACATCCGCACTGGGTCGGTGGTGCGACCCACGTCGGATTCTACAGATGCGAGAGCAGCGGCAGCTTCTTCTGCGGCAGCGTCGTCGGCAGTCTCAGACATGAACAGGGATTCGCCATCCGGGGCAACTTCTGACACAGGAATACCGATGTCATTAATCATACGGATGATATCTTCAACCTGATCCGGGTTTGCAATATCGTCTGGCAGGTGGTCGTTCACCTGTGCATAGGTGAGGTAACCCTGCTCTTTACCTTTGGCGATAAGTTCTTTGAGACGGGATTGTTGCGTACTGGTCGACATAGAAGCCCTGTGTTCCGAATTTTTAAGGCGGAAGAAAACCGCGAAGTATATCGCTTAACCTCAGCTTAAGCCAGTGATTAGACGACTGTTTAGGCCAGACTTGGCAGAGATTGTTCCCCAGCGGCTGGCTGGCCGTAGCGGGGTGGCTGCGTTGTTAGTAAGTTTGGGTTGAAGCGGGCAATTTTCAAGTCAGTGGCGATGATATATACCTGTTCGTTTGTGGTTTCTTTGTTTACGTTGTTTCTTGAGTTCGTGCAGTTGCGATCGCTCTTCGGGAGTCAGCTTTTCGCCACGATGAAACTTGGCTTCGAGCTCTTCCAGGGCGCGGTCGTCTTTGCGGGCCATCATTCTTTCCAGCACGACTCTGACCTCGGCGGCGACTGGGCGGATTTTGTCGCCCTCGGGATGGTCGGCGAGCGCTTTTAATTCTGGTTCGTATGGGCTGCCTATCCACTGAATCAGCAGGCCGATGCTTTCCTGCTGAGGAGACTGGTGCAGTCGCTTAAGAATTTCGAATAGCAGGCGTTCGTATTCAGTTTCAGCTTCGGTGTCAGGAATGCTCAGCTCCTGCGCCAGCGCCGGAAAGCGAACGAGACTGGAGATGGCTCTGTGCACCATGGGCGCGAGTGGGTCTTCAATGTCTGGTGCATGACTGGGCGGAACCGGCTCGGTAATAATGTCCGGCATGGATACGCCGTCATCAATCTCGGGTTCTGGCTCTGGAGCGGTTTCATTCACCGCGGCCATCGCGGCACTGCGGGTGCCGATCATGTCTTCGAGGCGTTTTTCCATCAGGCTTCTTAGTGTGCCTTTCGGGAGTTTGCCGATCAGCGGGGCCGCCATTTTATCCAGGCGAGCCTTGCCATCTAAGGTATCAAAATCGACTTGCTGTTTAAGCTGTTCGAACAGAAATTCGGGCAGATGCAGAGACTCATTGAGACGTTTTTCAAAGCCGTCGCGACCTTCTTGCCTGACCAGAGTATCCGGGTCTTCTCCGTCAGGTAAAAATAAGAAACGCGCCTGTACGCCGTCGCTGAGTACGGGCAGGGCAGTTTCCATGGCGCGTGCCGCTGCAGTGCGTCCGGCGTTATCGCCATCGAAGCAGAAAATTACTTCAGGAACGATTTTAAACAAGCGCCGCAGGTGGTGCTCGCTGGTGGCGGTGCCCAGGGTTGCAACGGCGTAGTGAATCCCGAACTCTGCCAGAGCAACAACGTCCATATAGCCTTCGACGATAACAAACCGGGTCAGCTTCTGGCGTATTTTTCGTGCTTCGTAGAGCCCATACAGTTCGCGATTCTTCTGGAATATCGGTGTTTCAGGTGAGTTCAGGTACTTAGGTTTCTCATCGCCCAGTACGCGCCCCCCGAAAGCGATATATCGCCCGCGGGCATCGCGGATCGGGAACATAATGCGATCACGGAAGCGGTCATAGGTACGGCCGTCTTCTTTTTCGATCAACATACCGCTGGTGATCAGTTCCCGTATGGCAGTTTTGTCGGTGCCCAGGGTTTCCTGAAGGTTATCCCAGCCGGGCGGTGCATAACCGATTCCAAAAAACTTAGCGGCCTTGCCGGAAAGCCCGCGACCTTTCAGGTACTGAACGGCCCTGTCCCGCTTGTCGTGTTCCCGTAGCTGTCGTTCAAAGAACTGGCTGGCCGCTTCCATTCGTTTGAACAGTGACTGATGTTCTTGCTCTTGCTGAACTTCACGTTGGCTCGCGGCTTCTCGCGGGACGGCCATATTCATCTGGTCAGCGAGTTTTTCAACGGCATCAGGAAAACTCAGTCCATCGAACTCCATAACGAAGCGCAGGGCTGTTCCCGATGCTCCGCAACCGAAGCAGTAGTAAAACTGTTTATCAGGGCTGACCGTAAAGGAGGGCGTATTTTCGTTATGGAACGGGCAGCAGGCGGAGTAGTTTTTGCCAGTTTTTTTAAGCTTTACACGACTGTCGACCACGTCGATAACATCGACACGGGCGAGAAGTTCATCAATAAAGCTTTGGGGTATCCGGCCGGCCATTCAGGTGTGTTTCCGCAATCAGTCTCAAAGTTATTATCTTCAGAAACGCGAAAAGCGCCAGTAGCATGAGCTATTGGCGCTTAGCTGTATCAACGCGTGTGCGATGAATCAGAGCTGGGACTTCACCATCTGGCTGACCTGGCCCATGTCGGCACGGCCCTGCACTTTGGGTTTGAGGATGCCCATCACTTTCCCCATGTCCTGCATGCCTGCAGCACCGGACTGTGCAATTGCATCTGAGACCATCTGGGACAGCTCTTCATCACTGATCGCTTCTGGCAGAAATTCGCTGATAACATCGATTTCTGCCTGTTCAACAGCGGCCAGCTCGTCACGGCCAGCATCGGAATACTGCTTGATGCTGTCGCGGCGTTGCTTACACATTTTGTCGAGAATCTGTAGAGCTCGTGCGTCATCAACTTCGATACGCTCGTCGACTTCAACCTTTTTAAATTCTGCAGTGATCAGACGAAGTGCGCTAAGGCGCTCTTTTTCTTTGGCACGCATTGCTGCTTTTACAGCATCTTTAACGGTTGCGGTCAGGCTCATGTGTCAGTCCTCAACAGATGTCGCGTGTATCAGTACAGGCGAGTCATCTTACGCTGTTCGCGCTGAACCTTCTTCAGGTGGCGCTTAACAGCAGCAGCGGCTTTACGCTTACGAACCCAGGTTGGCTTCTCGTAGTGCTCGCGACGACGTACTTCAGACAGTACGCCTGCTTTTTCGCATGAACGCTTGAAGCGACGCAGTGCAACGTCAAACGGTTCGTTTTCTTTAACTTTTACAGCTGGCATCCAATCACCTACATGTTTGTCAATTCGGTATAGTGGGGACACAGTAGTCCCAGTCAGAGGGCGGGCATTCTATAGACTTTGCCCGCGGAATGCAAAGGGGTTTTTAATGCATCTGGTAGCCGTGTTGTGGTGTGCGAGTGGCGTGTGCCGTTAGCTAGCAGTATCATGCGCGGTTTAGGGTCGGAACAGGCGGTTAGCCTGTGCTTACAGAGAGCGGAACAGAGGTTAGTTATGCTGGTATTGGGGTTAGAAACCTCCTGTGATGAGACTGGGGTCGCGTTGTATGACACCGAGCGCGGGCTGTTGGCGCACAGAGTGTATTCGCAGATTGCCGTTCATGCTGAGTACGGTGGTGTTGTTCCTGAGTTAGCCTCCCGCGACCACGTAAGAAAAGGTCTGCCACTGATACGTGAGGTTATGGAAGAGGCTGGGCATACCCTGCAGGATCTGGAAGGTATAGCTTACACCAGCGGCCCCGGCCTTGTAGGCGCGCTACTCGTCGGTGCCTGTCTTGGGCGTTCTCTGGCGTGGTCTCTGGGTATCCCGGCCGTGGGTGTTCATCACATGGAAGGGCACCTGCTTGCCCCTATGCTAGAGGATGATGTACCCGAGTTTCCCTTTATCGCTCTGCTGGTGTCTGGCGGCCACACACAGTTGGTTAAAGTAGAAGGCATTGGTGAATACGAGCTGCTTGGCGAGTCGCTCGATGACGCGGCTGGTGAAGCCTTTGATAAGGCCGCTAAGATGATGGGGCTGTCGTATCCGGGTGGTCCGGCCCTGAGTAAGCTGGCTGATGAAGGTGATGCAGCCCGCTTCAGTTTCCCTCGTCCGATGACAGACCGTCCCGGTCTGGATTTCAGCTTCAGTGGTCTGAAGACATTTACCCGCACGACTATTCTTAATTGTGCCGTAGACGGCGTTCTTGCTGAGCAGGATAAAAAAGATATCTCCGCGGGCTTTCAGGCTGCCGTGGTTGATACGCTGGCCATCAAGTGTAAGCGCGCAATGAAACAGACGGGTGTGAATCGCCTGATTATCGCTGGCGGTGTGGGGGCGAACCGTATGTTGCGAGAGCAGTTAAAGGAGACCGCTGAGCAGCTTAAAGGGCGTGTGTACTATCCGCGTCCGGCGCTTTGTACAGACAACGGTGCCATGATTGCCTACGCCGGAGCTCAGCGTCTGAAAGCGGGCGAAGTATCCGATATCGCCGTGTCGTGTGTGCCGCGCTGGCCAATGACCGAACTGAAGCCTCTGGCGTCAGGTAATTAAGGAGCTGAGTATGGATAAGGTCTTTATCAGCGAATTAAAAGTGGATGCAGTCATCGGGGTCTACGACTGGGAAAAGCAGGTACGTCAGCCGCTGGTGTTTGATCTGGAGATGGCGTGGGATATCCGTGTCGCGGCACAGACTGACGATTTAATGCATGCGCTCGATTATCAGGCGGTGACTGAATATATTGAGCGCTTCGTGCGTGAACAGCACTTTCAGTTACTGGAGTCGCTGTTGGAGCGCCTGGCCGATGGCTTGCTGCAGGAGTTCGGTATGTCGTGGTTAAGTATTCGTGTTGAGAAACCCGCGGTGGTGCCGCAGGCACGTGCTGTCGGGCTGATGATTGAGCGTGGTATCAGCTGATGGCGCATGTATTTTTAGGCGTTGGCGCCAACCTTTCACCCGAGCAGAATATTCCTTTGGGTCTTAAGCGTTTGGCGCACGATGTAGATATTGTCGCGATTTCTCCCTGTTATCGCTCTGAGGCAGTGGGCTTCAGTGGCCCGGCCTTTATCAACCTGGTGGTTGAAGCTCACACTGATTGTACCGTGGCGGAATTAAATACCCGGTTAAAAGCTATTGAGACCGAATTTGGCCGTGAGCCGGGTGCCAAAAAATATTCAGATCGCGCTCTGGATATCGATATTCTTGTCGTCGATGAATTAAGTGGTGATGTCGATGGAATATCGCTGCCGCGCATCGATGTCTGGCGTTACGCGTTTGTATTACGCCCGTTATTGGATTTATGGCCAGCTGGAATTTGCCCTAAAAATAAGACACCGCTAAAAGATTACTGGCCACATGTGAGTGATCAGGCACTGGAAAAAGTCGAGATTGCGGGCGCGACGTTAGTTAGCGTTAAATCGACTGAGTCGACTTCCATTTCTTAAGATGTGCGGCTCGGGCATTGGTCAGAGCCGTGCGAATTTCCGCCCCCTGAACGCCCGTTGCAATAATATCCTGCGCAGTGATTGTAAGAGCTTCTTGCAATGCATTGCGGCAGTATTCTGCCTGCGGATAGTCGCATTCTTCCAGCCCGGTTCTGCCCCGAGCATCCGCAACACAAACCAGCAGAAAATCTTCAAATCGTTCCGGCCGACGCCAGGCATCTACCTGATCGAATAATTTCAGCAGAGTTTCTGGTCGCAACTCAAGTGCGCGATGAACATGAGTATGAAATTCGCTACTCAGCAGCGCCAGTGTTTTAGCGTCATTCGGTGCTTTTAAACGATTGCAGAGTTGTTTTACCGGAGACAGACCTTTTTTCTCATGACCAAAGTGGCGTGGCCATTCACTTTCTGGTGTGCGGCCTTTTCCCAGGTCATGAATTAGAGCAGCCCAGCGCACAGCGGTAGAGTCACTGAGTTTTTGCGCTGCTTGCAGGCAGAGCAGAGCATGCTCGCCGGTATCTATTTCAGGGTGGTACTTTTCTGGCTGAGGCACTCCGAACAGAGCGTCGAGCTCGCCAAACCAAACCTTGAGTGCCCCGCATTCGCGGAGTACACGAAAATAGGTATCAGGGCTGTTTTCACCCAGTGATCTCTGAGTTTCTGTCCAGACCCGCTCAGCGACCAGATGATCAAGTTCGTTGTCTTCGACCATCTGCTTCATCAGAGTCATGGTTTCGTCAGCAATGCGAAAGCCCAGACCAGCAAAGCGAGCCGCAAAGCGTGCGACACGCAAGACTCGTAAAGGATCTTCCTGAAAGGCAGGCGAAACATGACGCAGTATCCGATTCTGTAGGTCTGTCGCGCCGTTATAAGGGTCGATGATTTTGCCGTCGCTGTTTTGGGCCATGGCATTGATGGTCAGGTCACGGCGCAGTAAATCTTCTTCCAGAGTCACTGCTGATGAGAAGTCACAGACGAACCCCTGATAACCTTTTCCGCTTTTTCTTTCCGTACGTGCGAGTGCGTATTCTTCTTTCGTATCAGGATGCAGAAATACCGGAAAATCGGCACCAACCTGTTCGTAACCTTTACTGATCATCTCTTCTGGAGTGGCACCCACCACCACCCAGTCATTGTCTTTTACCGGGCGATTGAGAAGATGATCGCGGACTGCACCGCCGACAAGATAGGTCTGCATAACGTACTCAGAAAATAAAAAAGGCCATCGAATATGATGGCCTTTGAGTGTACCGGGATGTCGCTGGTGTTAGAAGTAGAAGCCAGTTTCCAGAGCCAGACCCAGTTCTTTTTCAGGGTCAGATACATCCATCATGGCGGCAAGGTCAAAGTGAATACCAAACGGTGATACACCGGCACCCAGCGACACGACGTTACTTTCACCGGCGAGGTTTGTGCGTAAACCGGCGCGCAGCTGAGCCCAGCCTGCCAGATCTACTTCGCCGCCCACTGACAGGTACTGGGTTGGATCTTCAAATGCCAGAGCTTCGTTTTCTGTCAGGTCGAGGTCTGCCGCCAGGTTGTACCAGTCACGGGTATAGGCAACACCGGCGCGCAGTTTCGGTTTCAGGCTTACTTTACCGCCAGCCGCTACTTCACCGTCAGCATCGCCATCGACTGCAACCTCAGCGTATTCAAAGTCTTTACTGATCAGATCCTGAATAACGATACCGACACGCAGTCGCTCCTGTGGATCAACGTAGAAAGACGTACCGATATCCAGATTGATGTGGTTGGAGGTGCGCTCAGAGTCTTCCAGTTCAACGTCCGGTGCGTTGTCTTCTTCATCGACCTGGCCAACGTAGTGGTAAGTCGCCACTTGCTGAAGCTTAGGTGTAATACCAATGGCAACAGGCTTGTCGGCGATCACAAACTCACGCGACAGGCTCAGGCCCACTTCGGCGATCCCAATGGCGACGATTTCATATTGAGAGTCAAACGATGGGTCGGATGCCGCATTCGAAATCTCACCGTTATCGAAGATGCTGATGTTACCGCCAGCGGTTTGTACCGGGTCGGAGGTATAGGTATTTACTTCATCCACGGCGCTCTTGGTGTTATTCAGATCTGCAGTTGTTGCTGTGCCGCTTTCTACCTCGTCGGCCAGGCTATCCACACTGTCAGTAATACCATTTGAAGCATCGAGATAGCCGGATGCAGCAGGCACATAGGCGCCTAGCAGGTTCGCGTCGTTGCCACTGAACAGAATACGGGCAGAGGCGTTTACATCAGCTTTAAAGCTGACGGCAGCTGCCAGTTTTTTACCCGGAATAGCGACCGCGCCACCAATACCCAGGCGTCCGCGTAGAGGGTCGCCGGAGATAGTACGTAAGCTATCGATCATGTCGTCAGTGGCAGATTCAACTTCCTGAAGTTCGGTGTTTGTTGCTGCGATGCTATCACCAAACGCCTGGTTGTCGGTGCGCAGGTCGGCTGCTTTTTCAGCGTTGGTACGGCCGTCGACATCATCCATTGAATCAATCTGAACACCCAGCTGTTCAGCTGCGGCAGTCATATTTTCAACGGCTTTATTAAAGTTCACCGGATCGCCGGCACCGCGCTCTTCGAAGGCAGCATCAATTCGCGGAATAATGTCATCGTCCAGTCGTGAGGCTTCATCTTCGAGGCCTGCTTCATCCGCCACGTTCACCCCAATTTGCGGGAAGAGCAGCGCGAAATCATCGCTGCTTTCTGCCTGTGACAACAGTGAAGGGTTATAAGCCGGGGCGTGTGCGAGCTTGGCACTGGCAACACCGGTATTACCCATGGCCAGACCACGAGCATCCATCGGCATAAAAGGGGTGGCTGTGGCGTAGCTGCTGGCCAGCAATACGGCACTGCCAAGAAGAGAGCGTTTTAACATGTGGGCATCCTCAGGAATACGTGAGTACGGATGCAATTAATACTAGATGCAATTTCAGAAATCGGTTGCGAATCGTAAAAGTCGTGCGTAATCTTTCGTAACAGCTAATTATTTTTCGGAATAACTCTCGTGTTTTCACAATTGACACATTTCTCAGCGAAGATGTTCGCGGCGCCAGTAGCGCTGCGAATGGTCGTGCGTGCGCGTTGTGTCGCCATTGTGCGAGTAGTGAGGCCGGGGAATAGTTAACTGATAACGGATTATTCTCAAAAGGCCGCACGTTATGCGGCCTTTTTTGTTTCTGGTCGCTGTGTTGCCAAAACATACACAGGGCTCAAGGGAGAGCCCGGCAAGCACAGGTGATGTATGAAAATTATAGTGGCGTATCTTCTGGTGGTACTGATCTGGTCCACCACGCCCGTGGCAATTCAATTCAGTCAGAACGGGCTCGACTTTTTTACGGCCGTCAGTCTTCGTATGTGGATCAGCGCTTTGTTGTCCTTACCATTGGTCTGGTTGATGCGCCAGCGCCTCGTTTTCAGTAAGCAGGCTATTTTGAGTTACCTTGGCGGCAGTCTTGGTATCTATGGCGCGATGATGTCGGTGTACTGGGGCGCGGCGCATATTCCATCCGGTTTGATTTCGGTGATTTATGGGCTCTCCCCCATGCTGTCTGGTGCGTTGGCATACGTGGTTCTGCGCGAGCGGGAGTTGACTCCTGTGCGGTCATTTGCGCTGGTGATGGCGTTGGCCGGGCTTGCTCTGGTGGTATCCGCACGCATTTCAGTTGATGGTCTGGCGTGGCGCGGAATTGTAGGTAGTGTCGTCTCGGTCCTGTGTTTTGCAGGCAGTGCGGTTTGGGTCAAACAGGTCGGAGCCGGCATCCACCCTATGGTCCAGACCAGCGGCACACTCTGGGTTTCAGGAATACTGTATCTTCTTACTGTGCCTTTCTTTGGGGTGCATATTCCGCAAGAAAAAGACGTGGTGTCCTTTGCCGCGCTGGGTTACCTGATTACCTGTGGTTCGTTGCTGGCCTTTGTTCTCTATTTTTATATTTTGCGCCAGTTACCGACTTCCAGAGTGACGCTGATCACTCTGGTTGCTCCCGCTCTCGCAATTTTCTGGGGCTACTTGTTACGTGATGAACGCCTGCAGTGGGAGAGTTTTGCCGGGGCTGGGATTCTCCTCGCATCGTTAGCCGTTTATCAATGGCACCGCTCTCCTGATCGTTGGTTAAGAACTCTTGTGGCTGGTCGTTATCCTGCGGTTACAAAGTCAGTACAAAAAAGTGAGCGTCAATCGTCTTAACTTTTCTTCATATCGGCCGATAGCCGTCTTATAGCAAAACAAGTCAGGGGTGGTCGAAGTGCCATCCACTGCTGGTATGGAGTCAGATATGAAGCTGAAATGTGTAACCGCAGGCGCCCTGGTGCTTTCTGTAGGATTGTTAACCGCCTGCGCCGGACCTGTTCTGGATCAGGGCAATGCCAGTGCACCACCTGAGCAATTCTTTAAGCCTGTTGAGCAGGAAATAGACCCTGTTGCACCTATGGTGCTTCGTGTTGTGGGTTATGGTGCGGTTGATGATGGCGCTAAGCAGTCGTCGGTTCAGAAGCGTCTGATGGCCATTCGTGCATCCAAAATGGATGCTTACAGGGCCATGGCGGAACGGGTATACGGAACTTCGGTTCAGGGCAGCACTACCGTGCGCGATATGGTCGTACAGAACGACCGGTTCCGCAGCTATGTCGAGACTTATATGCATGGTGCACGCGTTGTCTCAACTGATCTGATGCCGGACGGCAGTGCAGAAACCGTTCTGGAGATGATCATTGATCAGGGCTTCCGTAACTGTCTGCAGACGATGGATAACCAGCGTTTCAATGTGGATTGCCGGGTGCCACTGGGTGGGCGCAACGCTCAGCAGTTTGCCGCTAGCCAGCGTAACCGTGTTCAGGGCGAAGCTTCAGTGCCCGAGAGCGGCTTCTACTTTATCGAGTAAGGGACTTTGCTATGAGACGCTTTCGTTTATCTTCGTTGTTCGTTGGTTTGCTGATTCTGCCGTTCGTCCAGGCGCAGGCAGAAGTTGTGCAGGTGACTGGGCGTGCCCCGGTTGAAGGCGCGCTGTCTTATGCTCGTGAACAGGCAATGGAAGATGCGCTGCATCAGGCCAGCTTACAGGCAGGTGCACAGATCAGCGGCATGCAGTTGATGGAGAAAGGCGTCGTCAGTACCGATACCGTGCGTGTATCAACCCGGTCGCAGGTCAGCGATGTTGAGATTCTGCGTGAAGATACAGTCAACGGTATGTACGAAGTGACAATTCGTGCTGATGTCGATGAGGCGGCTTTATGCCCAGCATCGGTTCAGAGCTATCGCAAAGCCGTGGCTGTGGCCGGTTTTGGACTGGCACAGCCGCAGCAGGCTACGTTGGGCCGATTAGAAAACATTGAGCAGGGCTTACCGCGCTGGCTCGCTGCTGAACTTAATTCAGGGGGCGGAGTACATGCGCTCGACGCAACCCGGATCAGCCTTTATCAAGATCCCCGCCGCGCACCATCGGCGGAGACCGCTCAACAGCGGCTGACTACATCCGTTGCTCTGGCGACGCAACTGGGTGCTCAGTATGTCGTGTCGGGTGTCGTACGCGACCTGGCATTGCACACGCCACAGAAAACCGGATTTGCCAGTCGACTGATGGGGTTCTCTTCAGCGCCGACGCGTGATTTCGTGATGGATGTCTTTGTGCATGATGGCCTTAGTGGTGCCATGCTGTTTCAGCGCTCTTACCGCACAGAGGGGCAGTGGGAAGCGCCAAGAAATGAAAAAACGGGTTTTGCTACGCCGCAGTTCTGGGCGACCTCTTACGGTAACGAAGTCGCAGATATTCTGAAACGGGCTGCTGGCGATGTCGATGAGATGCTACGTTGTCAGCCTTTTATGGCCCGCATCGTCAGGGCCCGTGGAAACCGTTTGCACATAGAGGCAAGCGCCGCTGCGGGTCTTCGGCCTGGAGATACGCTGAAAGTATATCGTACTGGCACGCTGTATAACCTGGACCTGGAGCCTCGCACTGAGTTGACCGACATGGCGGCCGAGGCGGTTGTGAAGCAGGTGCAACCACAGTTTGTCATTGCAGAGCTGGGTAGCCCCGCAGAACGTTTAGCGATTCAGCGTGATGATATGGTGATTGCCTGGTAGGTGATGATCTCGGCTGTTGAGTAAACAACAGCCGCTACCTCATACGTTCCCCGTTCACATGATCGGCTGACGAGTCGGCACAATGAAGTAAAGCGCGTAATCAAAGCGCTAAGTCAAAGTTCTACTGATATCGACGGGCAGCTCATCCGTTTCAGCATCTTATCGCCATCCCAACTTTCAAGATGAACATCAAAGCCCCACAGTAAATGAATGTGTTTCAGGACTTCGTATGTATCTCCCGCGAGAGGCATTCCATCCTGTTGTGTGTGCCGGAGGGTAACTGAGCGATCACCTTCAACATCAACATTTGTAATCTGGATATTCGGTTCGCGTACCGAAAGATCGTACTGGCGGGCGAGTGTTTCCCGGATACGGCGGAAGCCATTGTCGTTATGAATAGCATCAACCCGATAATGGTCGGCTGCTTCATCATCATAAATAGAGAATAAGTGAAACTCCCTCATCAGCTTAGGTGACAGGAATTGCTGAATAAAACTCTCATCTTTAAAGTCGCGCATCGCAAAGTGCAATGTATCAAGCCAGTCTTTACCGGCAATATCCGGGAACCATTCACGATCTTCATCGGTAGGATCTTCGCAAATACGCTTGATGTCCTGGAACATATTAAATCCCAGTGCATAAGGGTTAATACCGTTGAAATAGGGCGAGTCAAATCCTGGCTGATAGACCACGTTGGTGTGTGAAGTCAGAAACTCCATCATAAAACCATCGTTAACTTTCCCCTCGTCGTAAAGATGGTTCAGCAGCGTGTAGTGCCAGAAGGTTGCCCAGCCTTCATTCATTACCTGAGTCTGGCGTTGGGGATAGAAGTACTGAGATATTTTACGGACAATGCGAACCAGCTCACGCTGCCATGGCTGTAATAAAGGCGCATTTTTTTCGATAAAGTACAGAATGTTTTCTTGCGGTTCTGAAGGAAATTTTCGTTTCTTCTGGGCTGCATCGCCATTCTGCTTTTTGGTAGGTAATGTTCGCCACAGGTCGTTTAGCTGCTGCTGACGGATTTCTTCACGTTCTTCCTGTCGCATCCGTTCTTCGGCTGCAGAGATCGGCTTTGGTCTGCGGTAGCGGTCAACGCCGTAGTTCTGGAGGGCGTGGCAGGCATCCAGAACCTGTTCAACCTCGTCCTGACCATAGCGCTCTTCGCACTTGCGAACATAGTTTTTTGCGAATACCAGATAATCAATGATAGAGCTGGCGTCAGTCCAGGTGCGGAACAAGTAATTGTTTTTGAAGAATGAATTATGTCCGTAGCAGGCGTGCGCTATCACCAGCGCCTGCATCGGCAGTGTGTTTTCTTCCATCAGGTAGGCAATACAAGGATTCGAATTAATCACAATCTCGTACGCCAGCCCCATCTGGCCGCGCTGATAGCCTTTCTGGGTCGCTAGAAATTGTTTGCCGTATGACCAGTGATTGTAGCCAATTGGCATACCGACGGATGAGTATGCATCCATCATCTGTTCAGCACTGATAACTTCGATCTGGTTGGGGTAGGTATCAAGACGATAGTGGGCTGCGACGCGTGCTATTTCACTGTCGTACTCCTCCAGAAGAGCAAAGGTCCAGTCCGAATCGGTGGAAATGTAGTTGCTCATATCGCCTCCTCATACTGCTCTTTCGAGAACAGTTCACGGAATACCGGGAATATATCTTCCGGCCCCCGGATCTGCGCCATAGCGAAGCTGCTTTTAAACTCACTGCCTACCTGCTGGTACGCTTCCCACAGTGCCTGGTGATTGTGTGGCGTAATCTCAATGTAAGAAAAGTACTGAACTACCGGCAGCAGTTCGTTGCGCAGAATCTCAGCGCATTGAGGGGAGTCGTCGTCCCAGTTATCACCATCAGATGCCTGGGCTGCGTAGATATTCCATTCGTTCTCGTCGTAGCGTGACTGCACAATTTCGTTCATCAGTTTCAGTGCACTCGAGACGATGGTACCGCCGGTTTCCCGTGAGTAGAAAAACTCTTCCTCGGTCACTTCTTTGGCACTGGTGTGGTGGCGAATAAATACGATTTCAATCTGCTCGTAATTGCGCTCCAGAAAGAGGTACAGCAGCAGATAAAAACGCTTAGCCATGTCTTTGACGTCTTGCGTCATCGATCCGGAAACATCCATCAGACAAAACATGACGGCCTTGCTGGTGGGCATGGGCACTTTCACCTGATTGCGGTAGCGCAGGTCGATATCGTCCAGGAAAGGAATTTTCTTGAGGCGACGCTCAAGGTCTGCGATGTCTGTTTTCAATGTATTAGCCGCAACAGGATCGCCGCGACTCTCTGCGTCAGCCAACGCTGCGTAAAGCTCTTTTAACTTACGACGTTTACCTGCGCCCATCCCGATGCGGCGGGCGTGGGCGTTGCGCATGGATTTTATCACTGAGAGGTTGTTTGGGGTGCCTTCAGAGACAAAGCCAGCGCGACGGGTTTTGAAGTTCTTGGTTCGCGCTAAAGACTGCTTGACCATGTTTGGCAAAGCGAGATCATCAAACAGATAATTGAGGAATTCTTCGCGGGTTATGGCAAAGGTAAAGTCTTCTTCGCCTTCTCCTTGGTTGCTGGCCTGACCGCTACCCTGACCGCCGCCTCCACCTTGAGGCTTCTCCAGCTCATCACCGGTATTGAATTCTTTATTACCCGGATATACACGGTGTTGCCGGCCGCCCTGACCGTGGCCAATTCGAGGTTCGTGGGTGTTTTTTGTAGGGATGCTGATCTGCTCTCCGCGGTCCATATCGGTGATGGAGCGGCGGTTTACAGCATCCTGTACTGCGTCTTTGATATGGCCGCGATAGCGTCGTAGGAAACGCTGGCGGTTGACCATACTTTTATTTTTTCCGTTCAAGCGTCGGTCAATAATATATGACATTCAACCCTCTCTCAGCGGGCACCCAGTGAACAGATGCCCGCAGACAATTACTGTGACTTACGAACGCGCAGATACCACTCAGAGAGCAGGCGAACCTGTTTCTCGGTGTAGCCGCGCTCGGTCATACGTGCGACGAAGTCGTCGTGCTTCTTCTGATCTTCGTTCGAAGATTTTGCTGAGAAGGATATGACCGGCAGAAGATCTTCAGTATTCGAGAACATTTTCTTCTCGATAACTGAGCGCATCTTCTCGTAGGACTGCCAGCTGGGGTTATTACCATTATTGTTGGCACGGGCACGCAGTACGAAGTTAACGATTTCATTGCGGAAATCTTTCGGGTTACTGATGCCAGCGGATTTTTCGATTTTTTCGAGCTCTTCATTGATCGAAACGCGATCGAGCATTTCGCCTGTTTCCGGATCGCGGTATTCCTGATCCTGAATCCAGAAATCGGCATAGGTCACATAGCGGTCGAATATGTTCTGTCCATACTCCGCGTACGATTCCAGATAGGCTGTCTGGATTTCTTTGCCGATGAAATTGACGTACTCGGTAGCGAGATATTCTTTGAGGTAGTTCAGGTAACGGTTCTGCGTTTCTTCAGGGAACTGCTCCTGCTCTATGGCCTGCTCCAGAACGTACATAAGATGTACGGGGTTTGCGGCAACTTCCGTAGAGTCGAAGTTAAATACCTTAGACAGAATTTTGAACGCAAAACGGGTGGATATACCGCTCATACCCTCATCGACGCCCGCGCCATCTTTGTACTCTTGAATCGACTTAGCTTTTGGGTCGGTGTCTTTCAGGTTTTCGCCGTTATAGATCCGCATCTTCGAGTAAACGCTGGAATTCTCGGGGACTTTTAAGCGTGAAAGCACAGTGAACTGAGCCAACATCGACAGGGTATCTGGCGCACATGGCGACTCCGCCAGCGAGGAGTGCTCCAGCAGTTTCTTGTAGATGTTTATTTCTTCGTCAACGCGCAGACAGTAGGGAACCTTCACAATATAGACACGATCGAGGAAGGCCTCATTGTTCTTATTGTTTCGGAACGCCTGCCACTCAGATTCGTTCGAGTGCGCAAGAATGACGCCCTCGAAAGGAATCGCGCCCATGCCTTCTGTGCCGTTGTAGTTACCTTCCTGAGTCGCTGTCAGTAATGGATGCAGCACCTTGATAGGCGCCTTGAACATTTCGACGAACTCCATCAAGCCCTGGTTGGCCCGGCACAATGCACCTGAGTATGAATAGGCGTCAGGGTCATCCTGAGCGTAATCTTCCAGCTTGCGGATATCGACTTTGCCGACCAGCGAAGAAATGTCCTGGTTGTTCTCGTCACCGGGTTCGGTTTTAGCAACACCCGTCTGATCAAGAATGGATGGATAAAGTTTGACGACTTCAAACTTACTGATGTCGCCGCCCATTTCATGCAGACGTTTTACTGCCCATGGCGACATGACCTTGCCTAAATAGCGCCGTGGGATTCCGTAGTCTTCTTCGAGAATCGCTCCATCTTCATTGGGGTCAAACAGCCCCATTGGGGACTCAAATACGGGTGATCCCTTAATCGCGTAGAAAGGAATGCGTTGGATGAGTTCTTTCAGACGTTCTGCGAGTGATGACTTACCACCACCTACCGGGCCGAGGAGATACAGAATCTGTTTACGCTCTTCGAGCCCCTGCGCAGCATGGCGGAAATAGGAGACGATGTTTTCGACGGCGTCTTCCATGCCGTAAAACTCAGAGAAAGCAGGATAGCGTTTAATGACTTTGTTGGAAAAAATCCGGCTCAGACGAAGATCCCGGGAGGTGTCGATGATTTCTGGCTCACCAATAGCCATTAACATTCGTTCTGCCGCTGAGGCATAAACGGTGGGATCCTGTTTGCACAGTTCAAGGTAGTCCTGAAGGCTCATTACCTCTTCCTGCGTGTCGCGATAGCGCTCCTGGAAACGACTGAATACGCTCATGGTTCACCCCTTATCGGTCTGTCCGAATAAATGTTTCCGTTACATAAAACCCTGTAAAAATATTGGTATGTCTGGGACCAGTATGTCCCTTATTCATTGTTGTTGGCCAGAGAATTTATATTTCTTTGACGTCGTATATTCAGTATGCACAGCTTGTGCCGGCATGCAGCATTATTAGCTGACCAATGTGATCAAAGACACGATTTGACAGAAAAGCCAGATAAAAATGCACAAGCTTTTGAAAACGGTCTACGGCTTTTGCAAGTCGCTGGAAGAGGGGGAGAGCGGTAAGTAAGGAAAAAGAGAATGCGCTCAGTGAGCGCATAATTCGGGAACGGCCAGTTTCCACATCTCGAAACCACCATCAAGACTGAACACGCGGGAGTAGCCCTGAGCGGCAAAAAACTGTGCCGCTCCCTGACTGGAGTTGCCGTGGTAGCAGCACACAATCAGCGGCGCGTCTTTCGGGGTGTTTTGCATAAATTCAGGCAGATTGTCATTATCGACGTTCACCGCACCCTTAATATGATTCTCGTTGAAACTCTGGGCATCGCGGATGTCGGCTACCCGGACATCAGCTTCATCAAGTAGCGATTTGGCTTCTGCGATATTGATTCGTTCAAAGGTCATAGAGGTCTCTCTTAGCTGTCAGCTTGTGCAGGCACGCTGAATCGTTTTTGATCATCAAGACGCAATGCTGTCAGGGCTCCTCCCCAGACACAACCGGTGTCGAGAGCCCAGACGTTGCGCACGTTGGCATTCCCTTCAAGTGCTGCCCAATGCCCGAACAGAAGCCGTGTATCTTCGGACTCGCGGTGCGGATGCTGGAACCAGGGCAGGAACCCGTGAGGAGAGCTTCCCGCCCCTTCTTTAGTTTTCAGGTCGAGGCGACCATCCTTATCGACAAAGCGCATGCGTGTTAAGTAATTGACGATCAGGCGCATTCTGTCAATGCCTGTCAGGTTTTTGTCCCACAGGTCGGGCTGATTGCCGTACATGCCTTGAAAGAAGGTTTTGCAGTCGTTCTGAAGTATGTACTCAACTTCCTGTGACAGGCGCCGCGCTTTGCGTGCTGACCACATGGGTGGCAGGCCGGCGTGCGTCATGCACCAATTGCGCGCAGCATCGTAGTGAACCAGAGGCTGGTGCCGTAGCCAGTCCATCAGATAACCAGCATCGGGGGCCTCGAATACGTGTTTTAGTGTATCGCCACCTTTGGTTTTGCGATCACTGTAGTAGCAGGCCAGCATGTGTAAGTCGTGATTGCCGAGTACAACGGTGGCTCTGTGGCCCAGTTGTTGAATAAAGCGCAGGCATTCAAGCGACTCCGGGCCGCGGTTTACCAGATCGCCTGCGAACCACAGGTGGTCGCTATTGCGATCGAAGCGGATCTCACTGAGTAAGCGCTGTAGTGGCTCGAAGCAGCCCTGTAAGTCGCCTATTGCGTAGGTAGCCATCAGTTCAGTGCGTTGGGTAAAGCCAGTGTGAATACAGGAATGTTTGCGTGAAACAGGGTGCCGTCGTCGGCTTCCATAACGTAGTAGCCACGCATGCTGCCAACCCGGGTCTGAAGGACAGATCCTGATGAATAACGATAGGTCTCTCCGGGCTCAATGGTCGGTTGCTCACCAATCACGCCTTCGCCTTTGACTTCCTGGACGTCGGCATTGCCGTCAGCAATAAACCAATGGCGCGTGCGCAGTGTTGCCCCCTGGTCGCCGCGGTTGGTGATGCGAATGTGATAGGCAAAGACGAAGCGATCATCTTCGGGCAATGACTGCTCTTCAAGGTACTCTGTTTCCACCTCAACATTGACGGTGTCTTCAAGCTTCATCTGATGACTCCTTCAGTAGCTCTGCAACCTTATCTGCAATGGTGACGTATTGCTCCAGCGTCAGATTCTCCGGTCGCAGGCCAGTATCGATACCAATACTTTCAAGGGTGGCGCTATCGATCAGGTTTTTCAATGTATTGCGGACAGTTTTTCGGCGCATACTGAAGGCTTCACGCACCACGCGTTCAAGTACCTTATGGTCTTTGGCAGGGAAGGGTAATTCTTCGTAGGGTTCCATGCGCACAATGGCGGACTCTACTTTGGGCGGCGGATTAAATGCGCCGGGCCCGACGATAAACAGAGGTTCTACCTTGCAGTAGTACTGCGCCATGATACTCAGACGACCGTAGTCACCTGTGCCGGGGACGGCCCCGAGGCGTTCAACGACTTCCTTCTGCAGCATAAAATGCATGTCCTGAACCATCTTGTGGTGGCTCAGAAAGTGGAAGATCAGTGGCGTTGAAATGTTGTACGGCAGGTTGCCGACAATACGCAGGCGCTGGCCCGGCTCAAGGATCGTATTGAAGTCGAATTTAAGTGCATCGCCTTCGTGAATGCGAAAGTCGGGATAATTAAAAAACTTAGTGCGCAGAATCGGAATCAGATCCCGGTCCAGCTCAACCACATCCAACTTACCAGAGGCTTCGAGCAAAGGTTCAGTAATTGCCCCCATACCGGGGCCGATTTCGACCAGACAGTCGGTTGTTTTCGGGCTGATCGCTTTGACGATTTTCCCGATTACGTGTTGGTCATGCAGAAAGTTCTGGCCAAAGCGCTTACGAGCCTTGTGGCCATGAGCTTTGGGTGTGTGTTTACTCATTGATTTATATCCTTTCTGCGGTTGGCTGCCATGTGTGTGGCAACCCGAATAGCAGTGTACAGACTGCCGCTATCAGCCTTGCCAGTGCCAGCAAGGTCTAATGCGGTGCCGTGATCGACGGAGGTGCGGATGATGGGCAGGCCCAGGGTAATATTGGCTGCCCGACCAAAGCCGTGAAACTTCAGAACCGGCAGCCCCTGATCGTGATACATCGCCAGTGCCGCGTCGGCATTGGCGAGATATTTTGGGGTAAACAGAGTATCTGCCGGCAAAGGGCCTGTCAGGTTCAGTCCTTCAGCGCGTAGCGTATCCAGCGCTGGAATAATGGTATCAATCTCTTCGCGCCCAAGGTGGCCGTCTTCCCCCGCGTGTGGGTTCAGTCCAGCAACAAGAATGTGCGGTGATGCGACACCAAAATACTGGCGCAGGTCGTTGTGCAGTATCCGGCTGACGCGTTGAATGCGATCGCCCGTACAGGCGTCTGCAACGTCTTTTAATGGAAGGTGCGTAGTAACCAGTGCAACTCTGAGATCTTCGGTGGCAAGCATCATAACGACTTCTTCAACGCCACAGTAATCACGGAAATACTCAGTATGACCACTGAAAAGCATGCCGGATTCGTTAATGACCCCTTTGTGAACCGGGGCCGTAACTATGCCGTCCCAACGACCATCAACACATCCCTCAGCCGCGATGCGCAGAGTTTCTATCACGAAAGCGCCGTTCTCTTTGTTGAGAACGCCTGCGCTGACGGGAGCATTCACAGTCACCGGGAAAACGGTCAGGTGACCATTGCCTGATAACGCTCCGGCATCACCGAAGGTATGAAGCGTCAAGGGCAGACCCAGCGACGCTGCCCGATCGTTCAGAACCGCCGGGTCAGTAATAACCACAATGTCGGTTGGCAGTTCAGACTGGGCGATCTGTACACAAAGATCTGGCCCAATGCCGGCGGGTTCTCCTGCGGTGACAGCAAGACGCAGGCTCACGGCTGCTCCTTGATATCGACGTAGGCTTCAGAGCGTATTTTACGCAGCCAGATCGGGAGTTCTTCTTCGAAACGACGTCCGTAAAGCATCTGTCTGACCTGATTACGTTGCACCTCTTCACCGATGTCAGCCTCGCGACGGTCGGTCACCTGAAGGACGTGCCAGCCAAACTGACTGCGTACAGGTGTACTTAACTCACCCGTCGGTGTGGCGTCCATGGCTTGCTCAAACTCCGGCACCATATCGCCCGGCGAGACCCAACCAAGGTCACCGCCGCTGGCGCCACTGCCCGGGTCATCGCTGTATTCACGTGCCAGCTCGGCAAAATCTGCACCGGCTTTCAGGCGTTCGTAGATCTGGTTGATCAGCTCACGGGCCTGATCTTGATCACGGACTTCGTTGGGAGTGATCAGAATATGCCGAACTTCAGCCTGCTGAATAAGTTGAGAGTTACCTCCGCGCTTGTCTTCAAGCTTAATAATGTGGAAGCCACTGGCGGTACGGATCGGCTCGGAAACGTCGCCTACGCTCATCTTCGGAGCAATATCCGCGAAAATAGATGGCAGCTGAGCATCTTTACGCCAGCCCATATCGCCACCGTTCAGTGCTGTCCGGCCCTGGGATTCGGCCATCGCAGTTTTGGCGAAGTCGGCACCATTGCGGAGTTCAGCAACCAGCGTATCGGCTTTAGCTTCGGCTTCTTTGTACTCTTGAGGCGCGGCGCCTGAGCGAACGGAAATCAGAATATGACGAAGTTTGTATTCCGCTGCAGAGGCAATACGTCCGATATCTGACGCCAGAAAATAATCAATGTCCTGATCTGTGATCTGAATACGCTCACCGACCTGATATTGCTGAACCCGGCTGATGCGCATTTCATTGCGGATCTGTTCACGGGCGTAGGCAAAAGAAACGCCTTCGCTGGCCATGGCCTGTTGAAACTCAGCCAGACTCATGCCGTTCTGGGCTGCAATTCGACCCATGGCATCATCCAGTTGGGATTCACTGATGCGGATACCTGCGCGGTCTGCCATTTGCAGTTGCACGCTCTCTGTGATCATACGCTCAAGAACCTGCTCACGGAGCGTGCCGGCCTCTGGCAATTCATTCTGGTTATTCTGTACGCCCACTGTCTTGATGCGCTGTTCCAGTTCGCTTTCCATGATGATGTCGTCATCAACAACGGCAACCACGCGATCAATCATCTGGGGGGCTGCATGGAGTACGGCGCTGACAGTCATTGCCAGAAGAGTAAAAATCAGGTGCTTAATAGTCATGGTATTGGCGTCTTGAGTATCCATAAATGCTTTCAGACAAGAGGCTGTCGGTGCCGCTGCCCAGTGTGGTCAGACCTTTTAGCTGAATGCTCAGCATAAAGCCGTAACGTTTGTCGGTTGTGAACTCGCCCGAGCTACGTGGGGAGCTTTCCCGATAGGTGAATTGCGCTCGCCAGCAGCAATTCTGGTATTCAAACCCAGCCAGCGATTCCAGTACGGGATCTTCCGGGCGGGGTTCATTAGTCTCATAGTGTTTCAGATCACGCAGCTGCCTTGCAAATACGGCCCAGCGATCATTCAGAGACCAGAAGGCACTGGCATCAAGCTGGTGCGTATTGTAGCTAGTTTCGGTGTCAGGGTCGCGGCTCTCGGTACGCGTGTTGCTGACGCTCAACATATGATTAGCCTCGTCACGGAAACGAGTTCCATAACGTTGCTGACGGAAATAGTCCTGGTGCGAATCCCACTCAAGAAAAGAGAAGACTGTCCAGTCACTGCTTGGGTTCCATTCAGCTTCGCCCAGAGTGCTTGATGTATGGCGTTCGAGGTAGTCGCTTTGGGTTTCGTTGATGTTCACTTCACGATCCCGGAAATACCAGATCTGGCCAACGCCAGCCCGGAATTGTTCAAGGCCGTCGTCGCGGATATAGCGTGTGGTGACACCGGTACTGATCTGATTCAGATCCGCTAAGCGGTCGCCGCCTGTAAAGCGATCACCATTGAATAAGCTTGAGTAGGTGACGCTGGTGGCCTTTGTATCAAACGCAGGAATATCTTCCTGACCACTTCGGTATGGGCTGTAGGCGTAGAGCACGCGAGGTTCCAGTGTCTGCACATAGCTCGTGCTGAAAGCGCTGGTTTCGCGTTCAAAAAACAATCCGCCGTCGAGGGTCAGACGCGGTGCTCCGAATGCGGGGCTCTCATCATCGTCGGTCGGCTCAGCATCGTATAGCCGGTAGCTGCGATAGCGGTAGCCCAGCGCCGGAGTGAAGAAACCGTACGGTTGTGTCATTGGGTAGGCGATTTGTGTGTCCGACAGGAAACGATCACCATTGAGCGCGGCACGACCACTCAGTGTTTGCTGATTACCATCGATCACGGCAGAGCTTTCGCGATTGAACCGGGTCGCCTGCACGGTCTGTTTAATGGTCCAGCCAGATTCGAGGCCCGGCGTCAGTGTCAGGCCGACCTGAGGCAGACGACGATAGGGACGGTTGCTGAGCGATATATCTTCGTCCGTGGTCTGGAAGCTCTCGGCGAGAAAGGTCGCTTTTACCGGTGTTGTATCGTAGCGAACCAGACCCCTTCTCGGCAGGTGGGAAGCCCGGTACACAGAGGCACTCGGATTCATATCTGAGAAGTAGTCTTCGTCACTGACATTGTTATACAGGAATTCATGGCTCCAGTGATTTCCCCAACGCCCTGTTTGTGAGTAATTCACGAGGGAGCGCTCTTCGCCGGTTTCTTCGTCGTCTGACAGGATGCCGTAGTTCAGTTCACCATCGCCGAGCAGCGCAGTCTTGTGACGAAGCTGGTTTTCCCACAACAAACCATGATCCAGCACGTGGTGCGCGGTAATCGTTGCGTCCAGATTGGGCGCAATATTCAGATAAAATGGAATCTGAATATCTTCCGCCTGACCCATTCCATTCACCGACAGCGATGGGTCGAGGAAACCGGTCAAGCGTCGGTCATCGATCGGGAAGCGGTAATACGGTATGTACAGGATTGGTACTTCAGCGACTCTGAGGCGCGTATGCCACGCTGTGCCAAAACCTTCGTTCTGATCAAGTCGCAGTTCACTGGCTGCGATATCCCAGTCATTATGGCCCGGCTCGCAGAAGGTGAGTGTGGCGCTCTGCATTTCCAGGACCTGATCTTCAGGAGAGCCCAGCGTCTCAGCCGTACCCCGTAAATGGCGTTCTGCAATAACCCAGGCGCTGCGGTTCAGTTCGATTTCACCTTTGGCGTCGTCAATGCGTGCACTCTCACCCCCCAGTGTCATGCCTGGCGAAGTAACGGAGACATTACCCTCGAAATTAGCCATCTGCTTCTCTGGGAACCAATGCGCATAATCGGCCTTAAGGAGCTGATCGCGGCGCTGAAACACAACGTCACCGCTGAGTTCTATGTCGCCCGCTCGGGTGAGTGTGCCCTGGTCGGCTTCGGCTTCAATCCGGTCTGTATCGAGAGCGGCGGGTGTCTTGACGATGTAGGCGCCGGTGCAGAACTCTGGAAGAGCGTCTGCCTGCTCTGCCGGCAGAGCGGATCTTGGTGTCCAGCCCAACGCTTCATAGTTGAATTGCGCCGTTGATTCGGCAGAGACGTGTTGGCTCAGGCCGAAGGTAAGCGCTGGCAGTAACAGGCGCAGATACTGAGATGTTCGGTTCAGGTCAGTCATGTAGGGCAGCAGGCGCGATTCCGGAATGAAGTGTGTTATCTTTAGCGGCTTATCAGGGCGCCAATTCTGGGGCCCAATTCTAGAACGACTGACACCGAGAGGCCAGCATGGATCAGCGAAGGGATCACCTTGCGCATTGGGCAGTAAATCAGATTCAGCAACTTACCGGTGAAGATCTGACCGCAGAATTGTCTGTAGTTTCGGGTGATGCCAGTTTTCGGCGATATTTTCGACTCACTGGTGCCGACTCGAGCTGGATCTGTGTGGATGCTCCGCCAGAGAAAGAAGATAACCCGAAGTTTATTGCCATCGCGCGAAGCTGGTCAGAGCAGGGCGTGCATGTTCCTGCCGTGTTAAGCGAAGATATCGATCAGGGGTTTATGCTGCTGGAAGATTTTGGTGATCAGTTGCTTTGGCCAGCGCTTCATGACGGTGCTGATCATGAACGCGTTCTTTCACTGTATAAACAATCGATAGATGAGTTGATCAGGATTCAGAAGCTCAACGCCGATGAGTTGCCTGAGTACGATGGTGCTCTTCTGCGTCAGGAAGTATCTCTGTTCAGCGATTGGTTGTGCGAACGTCAGGTATCACTGTCGTTGTCTGCCGATGAACACAGGCTGATCGCCGATGTTACGGATATCCTGGTTGATTCAGCGTTGGCGCAACCACAGGTCGTTGTGCATCGTGATTATCACTCCCGGAACCTGATGCTCTGCTCCGATGGATCTTTGGGCGTCATCGACTTTCAGGATGCCGTTCGGGGGGCTGTGACGTATGATCTGGTGTCGTTATTGCGCGACTGCTATGTACGCTGGCCACACGAAATCGTGGACGAGCTGACAGCCTACTATCACGAGAAGGCCTCACTGGCGGGTGTGCTCGATATGCCCTTTGACGCCTTCTCAAGAGCCTTTGATTTGATGGGAATGCAACGACATCTCAAAGCTGCAGGCATCTTTGCCCGACTCAATATCCGCGACGGTAAAGCTGGTTATCTGGCAGACATACCCAACACCTGTGTATATCTGCGAGAAGTTGCGGGCCGGTATTATGAATTTACGGACTTTTGTCGCTGGTTGGATGAACGGTTTCTACCGGCGATGGAGAAAGGCCTGTCATGAAGGCAATGATTCTGGCTGCCGGTCGTGGCACAAGAATGGCCCCGCTGACAGATACCTGCCCTAAGCCACTCATCCCCTTGTGTGGGAAACCATTGATTGTTCACCACCTCGAAAAGCTTGCTGCTGCGGGGGTGAAAGAGGTGGTCATTAACCACGCCTGGTTAGGAGAACAGATAGAAGAGGCATTGGGTGATGGCAGCGCATGGGGGCTCAGAATTTACTATTCAGCTGAAACTGATGCGCTCGAAACCGGTGGCGGCGTCTATCAGGCATTGTCGCTACTCGGAGCTGCGCCTTTTCTATTAATTAACGGTGATGTGTGGACCAGTTGGGATTACGCTGCGGCCGTTGAATGCGAGCTGAGTGAAATGGATCTCGGATGCTTATGGCTGGTGGATAATCCTGATCATAATCCGCAGGGCGATTTCGCGTTAGTCGAGGGGCGGGTTGTAAACGAACCCGCGCTGACGTTCAGTGGGGTCAGTGTTCTCAAGCCTGAATTGTGGGCATCGGCATCGGCGGGGGCTTATCCACTTGCTCCTATGTTGCGTGAGGCGATGGCAGCTAACCAGCTTGCGGGGCAGGTGATGAATGCTTGCTGGGTCGATGTAGGGACTCCCGAGCGCCTGAACAGCTTAGAGAGCAAATTACGCAGTCCAGAGTGTGGTGGTGACGATTGAAACCCTTGGCGAACAGTAATCGTGTCTGGATAGGAAAAGCGTCGGGTGCAGCCATCGGTTTTCTGTCCGGTGGACCGTTGGGGTTGGTTATTGGAGCGATTGCCGGACACCTGTTAGACCGACTGGCAGAGAAGGCACGCAGTGGTCCGGCAGGCCCAATGGCTCAGGAGCATATGAGTGCTCTGTTCCGTATTATGGGCCATCTTGCTAAAGCGGATGGCCGCATCAGTGAAAAAGAAATTACTGCTGCGGAGGGCGTGATCGAGGCTCTGGGCATGACGGGCGAGCGCCGTGCATTGGCTATTCGTCTGTTTGGCGAGGGAAAGCAGAGCAGCTACCGGCTGGAGCGTGATTTGAAAGCGCTGGAGTCAGGGCTACCGCCAAATCAATACGAAGTCTTTTTCTCGCTCCTGGTTAAAGTGGGTCGTGCTGACGGCTCTATTAAGCGTGCGCAGCGCAAAGTGCTGAAGCAGGTTGGCAGAGCTTTCGGCATTCCTCCGTTTCGATTTTACTGGTGGTTAAGCCGCGGAGAGGGCTCAACGGACTGGGAGAAAAAAGCGCGGCCGCAAGAGCGTGCGAAGGAAAAGGCTCAGCCACGCCGTCCTGAGCTGATGATGAGCCGTGAGGTGCGGCGTGCATTCAATATACTCGGGCTGGCCCCGGATGCCTCTGACGAAGAGTTGAAGCAGACATTTCGCCGTCTGATGAGTGAGTATCATCCCGATAAGCTTGTCGCCCGTGGAGTGTCGGAGGCAGAGCTTGAGCGTGCTAAGTCGAAAGCGCAGGAGATCCAGAGCGCCTATGCGATTATTCGTAAGCACCGGCGAGCCAGTAAGTAATGGCAGCCTGCGGGGCTATTGCTGAACTCTGCTACTGAACCCTGCTACTGAACCCTGCTACTGAACCCTGCTACTGAACCCTGCTACTGAACTTTGCCGCGCAAGGCTTTGACCTGGCCACGTTGAACTTTCTGATCGACTCTCCGGCGTTGCGACGCACGCGTTGGTCGTGTTGCTACTCTGGGCTTATCTTTCTGAAGAGCAAAGCGAATCAGCTGCTGTAACCGTTGCAGGGCATCTTCCCGATTTTTCTCCTGTGTCCTGAAACGCTGTGCTTTGATGATGATAGTACCGTCCTGTGTCAGGCGCTGGTCATCCAGTTTGAGCACGTCTTCTTTCACATCTTCAGGCAGCGACGAGCGTCGCACATCAAAACGAAGATGAATGGCCGACGCCACTTTATTTACGTTCTGACCGCCGGCGCCCTGTGCCCGGATAGCTTTCAGGGTGATTTCAGCCCAGGGGAGGGTAATTCTGTGGTTGATGTAGAGTCCGTTCGCGTTCATACGCCAGCCCCCACCGGAACATGGGACAGGTGAAAGGCGATGGCCCAGAAGTGGCAGAAAGCGCCAGCCATGACGAAGATATGCCAGATTTCGTGGAAACCGACCCAGCGTGGCCATGGGTCAGGCCACCTCAGCGCATAGACGATGGCACCAACAGAGTAGGCGATACCACCGAAGAGCAGCCACCATAAAGCACCTTCGGGTACGCGCGCCATGGCTGGCTCAAACGCGAACACGACCAGCCAGCCCATACCGACATAGATCAGAGTTGATAGCCAGCGTGGCGCTGAAATCCAGAACAGCTTCAGAGCGATGCCTGCAAGCGCTAAGCTCCAGACGGCAACAAGTAAGATCAGGCCGGTATTGCCGTACAAAGGGATCAGGCAGAAAGGGGTGTAGGTGCCGGCAATTAACAGAAAGATCGCAATATGATCGATGCGTTTGAGCCAGAGAATCACCTGCTCTGACGCGTGAATCAGATGGTACAGAGCGCTGGCTGCAAACATCAGAAACAGTGTTGCGCCGAAAACTGCGAATGAGACAATATGTACGACTTCGCCGTACATCGCGGCTCTTGCCATCAGAATACCGAGTGCAACAATGGCAAAAACAGCCCCGGCCAGATGGGTAAGGCCACTGATAGGATCACGGAAAACAGAATGCATGCGGTTGTCCGGTAAAAACTTATGAGTCGCGGCACACCATACGGTAAAGCGGTGGCAGAGAAAACAACGATGGATCAAGTCGGTAGCGTCGACAAAACCGACCTCTGGTATCTGTACCTGATAGAAACCGCCAGCGGGCATCTCTACTGCGGGATCACGCTGGATGTAAGCCGTCGCTTCAAAGAGCATTGCAGTAATGGTAGCCGCACCGCGCGTTTTCTGAGGGGCAAAGGGCCTCTGGCTTTGCGTTTCGTCGCGGTCGCTGGTGCGCATGGAGATGCGCTGCGGGCTGAGAGGCAGGTGAAGAGACTGTCCCGCCCTCAGAAGCTGCGACTGATCAGTGGTGATCGTGCCTTCTCCCTTAAGCTCAAACTAACCCCCGCGGCTGAACTGATCGGGGGCTCCTGAAGCCGGATCAAAAAAGACATTTTTGTTACACGGCTGTCATAAAACCCTGTTAACCTGCTCTTATTGTGTCTGAATACACAGGCTGGTTGACCATTATTTACGCCATCTGTTTGAAGTCAGGTTAAATTTACATCCCCTGCTGGTAGAATGTCCGACCGGAAACAAGGACAGAATAAAAATTATGCTGCGTGCCGTATGGTCAGCAAAGTGGTACATACTGCTTGGTTTGCTGGCTTTCATCCTGATAGTGGTTGCTACCACACCTATCCACTTCCTTTGGAAATACGCCGAGCCCTACGCCCGGGACTTGCCTGTGCGGATTCAGAATCCGACTGGCACATTGTGGCAAGGTCGCGCGGATGTTGGTGTGCCTCAGGCCGGTACGATTGCCGCTGATTGGGAATTAAGCCCGCTGTCGCTGCTGCTCGGCAACGCAGACCTGGCTATCAACGCCGAAGGCGAAAACATTCGCCTGACAGGTGCAGCACAGGCAACAGGGTTATACGCAGGCTTGCCTGAACGCGTCATTATTGAAGATCTGAATGGTTATCTGGATTCGTCGGCACTGGCGCCTCTGTTAATGCAGGCACGGGCGAATCTTGATGGCAGCTTTGAATTGAGCCGCCTCAATGCAGATATCTCCATTGCCGATCAGGGCATCAACGATATTTCCGGACAGCTGGTGTATTCGGGCGGTCAGCTTCGTGCACGCGTAGAGCGCCAGTCAATTGATACTGAACTCCCGATGCTGGTGGCGAACATCGTTATGGACGGGCCTAAAGTGACTGTGCCTGTGGCGACAGCCGATGGTGAACCTCTTGGGCAGCTATTTCTTCAGGAAGACGGTTGGGGGGGCATGACAGTACTGCGTCGTGCCGTGGATATTGCAGGTCAGAGCTGGCCTGACAAACAAGCAGATGCAGACACGGTTATTTTTGAAGTGTCGCAGAAGTTTCTATAACCTGAGCGCTTTGATAAACGATGGTCGCTGTAGTGAATCAGTCTGTTGAATTGACCCCGTGGCAACGCTGGGCGAAGCGCCTTGCGTACGTTGTGCTCACCTTGTTGACGGCCTGGCTACTGGCGAAGATCTTTTGGATGGTGCTGGCACCCGAGCCAATTATATTGAAAGCACCTGTGGCAGGGCAGTCCTCCGCCGCTAAAACGCCTCAGGTCAGTGCCGCACAATACCACTTATTTGGTGAAGTCGGTGCCGAGCCCGTCGTGGCTGTAAAAGAAGTAGATGCACCGGATACCCGCCTACGCCTCGAGCTTCTCGGTGTCATGCAGTCGAGCACGGCCGAAATGTCGAGTGCGATCATTGCTCAGAAAGGCGGGAAGGGTGATTTCTACCGTGTGGGTGATGTGGTTCAGGGCCGAACCAAGCTGGGTGGTGTTTACCCGGATAAAGTGATTCTTGATACCGCTGGCAAGTTGGAAACACTTAAATTTGAAGAGTTTTCAGCACGAGGCGTAGGCGTCTCCGCCCGCGCTTCAGAGCCTGCGCCACGAGAGGTTCGGGAGGAACGCGCATCGCAGCTTCGTGACCGCTTCAGCCGTATCCGTCGTCCGTCTGACTTCATGGGGATCGCCAGTGAAGCCGCAACTGAATCACCCGAAGCCGTCATTGATGGTCTTGGCCTTGAATCTGTGGGCGTCGGTGAAGGTTACCGGGTCGATAATAGCTCTATTTTATTGAAAGCCGGGATGAAACCCGGCGATGTACTGCTCTCTATTAACGGACAGCAGTTAGGAGACGCATCGTCTGATCAGGCGCTACTTGATCAGGTAATGCAGGAAGGCCGCGCACAGATCGAAGTTCAGCGCGGAAATAGTCGTTTTATGATTAATCAGAGTTTTGGAGCTCGGAACTGATGTTGCTCAGACGTTGGCTGATAGCCATGTTGCTGATGGCAGGCATGGCCATGCCGCTGCAAGCAGAGGAAAGCTGGCAGATTAACCTGAAGGATGCCGATATCGAGGCGTTCATCAGTCAGGTTGCTGATATTACTGGTAGAAGCTTTGTTCTTGACCCACGGGTGAAGGGTAAGGTCAGTGTGCTCTCCAGCGAGCCAATGAATCAGGAAGGCGTTTATGAGCTTTTCCTTTCCGTGCTACAGATTCATGGTCTGGCTGCTGTTCCAGCGGGCGATGTCACTCTGGTTATCCAGCAGAATGATGTGAAGCAGGCGGGCCGCAGCCTTGAAGAGCGTGCGGCGGTGGACAGTCAGGAGCTGCTGACCAAAGTCATCATGATTAAGAATACGCCAGCGCTCGATCTGGTGCCTATTCTACGCCCTCTGGTTGCCAAGTATGGCCATCTGGCGGGGGTGAAGTCTGCCAACGCGCTGATTATCTCGGACCATGCGATTAACATTAATCGCATAGAAGAAATCATTGATCGACTGGATCGCTCAGGTTCAGAAGAGCTGGAAGTGGTTCAGTTGAAAGAAGCATGGGTAGGCAATGTTGTTACCATGCTCCAGAGCCTTGATCCATCTAAGGTGTCTCAAGGCAATACCGATAACAACAACACGGCAGGCAGCATCCGTGTGGTTGCCGATGAACGCAGTAACCGCCTGATTATTAAAGGTGAGAAGACGGCGCGTGAGCGTATCCGTGGTCTTATCGAACAGCTCGACCAACCATCGTATTTCAGTGGCAGCGCTCAGGTGATACGCCTGCAATATGCCGACGCGACCAAGCTGGCTGAAATGTTGAAGAATCTGATGGGAGAAGCGTCAGGTTCTGGCGACGAAGCGAAAGTAAAAGGTGACATTGGTATTCACGCCGATGAGGATTTGAATGCGCTGGTTGTTCGTGCCGAGCCTTCCATTCTGAAAGAAGTTCAGGAACTGGTGAACTCTCTTGATGTGCGTCGTGCTCAGGTACTTATTGAGTCGGCAATTATTGAAGTTACTGGAGATACCAGCGACGCTCTGGGTGTTCAGTGGGTACGTGGTGATCTGGATTCTCCGGTTGCTGGTACGAACTTCAACAACGCGGGTCCGGGGCTGGCAACAATCGCGACCGGTGTTGCTACGGGAGACTATGCTTCTGCTGTTGGTCAGGGCCTGACTATTGGTGGTTTCAAAGAGTCTGGCGGCGACATTGATTTCGGTGTGATCATCCAGGCGCTGAAGAGTAACTCTTCAACGAATCTGCTCTCAACACCAAGCATCATGACACTGGATAACCAGGAAGCGGAGATTGTTGTTGGTCAGAATGTTCCGTTCGTGACGGGGCAGACGGCGTCGAGCACCAACACAAACCCGTTCACGACCATTGACCGCCAGGATGTGGGTGTGACGTTGAAAGTGATTCCTCACATTCATGATGGTGAAGCGATTCGTCTGGAAGTTGAAGCAACTGCGGAGTCGGTTTCAAACACGACCGTCGCGGGCAGTGCCGACCTGATCACGAATAAGCGCTCAATCAAAACCATGATTCTGTCTGATGATGGCGAAACCATCGTGCTGGGTGGGTTGATTCGTGATGACGTACGCGAAGTTGTCAGCAAGGTGCCGCTGCTGGGAGATATTCCTTTGCTGGGTTGGTTGTTCCGCTCGAAGAGCGTGAATCAGGTGAAGAGTAATCTGATGGTGTTCCTGCGCCCAACGATCGTTGGTGATGGCGGTAAAGCGAAAGACCTTACTCGCGAGAAATTTAACGGCATCTGGGAGTTTACCGTTTCTGAAGAACTCGGTATCGATGAAGCCGACATGCGACTGCAGCGCCTGTTTAAAGGCCTGCCTATGCAGAATAAGTAATCAAAACCGGCAGGTGGAGGCTCAGGCCTCCGCTAACGCCAGTGGTTCTAAACCCGCCTGACGCATTAATTCACACAGCCCGATCATGGGTAGCCCGATCAAGACATTCATATCCCGCCCCTCCAGTGCCGAAAATAAGGTAATGCCTAACCCTTCTACTTTGAAACTACCGGCGCAGTCTAACGGCTGTTCGATGGTTATGTAGCGTTTCAGAGCTTCATCCGAAAGATCATGGAAGTGCACGTCAAAGGGTTCTGTTAGCGTGTATTCGTCACCAGTAGGTGACAGCAGGCAGAGGCCTGTCAGAAACGTGATCTTTTGTCCTTTCACTCGCTTTAGCTGTTCCAGTGCGTTTGCTTCGGTGCCCGCTTTACCAACAGGCTGACCGTTAACCACGCAGGTCTGATCACTGCCGATAATCCAGCTTTCAGGGTGGTTTGGTTGCAATGCCCGCGCTTTTTCCCGAGCCAGACGCAGGACGTACTCCTGAGGCGTTTCGTCTGGCAGTGGCGTCTCATCAATGTCTGGCGATGCCTGACTGAATGGAATACGCAGGCGCTTTAAAAGCTCTGCCCGGTACGGTGAGCTGGAAGCCAGTAGCAGATGAAAAGACATGGTTGAGCTCCTGATAGGGCAGACACAAAAAAAGGGAGCAGAGCTCCCTTTTCATTCTGGCACTGTATTACTTAGCGAAGTTTTCGTTCGCGAAGTCCCAGTTAACCAGCGCCCAGAAACCTTTCAGGTAGTCAGGACGAACGTTACGGTAGTCGATGTAGTAAGCGTGTTCCCACAGATCTACAGTGATCAGCGGAGTCAGGCCTTCGGTGATCGGCGTACCAGCGTTTGACGTGTTAACGATGTCCAGAGAACCGTCAGCTTTTTTAACCAGCCAGGTCCAGCTGGAACCGAAGTTGTTCACAGCCATGTCGTTAAACTTAGCTTTGAAGTCTTCGAAAGAACCGAAAGCAGCATTAATGGCATCAGCAACTGCGCCAGTTGGCTCACCGCCACCGTTAGGGCTCAGGCTATTCCAGTAGAACGTGTGGTTCCAGATTTGCGCTGCGTTGTTAAAAACGCCACCTGAAGAAGTCTTGATGATGTCTTCCAGGCTTTTGCCTTCGAGGTCAGTACCTTCAACCAGACCGTTCAGTTTCTGAACGTAGGTGTTGTGGTGCTTGCCGTAGTGGAAGTCCAGAGTCTCAGATGAAATGTGTGGCTCCAGTGCATTTTTTTCGTAAGGCAGTGCAGGAAGTTCGAACGCCATGGTCTCTCTCCATTTTCAGGTTGATTGCCGGATCTCTTGAAATGTCCGTTACGACCTACATGGGGGCGCAACACAGGTTTTCAATGGTCCGTCTTTTATATTCCTCAAAATAATAACACCGGCCCCTATGACCGGCTACGTTGTTATAACCCTTTGTTTCTAGAGGTTTTCTTGATCAATTCTTTACAAATTGCCAACTGGTAGACATTCATGGACACTACATGTTCCCAGCTGACGTGGGTTTGGGGTATGTTGAAGCGCGCGAGTGCGCCGGATACAGACTTCCGTAGCCAGAGTGATGGAAATATCTGTTGCACAAACTGAGCAAACTGATCCGGTCAGCCGGGCGTAGGTTTGTCCGGCTTCGATGGTGCTGTGGGGAAGCAGTAGTAAGCCAATAACAATAAAGGTAGAGAAAATGAAACCGACTGAGGAAGAAATCGCACTGCGCCAACAGCAGCTGCGTCGACAGGCTCAGCAACGCCTTGCGCAAGCAGGAGCAGCCAAGCGAAGCGCTCCGGCAGAGGCTGCACCAGTGAGAGCAGCGACACCGCCTCCAGTATCTACACAAAAGGCGTCAGGCTCTGCTGCATCGTCCGGGTTGGCTGCGGCGGGTCTGGTGATTGCACTTGGAGCGTTAGGGGCGGCGGGGTATATGTATATGCTACTGCAGAAGTCTGATCAGAAATACGCAGCGGCACAGGAAATTCTTCTGCAGCAGGGCGGCAAAATTGAGGCACTGGAAAATCGTCTCTCTGCATCCGGTGAGAATGCGAACCTGTCGGTTGATGCACTCAAGGTTGTACTGCGTGAGCAGGATAATGAAATTCGTAAACTGTGGGATCTCGCCAGTAAGAGAAACCGCGCTGACATTGATGCCAACTCGGCTAAGCTGGGTAATCTGAATACTGCAATGAATAGTGCTTCTGGTACCAGTGCCTCTGACCTTAAAGCGTTGCGCTCTAAAGTGAATGAGCTGGAAAATGCCGTAGCAGCCTTACCATCCGGTCTCGAAATCTCCATTGCTCAAAACAAAGAAAGCATTGAGATGCTGGGTTCCAGTATCAAAAGTTTGCGCAGCGATGTGTCGAATATTGAGAGCGCCCCGTCATCGGGTGGCTCAGTCGGTTACGATGACCTGACTAATATGAAACTTGAGATTGAGGACATCCAGATTCGCCTCGATCGAATTCAGAACGCAATGAGTGGTGGTTGATCTGTATGTTGCCTGAGCTCTGGATGCGGGCGTTAGAAATGCCTGCATTCTCAGTGACGACGCCATATACGTTAAGGATCAACCTGGCTCGATTACTTCGTACTGCCTCACCCGCTGAGGCAGCCATTATAGCCGGACTGCGCTCCGATCTTCCCGCTTCGGCGTTTCTCTCTGCCTACCAGATCGCCATGAGAGCTGTGGACCCATCTTTGCCACCTGAGCAATGGGCTTGCTTGTGTGTGTCAGAAAAAAGGTTGCGTTCATTATCTGAGATGGAAACCTACATTGAAGGTGGGGCTGTCAGTGGCCGGAAAAGTCATGCGATGCTCGCAATGGATGGCATCGACTGGCTATATGTCATCGCTAGGTCATCTTCAGGGCTGATCTGTCAGCGGGTCTCCTCCAAAGCTGAAGGTGTTTCACCTCACCCTGCTAAGCCCGGCCAGCCCGTTATTCCCGAGTTACCGCACCATGTGGTCGACTTTACCGCCAGCCCTGTCGATGCGGCGTATCGGGTAGACGATGCTCACCAGCGCATCAATAAACCGTTTCGTTACCACGAAGACGTTATGACTTTACTTGCTTTTGCAGGGTGGGTGATACGTGTGGCAGAAGTGAATACTTACCTTCAGAGACTGGTGGAATGTATGCAGGTTCTGGCTGGGGGCTACTGTGCCAACGCCGCTGGCTATGACAAGCCTCAGCTGGATGCGTTTGATGCACTGCTCAAAGAACTGATGCAGGTCTCCATTCCAGAAGAGTTCCAGCAGACCTGGCACAGGGATCGTCAGCTATTGCTGATGGGGCAGAAGGCGAGAGATATCATTCGTAGCCGCCTGGCCTGATCAAAGGCCAGCGGCGTATGTGTCAGAGGCAGTGCTGTCAATGACACAGTTGTCAGCGCTGGTTAACTCGCACAGATATACCAGAAGAAGGCACAGTCAGTGCTGCAGCAGGTGCAGCACTGATCGGAGCTGGGTTTGACAGTTTCTCATTCTGGCTGATGATATCGACGGTGGGTGTTTCATCCTTGGCGCTCTCGATCGAGTCTGGGGAGCTAGATTCTGGATGGCTACCTGCACTGGTCGGAGCCAGTGATGCCGTTTCTATTCTCTGTTGTTCCAGTTCGGTATTGAGCATCCGTGAAAAGCGAATGCTTTGCGACGTTGTCCGCTCGTAGCGAAACTCACTGCTGTAATCATAATGGTGAGTGCGCTCGCGGGCCTCACTGATTGCAGCATCGAGATCGTTTGCGTAATAGTCGTCCTGTGCTTTGCGGAAGTCTTCTGGGGTGGCAGATTTGCCACCTGCAGAAGCCTGACAGGCGATGACGGTAAGAAGTACTGCCGTAAGGGAAAGACGCATCGTCATGAGGCGTCTCCCTAGCGAGCAGTAGCTGTCACTGTCCCGACTGAGCGGGTCTGTCGGGTAATCATCTCGCCGGTGCGGTTCACAGCACGGGATTCATTGATCACAACTTCGCGTGGCAGTTTAACGTCCGCACGTGGCGAAGGCTGCAGATTGCCATCGGTCTCGATGACTTCTTCGTCCTCATTGCTCTGACCCAGTGCCACACGGCGAACAGGGCGGGTGGCATCTTCCGCGGCTGCAACACCCGCAGCCGTTGGGCCCATCGCGCCTTCAATAATCAGCTCATTCATTTCTGTATTGAGCATTTTGGGCAGAGGAAAACTCTTACTCGTGGTGCGGTTATACCATTCGTAGCCTACGTATTCGGTCTGCACCGGAAAACGACGTGCAGCTTCAACAGCCACTTCGATCTCAGGCGAGGTGTAGGCTTGTTTGGCGCTTTCCTGTTCAGGTCTGTCAGCGGCCAGTGCTGGCATCGCTACCAGTAGCGACAGGAGGGGAAGTGTGTACAGACTACTCTTCATGTTTGCTTTCCCTTTGTGGCTGTTTCTTTTTGTTATTATGTGTAGAATGCAATATAGCACGACGGTTTACTTTCTGTACAGTTGGTAACACTACGCCAGAAGCGTAGCGTGGCTGTCAGATGTTAAACCTCCCGACCCGATGCAGATGCAATAGCCGGTAACAGGGCATAATAATGATAAAAACAGCAATCAGAATTCTTTCTGCCGCCGCCGTAAGCGCAATGATCGCAGGCTGTAGCAGCGTTCACATTACAACGTTCGATAACTTTGGCTCGTACCCTAAGTGGTTATTCTCGCCGAAAGGGCAGTACTACAAATCCGTTGGTTACCGCTGGGACTATGAGAAGTATGCGTTGGTATACATATATCGTCCGGCGACAGAGTGGTCGATGGACGAAGTCGAAGCACCGAGCCTTAACGTAAATGACGAGCGTTTGTTTAACTTCAAAGGCGGCGGTTATACCTGGTATGAGATGGAGCCAGGTACGTATGACTTTGTTGTTCGTCGCGGTATTTTTGGTTTTGAGGGTGTAGGTGATCTGGTATTCCGTACCTACAGTGATTTTGATCTGAACCTCGAAGCGGGCAAAGTCTATTACCTCCGCTATTCAGAGGTTGATCCTCAAAACATGGTTATGCTGGAAGACGGTTCACTGGGTGGTGATGGTCCTTTGCAGCTGGTTGGTCATGATCTTGCCGTTCGTGAGATGAATGAAACCCGTTTACATCATCACGGCCGTGAGCTGATTCGCGCGAAAGCTCGCAATGAAGAAGCGCAGGATGAAACCGTCGTAGCCAGCAAATCGGCCCCTAAGGTTCAGCAATCTGAACAACAGCAAGAGCCACAGACCTTCTTTATCGAAGAAGATAACAATGAGACGGATGCCCCTGAAGGTATTCGCGCGAAGCCTCGCTCGACAGAAGAAGAATGGTGGCCGTTTTAAACGCCGCGCATTCAAGAGTGGCCCGGCTTAGGCTACAATAAGGCCATCAGTAAACGCCCACTGACCAGTGGGCGTTTTTACGACTGCCGTTTGCAACTCCAGAGAGAGACCTCCCGATGACTGTGATCAAGCAAGAAGATCTGATTCAGAGCGTTGCTGATGCTCTGCAATATATCTCTTATTACCACCCGAAAGACTTTATCGATGCTGTCCACCAGGCCTATGAACGCGAAGAATCAAAAGCTGCGAAAGATGCGATGGCTCAGATTCTGATTAACTCGCGTATGTGTGCCATGGGTAAGCGCCCGATTTGTCAGGACACAGGCATCGTGACAGTTTTCCTGACCATCGGTATGGACGTGAAGTTCGAAGGCGACATGAGTGTCGAAGATATGTGTAACGAAGGTGTTCGTCGCGCATACACCCATCCTGATAACGTTCTGCGTGCTTCTGTTCTGGCAGACCCTGATGGCAAGCGAGCTAACACCAAAGACAACACGCCAGCCATCATTCACATGAAGCTCGTACCGGGCAACACCGTTGACGTACACGTTGCGGCGAAAGGCGGTGGTTCTGAGGCTAAGTCCAAGTTCGCTATGCTCAACCCGTCTGATTCCATCGTTGACTGGGTGCTGGAGCAGGTGCCGAAGATGGGGGCTGGCTGGTGCCCACCGGGTATGCTGGGTATCGGGATTGGTGGTACCGCTGAGAAAGCGATGCAGATTGCTAAAGAAGCTCTGCTTGAGCCTGTGAACATTCAGGAGCTGCAGGAGCGCGGTGCTCAGACACGTTCAGAAGAACTGCGTCTTGAGTTGTACGAGAAAGTGAACAAGCTGGGTATCGGTGCTCAGGGGCTTGGCGGTCTGACTACTGTTCTCGATATCAAAGTAGCTGATTACCCGACGCACGCGGCAAATAAACCGGTCGCTATCATTCCAAACTGCGCAGCAACGCGTCACACGCATTTCGAGCTGGATGGTTCTGGCCCTGCTTCTCTGAAGGCGCCGAAACTGGAAGACTGGCCAGAAATCAGCTGGGAAGTCGGTGACAGCGTTCGTCGCGTCAACCTGGATACCGTCACCCCAGAAGATGTGAAAGAGTGGCAGCCAGGTGAAACAGTTTTGCTGTCTGGCAAAATGCTCACTGGCCGTGATGCTGCGCACAAGCGCATGGTAGACATGATCTCCAAAGGTGAAGAACTGCCGGTTGATCTGAAGGGTCGCTTTATCTACTACGTGGGCCCGGTTGATCCGGTGCGCGAAGAGGTTGTTGGTCCGGCTGGCCCGACTACAGCAACCCGTATGGATAAGTTCACCCGTACCGTTCTGGAAGAAACGGGTCTGCTGGGAATGATCGGTAAAGCCGAACGTGGTCCAATCGCGATTGAAGCAATCAAAGACAATGAAGCTGTTTACCTGATGGCTGTTGGTGGCGCTGCTTATCTGGTGTCTCAGGCGATTAAAGGCGCGAAAGTTGTCGGCTTTGATGACCTGGGTATGGAAGCGATCTACGAGTTCGAAGTGGAAGATATGCCAGTGACTGTTGCGGTCGATAGCAAAGGCGAATCGGTACACAACACCGGACCAAAAGAGTGGTTTGCGCGCATTAACGCCACTGAAGTCTGATTTGTCTCCAGTCAAAGCTGACACTTGTGTGTAAGCGGAGACTGACTGGTAAATTCGTGCGTAAAGAAGGGAGCAATTGCTCCCTTTTTTTGTCTCAGTGGGTTCACGCAATCGATACGCTAAAGGAGTTTGCATGAGTGATGTCCTCACTGAAGAAGAACTTAAGTCTCACCTTATTCGCTATCCGGAGTGGCACCGTGAATCCGTCGGCGGTGTTGCCTGTGTCCGCAGGATCTGGACTTTCGATAACTTTATCGATGCTTTCCGGTTTGCCGGGCGCGTGGCTGATCTCGCAGAAAAATATAATCATCATCCCCAATTAACTGTTTCCTGGGGCGAGCTAGCTGTAGCTTGGTGGAGCCATGATGCTGGCGGCGTAACGCAGGCCGATCTGGAAATGGTCGCGCTTTGTGACCATCTGTCCACCTGAGGTCCGCCTTCCGCCCAACAATTTGTTACTAATGAAAACAGGGTGACGAAGTTCTGACCTTCGTCACCCTGATCACTGTGAATGTTCTGACATCCACATCAGTTTGTCGCGAAAGTGAGCCATGATGGTTTACAAAAGTCGGATAACTGGCGGAAAAGTCAGTCATCTCTGTCATTTTCTGGTTCTATTTATTTATTTTTTTAGAAAAACAATTGTTTATCAAACACTTGGGTAAGTTACATTCCATGTGAAAAAAGGGATCTGAACTAAGCTGACTGTATTCGCTTTACGCTACGTATACAGGACGCATCTGATGTTCCGACGGTCACTTTCTCAACTGACAGCTGTATTGATATTCTGCCTACCATTTATGGTGTCGGCTCAGGAGTCACTTCCGGGGCTTGAGCCGCCTGAAATGCGTTCATCTCTTTACACCGGTTTCACGCAATTGCTGGACGATGATAAGACACTGGTAAAAGAAGAGCTGATAGATCTGCCCGAAGAGATTAATCGTGTAGCGCTGTATCACAACGGTGACAGAATGCATCGTAAGGTGCCTAAGCAAGTGCACCTGATGATCGAAAATAAACTGATGAAACGCATGCTGGACAGCGGTCGTTTCGAAATCATTCAGTGCCTCGAATGCCGTACTACGCAGGTCGCCATGCGTGCTGACCGCCTGGAGGTCAGTCACGTTGCTACCGACAATCAAGCATTACGTAAGCTTGGTCAGCACGTCCGGGCAGACGCATTTCTGTTCTGGAACGCCTCCGTACAGGACAACAAATTCACTATCAACTTACGGATGGTGGATGCCCGTGATAACAAGCTTCTGTGGCTGAAAGAATACTCCAAGAAAACCACACTCGAAGAAGAAGTACAGGGCTTCGATAGCGTTAACTACGAGCTGCTTGTTGGCGCCTGGGGTATCTCGGCAGAACGTGATCATCTCTCCAGTGCCGACTCTGAAGATGTGAAAGGTCTGACCGTCTTCGGTATTCGCCGTCGTGAAACCACCAGTCTGGATGATCAGCTTCAGTACACATTAGCTTTTGAGTATTTCCGCAACTTTTCTAATCGCGAAAACTTCGATATTTCAGGCATCAATCTCGAAGGTCGGATTATTGCCGACATTCCAAGCATGGATGATCTGATTGATACCAAAGTGTACCTGGGTATGGGCCAGGCATTCTTTAACGATACCAATGCCATCGTCTTCCGCTTTGGTTTTGAATTTCCGTTCTTTAAAGATGGATTCATCGATTATGGCGTGACTTACATCCCTGAAAGCACAGCGAAATGGAGCGAAGTTTCCGGCCTGGAAGATACAGGAAAAATCGGTGGCGCAAGCTACGACCTTTCTCTTGGCCTGAGATTTTAGGAGTTAGTATGAAAGCAGGAATTATTGCAGCAGTGCTTTTGGTGTCTCTCGGGCTTCAGGGGTGTTCGCATGAACGTTCTAACCGTCTGGTGAAAGGCTTTAATCCCAGCCCTTGGGTCGATCCAGGCAAGCCGGTTGAGGCTGAACAGAAAACCGAAGAGGAAGTTATTGTTGAAGAGATATCGCAGCTCGAAAAAATCTCCGATAAAGCAAAGAAACAACATGGCCTGATGCACATTCATCGTTATGGTGCAGGCTACGATGTTCTGATGACCATTGATGCGGGCGACTCTGATGTGAAATTTGTAATGGAGTTACCGCAAAGCGCTGAAGAAAAATCTGACGGTAGCAATGGGTTGTCTGATCTGGCCGCCGAAGATCGTGCCGCTGACAATCACACTGAAATGGATGGAAAAATCAGCGAGCAGGAGTCTGAAAAACTGCGACGCAGCGAGACAATGACGAAACACATTCTCTCTGCTCAAAGTCTTTTCTATAAAAAAGAATATTGGGAAGCCCTGGATCAGACGAACGCCGCGTTAGAAGTGATTCCTGACTCAGCCCAGGCGCACGCGTTAAAAGGCAGCATCTACTACAAGATGGGTCTGATACCCGAGGCAAGAGCAAGCTGGGAGCAGGCATTAGAACTTGATCCGGAGCTGGATCAGGTACGCGCTAGCCTGGCTCGTGTGCGATGAAAGGGGCTGTGACGATGAAAGAACTAATGACATGGCTGGTAACTATCGCACTGTTTGCAGCACTGCCCGTTATCGCTCAGGACACCTTTGAGGTTCCGGTTAAGAAGGACGAGGTAGAAGAAGCACGTTTCCGAAGTGATCTGGAAGCGCGTCTTCGTCAGGATATTGAATCTTATCTTGGTAATAACCGGTTTATTATTCAGGTCGATGCTGTCATTGAACGCGCACGCACTGTTGTTCGCGAGAACTCTGAAGGCCAGCAGCAATCAGCTGCACCACAATTGCCTGCTGAGCCTCGGGTAAGTGGTACTCTTTCTCTTCCGGATATTGATGCAACTGGCATGGATGAGCTTGAAGAACTACCGGGCTTACCCGTCAGCGAAATGCCGCTGCTTAAAGAAAATAATGAAAAGTTAAGGGCGCTTCGTAGTCAGCTGCAACAACTTGAGAAAGAGCGTCAGGAGATCATTACTTACGCTGACAAGTTGAAGAATGTAGCACAGCAAAGTCAGAGCCAGTCTGGCGGTGGCAAGCCTTCAGAAAAGACGATTGGCTATCGCAATATTATCAAGAAGCTTGAAATTACGCTGGTCGTCGACAATGCACTGAAAGATGAACAGATAGAATTTCTTAAAAACCTGGTGACACGTAAAGCTCAGATTAATGAACTACGTGGCGATACATTAAATATCGTCAAAACAGCGTTCAGTCACCTGAAGAAAGAAGAAACACCCCTCACATTCTGGGAGTCTTACAACCCCTGGATCTGGCTGGCGACCTTGCTGGTTATCGGCTTGTTGTTGGTACTGGCGTTTGCGGCATTGTGGCGTCGGCTTAATCAGCCTGTGTCCACAGCACCGATAAATGGAGCCAGTGGAAACGAATCTGCAAGCCAACATTCCGTAGCGCGTCAGTCAGAGGGCGAAACCGCGGCACTCAGATACCGGATTAACGAATCTCGCCAGCGCCTGGTCAGCCAGGGCCTGTCTCAGCCACATCGCTTTCAGCAGGCGGTGTCTCAGGCGCTTGGCAGTGCTCAGGCGTTCGAGGTCGCTTCTTTGTCGGCGACCATGGGTAAGAGTCTGTTTGCCAGTTTAGCGCCTCATTTAACGCCAGCGAACTGGAAGCAGATTGATGAGTTGCTTCAAGAAGGAGAGTGGAGTGAAGAGCAACTCTCTGAAGGCATGGAACAGTTTTCTCAGCGGCTTGAGCGTCAGCAGGATGATGCGTCAAATACCCAGCCGTTTGCTTTTCTGAATAAACTGAATGACTCGCAGGTTCTGTATCTCATTAAGGATGAAGATATCCGCATCAAAGCGCTGGTGATGTCACAGCTACCTGCGCAGCGCTCCGCCGATATTATTTTACGCCTCGATGAGCGCGAGCTCGCTGCCATTGCCTTTGAGCTTGGTCAGTTTGAAAGCTTACCTGTGTCGGCATTTAAAGATGTTGCCGACCGCTTGGCTAAAGCCTCTCTCACTGTTCCTTCATTCGAGAATATCACTGCCGATGGCCTGTCTGTTCTTATCGGTATGCTGGATCGTATGACGACCAGTGAAGAGACACGCATGCTCAAAACACTGAAGTCAGAAAAGCCGGAAACCTATTACAGGCTGCGTCAGGTGTACTTCACATACGCCGACCTGTCGCGCACACCTGATCGCATTATTTCGAATGAGCTGCGCTCTATCGATGCCGGAGTCCTGACCGCGTCATTATGTAATACATCCATTGAATTTAAGCGCCACGTACTGGCTGCGCTGCCAGCAAAGTTACGGGCGGGGATTATTAATGAATTGAAAGTATCTGAGTCTGACACTGCACAGGAACAAGTCGAGTCAGCGCGTCGACAGGTGGTTCAGAAGATGCGGGAAATCATTCGTGAAGGCCGTTTCTCTATGGATGAGCTAGCGGATGTGAAACCAGCACAGTAATCGATTCAGAAATCTGCAGATCAAGAGACAACAACAGGGGCAACGTCAGTGTTTCGATTTTCATTCAGTACGCTCATTGGTTTCTGCGCAGGTATCGGCCTGCTGGCTTTTGCTGTTGCCAGTGCCACTGATAATCACGTTATCTTCATTAGTCTGTCGAGTTTTGGACTTGTGTTTGGTAGCACGATGGCGGCCGCGCTGATAAGTTATTCGACGGCCGATGTGCTGCATGCGATGCGCAGTATGCTCCATACCTTCTTTCACCCACCGACGTCGCAGAAGCACCTGAAGCAAGTAACGAGACGATTTGTTGAGTGGAGCAGTATCTACCGTCAGGGGGGCATTGTTGCGCTCGAACAATCACTGACGAAGCAGGAAAATAACGACGAGTTTATTCGTGCGGGCATTGATCTGATGGGCGCCGGATACGCGAACCATGATATCCGGACCATGCTCACTGATCAGATGGATGCCACCTGGCAGCGCCAAACTCTGGAAGGCAAAGTGCTCAACACGATGGCCGTTTACTCACCGGGTTTTGGTATGGTCGGTACGATTGTCGGTCTGATTATCATGCTTGATAACCTGAACGGCGATATGGCGGGGCTGGGCAAGGGATTAGCGCTGGCGCTGATTACGACCCTGTACGGTGTGCTGCTGTCGAATTTATTCTTTAAGCCTGCAGCGAATCAGGTCACTGAAAAGCAGGAAACCATGTATTTCCGCCATCAGTTGATCTCTGAGGGTTTTGTCTTGCTGAGTGAAAAGCGGACTGCGCTCTATATGCAGGATCGCCTGAACGCCTTTATCAAACCTTCCGTGCGTGATCAGGCACTCTCGGGAGAGTTGTAATGAGTCACGCCAGCCGCCAGCGGGGGTTGCGCCGGCGCCGCCCTAACTTTGACGATTCATCCAGTTCCTGGTTGGTGACCTACTCGGATGCAATTACGCTCTTGTTGGCTTTTTTCGTCATGATTCTCGCGGTATCCGATCTCAATGAAGGAAAGATTGAATCGTTAAAGGAAGGGTTAGCTGAAGTTATCTCATCAGAAACCACCACGACTCCCTTTACCGACATTCGCCAGGGTATTGATGACTATATTGAGCAGAACGGTCTGCAGGATCAGGTGTCGGTCACGCTTGATCCTCGTGGGGTACAGGTAGAATTTGCGAATGTTGCGTTATATGACTCTGGCGCTGCATCATTAAAGCCTGCGGCAACACCACTGCTGCAGGAGCTGAGTCGCGTTATTCGTGATGTCAGCCATGGTTCACACATGATCGAAGTCGAAGGGCACACCGACGATTTGCCTATCTCGAATGAGCAGTTTCCCTCTAATTGGGAATTATCGTCAGCCCGTGCAACCGGTGTTGTGAAGTACCTGCTTGAAAGTGGCATCGAGAAAGAGCGACTGAAAGCATCCGGATATGCTGACAGCCGCCCAAAGGAGGGGCTGGATGACCTGCCACTGAACGAGCAGCGAAAGGCCAACCGTCGTGTTGTAGTCTCTATACGGCGGTACTGACTAATTTCTGGTAATTGTCCTGATTGTTGTTTTTGCCGGGTTGTATAACGTCAAGAATCGTTTGGTTGCATCAGGGGATGTGCTGAGGCCCCCGTAAACTCTGGCCTGGTCGAAGAAAAACTGGTTGTAGCACAATTAGTAAATACGTAAGAAATCTGTAGTCTTTATCTGATATGTTGTTGGTTATGATATAACATAAATTGTCGTGAATAACTTTTATTCGTAAGAAAATCGTCATTTACGCTTCCTAAGCTCACCTCGCTTTTAATTTTCGGATAGTCCGATTTGAACTTGAGAACAGGTGAGTTATGACCACTAAAATGAAATTACTCGCTGCTGTAATTGCTGCTTCCGCAGTCAGCTCAGTAGCCCAGGCGGCGCCCGCAGTGCCTGCCCATCAGGCCGAAAATGCCTGGTTCAGTGATGCAGAATCCTCTGTAATGACTAAATCTTCAATGGATCTACCTTCTGCTAATGCCAAGAATGTGATTCTTTTCGTTGGCGACGGCATGGGTATTTCTACACTGACTGCTGCCCGTATTCTTAAGGGGCAGAAAGAAGGTCAGGATGGAGAGGAAGGCTATCTATCATTTGAAAGCTTCCCATATTCTGCGCTGGTTAAAACCTACAACGTCGATGCACAGACGCCTGACTCCGCTGGCACTATGACGGCCATGGTTTCTGGCGTTAAGACTGACGTCGGTACAATCGGTGTGGACGAAGATGTCATCCGTAGTGATTGCTACAGCGTTGCCGGAAACGAAGTCGTAACTGCGTTGGAACTTGCTGAAATAAAAGGGCTGTCTACCGGTGTTGTATCAACAGCCCGAATTACACACGCGACTCCTGCAGCGACTTATGCGCACTCTGCTGACCGAAACTGGGAAGATAATTCAGATATGCCTTCTGCAGCGTTCGCTTGTGAAGATATTGCATCGCAGCTGGTCAATTTTGAAGACAATCTTGAAGAGCGCTACCCAGGGGTAGATGTTGATGGTATCGAAGTCGCGATGGGCGGCGGACGTCGTCACTTCTTGCCTAAGGACGCTGCATTCAACTCTGCAGACGCAGTCAGCTCAACGGAAGGTGATCGTACTGATGGTCGTGATCTGACCTCTGAATGGCAAGAAGCGTATCCGAACGGTACCTACGTAATCGATCAGTCTGGTTTTGACGCGCTTGATACTGAGTCTACTGAACGTGTTCTTGGTTTGTTCAATGAATCCCACATGCAGTACGAAGCAGACCGCGAGAACGATGTCGCCGGTGAGCCGTCAATTGCTGAGATGACAGAAGCTGCCATCAATATTCTAGATAACAACGACAAAGGATTCTTCCTGATGGTTGAGTCGGGACGTATTGATCACGCACACCACGCAGGAAATGCCGCCGGTGCACTCGAAGATACACTGGCGTTCGCTGACGCTGTTCAGGCTGCGGTTGACAGCACTGACCCAGAAGAAACTTTGATTCTCGTTACTGCTGACCACAGCCATGTATTCACTATCGCAGGCTATCCAAAACGCGGTAACCCGATTCTGGGCAAAGTCGTACCGGTAGGTGGTGAATCCCCTGCGCTGGCATCTGATGGACTTCCATACACAACGCTCGGCTACACCAATGGTCGCGGCATGATGGATCTCGGGCAGGAAACTGATTCGGATGCGGGTTATAGCGAAGCAATTAATGCGGGTCGTCAGGACCTGAGCGCAATCGATACAGCAACGCCGGGTTATCACCAGGAAGCTCTGGTTCCAATGTCTTCTGAGACCCACGCTGGTGAAGATATTACATTGCACGCGACAGGCCCAGGCTCTCACTTGGTGCAGGGCGTTGTTGAACAGAATCTGGTCTTCCAGATTATTGGCCGCTCTTTAAATCTGCTGGCTGACTGAGACTGAGGAGAAAATGATGAAACTTAATTTATTACACACAGCGATCGTTGCCGCAGCAATGACGCTTGTTGGTTGTGCCGGTGAAGATGGAAATGATGGTCGTGATGGTGTCGACGGTCAGAATGGAGTGAATGGTTCAAATGGTGTTGATGGTGCACCGGGTGCAGATGGTGCACCTGGTCTGGTAGAAGATTTGCCGTTTAAACTTTCCGATGTTCTGGCAAATACCAAAAACAATGACTGGTACATTCAGGCGTCTCAGAAAGTAGCAAGCACTCAGAGTGCGGTGAATACAATTATCGAAGAGGCTGGCGAAGCGAAAAATATTATTCTTTTCGTTGGTGATGGTATGGGTGTTTCAACCGTCACTGCATCCCGGATTCTGGAAGGACAGATGAAAGGAATGTCGGGTGAAGAAAATAGCCTGAGCTTCGGTAATTTTCCGTTCAGTGGTTTATCCAAAACTTATAACGTCGACGCTCAGACTCCAGACTCCGCAGGTACAATGACTGCAATGATGTCGGGTGCAAAAACGGATGTTGGTACCATCGGTGTAGACGAAGATATCGCACGTGGTGATTGCTCATCTGTTGCAGGTAATGAGCTGGCGACGGCACTTGAGCTGGCCGAGATTGCAGGTATGTCGACCGGGATCATTTCTACCGCTCGTATTACGCATGCAACACCTGCTGCAACATACGCGAAGTCTGCTGACCGTAACTGGGAAGATAACTCTGATATGCCAGAGACAGGCGCAGAGGGTTGCGCCGACATCGCTTTGCAGCTCGTCGAATTTGAGGGAAATCTGGAAGCGCGTCACGCTGATTCTATGCTCGATATCGATGGTATCGAAGTTGTGATGGGTGGTGGTCGTCGTCACTTCCTGCCAAAACAGGCCGAGGCTAACAGCCCGGATGCTGTCAGTGCAGTTGAGGGCGATCGTACTGATGGTCGTAACCTGACGAATGAATGGTCTGCTCAGTACAATGCTCCGGGAGACTTCTACGTTTATGATCAGGCTGGCTTTGACTCTATCGACCCAGAACTAACTACCCACCTTTTTGGTTTGTTCAACGAGTCACATATGCAGTATGAAGCAGACCGTGCAAACGACGTCGCTGGCGAGCCATCTTTGGCAGAGATGACCGAGAAAGCCATTAAAATCCTGGATAATAACGAAGAAGGCTTTTTCCTGATGGTTGAGTCGGGTCGTATTGACCACGCTCATCACGCAGGCAACGCCTACAACGCACTTCAGGATACGATTGAGCTGTCTGAAGCGGTGGCTATCGCAGATGAGCTGACCAGTAATCGCGATACGCTGATTATTGTCACTGCCGACCACGGCCATGTATTTACTATTGCAGGCTATCCGAAACGTGGTAACCCAATTCTGGGTAAAGTAGTCGCCGTTGGTGCTGACGAGCCAAGCCTCGCATCTGATGACATGCCATATACCACTCTGAACTATATGAATGGTCGCGGTCACGTTGCTGTTGATCCATCTGAAACGGATGCGGATGCGGGGTACGGTGCTGCCATTAACACAGGTCGTGTCGATCTGTCTGGTGTCGACACAACTGCTCCAGGCTTCCACCAGGAAGCTCTGATTCCAATGAGTTCAGAAACGCATTCAGGTGAAGATGTCGGTATCTATGCGAAAGGACCTGGTGCTCACCTGGTTTCAGGTACGAATGAGCAGAGCATTATTTTCCACGTGATGAACTTCGCTGGAGATCTGGCTAATCGTGCCGATGCTGTTGTAAATCAGCCTTAACACTGCTCAATAGTTCAAGGGGCCTTACTGGCCCCTTTTTCCGTTTAAATAAATACAGATTGAAGATTATGAAAACACTTATTACTTTGAGTCTCACGGCCATAGCCGCTTCGGCCTCAGCTGCAGTTACTGCAAGCGACTGTGTTTCTCCAGTTTCGTTGGAATATCAGGTAACGTCACAAGGAAATACTAAAGAGATCGCTATTCACAGAGCTGGCAGGGAAGTTGTCCGTGAAGATCTGACAACCGGCGTTGTTGAGTATTGGTATCACTCCCCTGCAGGCCGCCTTAAGTTGATTCGCTACGTTGATTCTGAAAAGCATGGTATTGAATATCAGGCCGAAGACTTCAGAGGGAATGAGGATCGGGTCTGGCAGGAAATATCTCTGGCAGTACCTGCGGATGTTCGTGACAGCATGACACTGGTATCCAAGCAGGGCAGCGGTTGTGAGCTGGTAGAAACTTGGGAATCAGAGGCGCAGAAAGAAAAGCTTGTCTGGCTACCTGCCCAGCAGATCGTTGTAAGCTATGAAAATCCGGTTCTCGCATGGTCGTTGACTGAGCAAGGTGATTCTGGGCTTCAGCAGCGTTTGGTTTCGAGAGACGATTACACTCTCATAGATTTTGCTGATATCGGTGACTCTGAGGAGAATCCATTTGTGAAGAAGATGATCAATTGGGGCTTTGTGGAACATGGTGCCAGTGGGTTCTACGACGAGCACGGTCATGCAATTGAAGGGCATGGTCACGCTCACTGATTACATTGATGAAAATAAAAAGCGTGCTGCAACGTCCGGATACGCTGCAGCACGCAAACTGTTTATGGATGGTCAGTGATAATGACTGACCAGCCCATTAACTTCCTGCACCTCATCCCAGTTCAGCCGTATGTCATAGCTGTAGCGAAATTCATTTTTTAAAGGAGCTATTTCGGCATCGATATTCTCTATGACGTTGCTGGCAGGGGAAAGTACAACATCTCGACCAAAGATGTAGCTCTGCTCTTCAACAATACGCTTGTATGCTTTATTCAGAGCCAGCGCCCGGTCGCGACTCGGAGTGATCAGCTCATACACTGAATCTGCCGACTTAACTTTTTCCTTGTTAACCGTTCCGTTCTCAAAGTATTTCTTCTGCATCTCTTTGTTCTGTCGGAATTCATCACCACCGCCCACACGTTCAAAGTAGGTCAGGTACTCACCCTGAGTTTCATTGATGGTAGGGACATCTTTCATCGCTTTCAGGTCGATGTAACCCCAGCCGTCTTCGCCTTCCACTTTACGGGCAAAAGAGAATGTCTGATCAATCGTACTACCGACCGTTTTATGGCAGCCATTGCAGAATGCCATTTCCTGTTTGTTCTGCTTACGGAGTTCACCATGTTGATCTTCGATGTAGGCATTCAGTGTCCAGCCAAAGCGGTTATCTATGCCTCGTTCACCAATGTGAACGGTCAGCGGAAGGTTACCCAGGTGCTTTTCCTTGGCTTCGAGAAAGTAAGCACTGCGGAGCGCAACAGCAGACTTGAGTTGATGCTTCTTCATGTAGCGTACTTCTTTCATACGCTTGGGTACGAAGATATCACCATCATTGTTTACACCGACATAACGAACAGTGTGCAGAAACTCTGTTCCTTCAGGGTAAAGCATATCTTCGACCGGAATATCTGAGGCATCACCGAGATAGTTACCTGAACGAACCAACTCAGAGACATTCTCGGTCAGAACACCGTCGCCATTAACATCAGAGCCGATGTCACGTTCGTTCACCGTAGGAATTGAAATACCACTGAGCCGTTTCATTGTCAGCTCCAGAAGTGATAGGTTCGCGAAGTACAGAGCCTCAGAGTATTTTCCGTCTATTTCGCGGAATTCTGCGGGTAAACGAATCATGACATCGTCAGTAGAACCATTTGTTGGCCAGAAGGCGCTAGGGAATGGTTTGTAGTTAAATGCGATCCAGTGACTACCGTCGCGAGCGACCCCTCGTTCATCAAATGCTTTCACCGGATCTGCCAGGTTCTCCAGGAACATAGGGGGAGCAGCAGACTCTTCGCGCTGACTCTCGCGCTCTATCCAATCAGAGTAGTTGTCTGTATTTACCCAATTGAGAATCTGATCATCGGGAATATTTTTGATTTCTTCGCTTCTGTCTTTAAAGAGATTCTTCCAGCTGTTTGTCATCCCCGCATCTGAGAAATCGTAAAGGCCTTGCAGATAAACGTCTTTCATTACATTCGGACGATCATCGGTGTACGTCTGGTGACAGACATAACAAGGGTTATTCTTACCATCGGTACGGGTATAGCACTGAGGTGGGATGACGGCCTCAGGGTTATAAATTTCATCGTGCTCAATGTACGCCGTTGCAGGGATGTCATCCCCAGGCTGATAGGCAGGCTGAACTTCGTCTGATAAAGCTGTTTCAGATTTTTTTATTGTTTTGGTATCTGAATGGGCTTTGAAATGAGTATCTACGTCTTGATTACACGCGCTTAGTAATGGCAGTAGTACCAGGATTCTAATCAGGTTTTTCATACTTACATCCGGAAAGAAAATAGGGGGAGAAAGCTCTCCCCCTGAAAGGTCTTACATATTTGTACTAATACTTTGTCTTACTTATGGTGTGGCTCGTACATCCACAGAGTGTTGTTTTCCTGGAAGCCATCTTCACCGATCAGAATACGACCGTCCTGCATAACGATAACGTTGTCAGGTTGAGACAGGTTGTCCACATCACAACGCTCTGCACCATCCAGTGAACTGCGGTAGGTCGCACCCATCACAACTGGTTCAATACGGCTCAGGCTGTAATCTGAATCGATCAATGCACGGAATACACCACCACAATCTTTCACGCGACCAGAAAGTTGGATGTCGCCTTCTCCGTCGATCATGGTGTTATCAATATCAGCGATACCCATGTACATGTATGCGTTCTCGACTTCTTCACCCGGAATCAGGTCGATGCCTTCAATGGCTTCCTGAACTCGACCAGCATGAATGCTGATACCTTCCAGCTTGCGCCATTCTGCCGTTGCACCCAATTGCTTAGCGGCCTGACGTGATTCGAGGAAGGCTGCACGGTCATCCATTGGCTGACCCGCAGTGACTTTGCCGCCACCGTTTTCTACGGTTGGGTAAGTAGTGTTCGCAGGGCGACCTGAAACTACCCAGGCTGCCCAGGCTTCAACGTCTGCAACCGTCATATAGCTGGTTTCGCCATCGACATAGTCTTCAGTGCTGATACCATCAAACTCATCAACCCAAGCTTCGATGGTTGAGTTGTCAGAAGTCGCAAGCTCTACCCAGTCAACATCAAAGCCTGTAACCGCTGGATCATTTACGCCCGCATCCTGAGTCAGCTTAGCGCCGTATAGCGTACCAGAGCTCAAGTCTTCAGCTGTGTCAGCAACGAACTTAAACAGAACGCCACCCGTGTCATCCTGTGAAGAGTAAACAGTGCGACGGTCTGGCATAACGACCGAGTTTTCATGCTCGTAGCGGCCAATGGTGAAGTGTTTAACCGGTACAGGCGTTGGTGAAACAGCGTTGGTGATCTCAACGATGTAGCCGTAATCGTACGGGTTAACAGGCTCATCCATCAGCTGCCAGAAGCGATTCAGACGATCGTTGTTGGCCACTTCTTCAGGGTCGTTCCAGCTAGCGTAAGTGGTCGAGTTAACATCAGAGTTCACGATCCACTCTTCAGATGTCAGTGGTGTATTCCAAGGTGAAACAGAGCCGAAACAGTTAGCACCCGTACCTTTTACGTTTGCAAAGTTCACCATCATGGCATCTTCTACAGACCATTCGCCAGAAGCGGATTTGCTCAGCCCGATACGGCTCATACCACCCGGATACTCTTCCCAGTTAGTGAAGAGGTAGCCAGTGTTTGCACCTGTAGATACGAAGCCATTGAAGTCTGGCATGTCGTTTTCAAGGATCAGAGCGTCACCAGCGAGATTATAAATATGACCCAGCCCTTCGCTGAGCTCACCCTCGTATTGGTCGCCAGTCTGACCAATAACACGGTAAGAACCGTAAGCTGTCTGAATCGTCTGGCGCTCGTAGTCAGACTCAGGAACCGCTACTGAAATCAGTGTGTTTGGCAGATTATTAAAGCTAACACCCTCTATCACACCAACGGTACCTGTGTTGTAAGCGACACCGTTGTTATCAGTTTCCATGTTGCTACCTGCTGGGTGTTGCGCATTGAAGAACAGATCACCGTCTTCGGTCAGAAACAGCCCCGTTACTTCAGCACCGGAAGGTACAGTCGCGATGCGCGTCAGAGTACCTGCACCGGCGTCAGCATTCGCACCATCTTTACCGTCGGCGCCATCCTGGCCATCTTCACCGTTGGCACCATCTGAGCCTGGTGCGCCCGGAGCTGCGTCAGGCGAAACTCCGTTCTGGCCATTCAGTCCATTCAGACCGTCGCGACCATCGTCACCATCTTCTCCACCACAAGCAGTCAGCAGTGACGCTGATGCTACAGCGATTGCTAATAATTTCAGTTTCATCACGGTTCCCCAATATTGCTTCGTTATAGGTTTCAGGAGCGCTCTGGCTAAGTGTGGTCTGTGACAGAAATGTTTAACTTCTGTAACCCAGGTGGTGAATTATTTATTACAAAAAATGCGGATAAAAAGGCATGGGTATTAATAAATATGTAAAATCCAAAGGTTAATGTTCTAAGGTTTTTAGTAATGGAAATAACGATGCGCAGTGTTTACGTTGGTACTCTAATCTCTCTTGTTATTTCAATGACTGGGTGTCTCTATGAGACTAAAAACGAAGCACCACTGGACTTCTTACCTCAGGATAACGCCTGGTTTGTCGAGGGGCGGTCTGCCATAAAAAGTAAACGCGAAGTTTTACGAGAGACTACACCTGCCAAGAACGTGATCTTGTTTGTTGGTGACGGCATGGGAATATCAACAGTCACAGCCGCCCGAATCTACGCAGGACAGCAACAGGGCATGAGTGGTGAGGAGAATCTGCTCAGTTTTGAGAAATTTCCTTTTACTGGTTTAAGTAAAACCTACAATGTTGATGCTCAGACTCCTGATTCAGCAGGCACTATGACCGCAATGATGTCTGGTGTTAAGACGGACGCCGGTGTTATTGGTCTGGCTGAGAGCGCAGAACGTGGTCTTTGTCACCGTGTGGAGGATGAAGTCCCTTCGGCTCTGCTTCTCGCTGAGTTAGCCGGTAAGAAAACTGGGATAGTCACGACAGCTCGCTTAACCCATGCGACTCCGGCGGCTACTTACGCATATTCTTCTGAACGCAACTGGGAAGATATTTCGGATATGCCGGAAGCTGCAGTTGAAGCAGGCTGCGAGGATATTGCTTCGCAGTTTCTGAGTTTCAGGCAACGTACTTTGCAAGACTATGGTGTCGCGGTAGATGGCATCGAACTCGCTTTTGGTGGCGGTCGTCGACATTTTCTTCCTGATGATGTTCAGTCTAATACCCCCGATGCCAGAAGTACGGTAGAAGGTGATCGTACTGATGGCCGTAATCTGATGGAAGAATGGAAAGCCCAGAATCCGCAAGGTCAACTGGTTATCGATGAAGAGGGGTTTAATCAGTTGAGCAGTACTCCTGTGTTGGGGTTGTTTGAAGAGGCGCATATGCGGTTTGAGGCAGATCGCAACCAGGACACATTAGGGGAGCCATCACTTAGCCAGATGACAGAAAAAGCGATTAAGTTGTTGTCAGGCAGTGAGGAGGGGTTCTTTCTCATGGTGGAATCCGGTCGTATTGACCATGCGCACCACGCCGGAAATGCGTTTAATGCGCTCAATGAGACCCGAGAGTTTTCTGATGCTGTTGCTCTCGCCGAGTCTATGACTTCTCCGGAAGATACTTTGATTATCGTTACTGCTGATCACAGTCATGTATTTACCATTGCAGGGTATCCTAAGCGCGGTAATCCTATTCTTGGTAAAGTCGTTGCGCCCGGTGAGACAGAACCCACCATGGCCGGTGATGGCCTGCCGTATACTACGTTGGGTTATATGAACGGTCGCGGACATCATCACCTGGGTGGTGAAACAGACGCCGAACTTGTATACGAAGAGCCAATTAATGCAGGACGTAAAGATATTACCGGTATGAATACGGAGGCCGCTGGTTATCATCAGGAGGCTCTGATTCCACGTGATTCAGAAACGCATGGCGGTGAAGATGTGGCGATTTATGCAACAGGTCCGGGGGCCGCAATGGTGTCTGGCGTGAACGAGCAGAACGTCATTTTCCATGTCATGGATCGTGCTGCCAACCTATCCGGAAAGGCAGCAGCACGCCTCAGCGCAAAACAATAACCTTCAGGATTTTACGATCCGGTAGCACGGATCATATTTTCCACTGATTTTCATTCGGCCATGGTCAACCATGGCTCGCAGTAAACGGTCCATACCGTCGAGAATATCTGCGTCGCCGTGAATTTCATAAGGCCCATGCTTACGCACCAGCTTAACGCCATCGGCCTTCACGTTACCGGCCACGATACCTGAAAATGCTCTGCGCAGATCTGCGGCCAGCTCATGGAACGGAGCATCGTGCGTTAAACGAAGGGTTTTCATGTTGGCGTGGGTCGGTTCAAAAGGCACCTGAAAATCATGATCGATTTTTAAGGTCCAGTTGAAAAAGTAGGCGTCGTTGTTATCACGGCGATACTGTCGGACAGCTTCCATCCCGGCTTTCATTTTTCTCGCAACAGTGACCGGGTCGTTGATCACCAGCTCATAGCGAGCCTGAGCCTCTTTACCTAGAGTGTCGCCAATAAAGCGGTTGATGTCTTCAAGGTAGGCACGGGTTTCTTCTGGGCCGGTAATGATCAGAGGGAAGGGGATATCCTTATTAGCCGGGTGCGATAGAACACCCAGAATATAGAGAATTTCTTCGGCGGTACCTGGGCCACCAGGGAAAATAATAATCCCGTGTGCCATACGCACAAAAGCTTCCAGCCTTTTCTCAATATCGGGCAGGATCACCAATTCATTGACGATCGGGTTAGGTGATTCGGCTGCGATAATGCCTGGCTCTGTGATACCGATGTAACGACCGTCACGAATGTGTTGTTTCGCATGGCCAATCGTTGCACCTTTCATTGGCCCCTTCATGGCACCCGGGCCGCACCCCGTGCCTATATGAAGGCCGCGAAGCCCAAGTTCATACCCGACTTCTTTGGTGTATTGGTATTCGTTAGGCGGGATAGAGTGGCCGCCCCAACAGACGACCAGTTTAGGTTCTACATCGGGTTGAAGCAGGTTGGCATTACGCAGCACATGGAAGACAGCATTAGTAATATCTTCGCTTTTATCGAGATCAAAACGGTGGGCTTTCAGGATGTTTTCTTCCGCATAAAGGATGTCCCGAAGTACAGAAAAAAGCTGTTCACGGACACCCCGGATAATTTGATCATCAACAAACGCGCTGGTTGGCGCACCACTGAGTTGTAACACAATGCCGCGCTCTTCCTGCTCTACGGTAATGTTGAAGCTCTTATAGCTTTCTTCCAGTCGCGTGTAGTCATCCTCAAGGCTACCTGCTGAAAGCACAGCAAATGAGCAGCGGCGAAGCAGTTCATGTGCGCCACTGCTGACGTCCTTGAGTTGTTGGATTTCATACTGTGAGAGTACGCGCAGGTGCGTTTTCGGGTGGATCAGCTCATATTGTTTAGCCAAGTCAATTCTCCTTAATACCCTCAAAAGGGCATATCAGGCCCACAGTTCAAGCGGGCCATATTCACTGAGCAGGTGCAGTAAATCACTGCGGGTGATGATACCTGTCAGTTGCTCTTCATTGTTGAGCACAGGGAGAGCACCGATATGATATTCCGTCAGAAGTCGTGCTGTCTGTCGTATGTCGGTGCTTTCGGCTGTGCAATACACGGGTCTGACCGCCACTGTCATTACAGAGTCCTTTTCTACAGAGCGCTGTTCGGCGAGAGCCCTTAGTATGCGGCGGTCTGAAATCAATGCCTGAAGATTCTCGTGTGCGTCGATGATCGGAAGATGATGGATATCGTGTTCCCGCATCAGTTGGTATGCGTCACCGATCGTTGTTTCCTGACGAATGGTAATAACATGCCGGTTCATGATGTCAGCGGCGAAAGCGACGGTCTGGGGAGCGTGCTCCTGACGTTCGGTGGTACCTTCGGGGGAGTAAATCAGATCGTCGGACGACGTTGGCTGCTCGGGTTCGTGCTCAATCCGGGAAACTGCGCCCGCTTTCTCTACAGGAGATACGCGTCGGCGCGGACTGTGAATGGGCGTTTCAACTCGACGCCCCATGTCGAAAACGATTAATCCCATCGGCTGCTTTTTCAGGCTTCTGAACTTAAAGTATAGCGCGTCCGATGGGTAAAACCTCTTACTCAGGTCTCAGATGTGGTGAGCGACATCATCCAGACGGCCAAGAATCCCATCGGCATAGCGCATCACGAGAAACGGAACCAGGCGCGCATTGGTATCGGTTGCTGCTGTTTCGATGAACAGCCACTGACTATGAATTTTGCTAAGTTGGCGCTTAGCTTCGTCAGCCGAGACACGGCTCTTCATGTCGGCGATGCCGCGTTCAAATTGCTGGCAGAGTACTCGGATATCAACGTTATCAATCGTCAGTGGTGCACCCATGGAGGAGGCAGCGCGTTCGATGTAACGTTCAACCACCTCGAGCAGCAGGTTTTTCTGCTGACGTTGCCAGAGCGTGAGCTCTGATAGGCTGAGCTCATTTTCCGCCAATATCTGGTCAGAAAGCAGTTCAAGTTCTTGCAGCATGGCGCGTTGGGCTTTGCGCATGAGCGTGACTACTTGAAGCTCAGGGTAATTGCTTTCGCGGATTTCAGTGATGTTCTCGTCGAGCAGGCTATTGAATTCATCCCAGTGGCTCTGGATGCCTTGCGTTCTGGCAGGGTAGTTGGCACCTAAGTCTTCCAGCAGCAGATTCTTTTGATGAAGGACTTCTTCACGATGACGCAATACTTCCTCAACAAGTTGAGGATTCCCCTCATCTGCCTGGACGTGATAATACTTAAGAAGCAAAATCTTAGCACTGGTACTCAGTTTGAAAACGCTTAGCTCGTCTGCCAGCGTTGAAGCATGGGCAGGTAAGCTAAAAAAAAGGCTGAGTAAAAGTGTCCTTAGGAGTAACATAGATCCGTCTCTGTTTAGTTCTGAACAGTCATTAGAGCGTCAAAGAGTTGACCATGAAAGGCCTCTGGATGCAAGCTGGTGGCTATCGTTATTGAGTGATGTATCACATTATGGAAAGAGTATTCAGGCTGACCATCTCCTGTCCTGACAGGGTCGGCATCGTGGCTAAAGTTGGCCAGTTTTTTTCAGGGCATGGTGGTTGGATTGTTCAGGCAAACCACTATTCAGACCCGGTTAGTGGGCGCTTCTTTATGCGTCACTGTATCCGCGCAGACTCCCTGCCGTTTGACGCTGATGGGCTGAAGGAAGCTTTTGCCCCGATATCCGACGAATTTGAGATGGACTGGCAGCTGAGCGACAGCGGCTCGCCGAAGAAAGTCATCCTCATGGCCAGCAAGCAAAGCCATTGCCTGGTGGACCTCTTGCATCGCTGGCACAGTGGTGAACTTGAGTGTGATATCCCTTGTGTGATCTCAAATCATGACGATCTGCGCTCACTGGTCGAGTGGCATGGTATTCCGTACTTTCATGTACCGGTTGATAAAGACAACAAGGCGGAGCACTTCCGTCGCGTGACGGCGATTATCGAAGAACATAAGGCCGACACCATTGTGCTTGCGCGCTACATGCAGATTCTGCCGCCAGAAATCTGCGAGCAGTACGTCGGTCAGGTAATCAACATTCACCACAGCTTTCTTCCGTCGTTTGTTGGCGCTAAGCCCTACCACCAGGCCGCAGAACGCGGTGTAAAACTGATTGGTGCGACCTGTCATTACGTGACACAGGAACTGGACGCCGGGCCTATCATTGATCAGGACGTAATCCGCATCAGTCATAACGATACGGTTGAAGACATGGTGCGTTTAGGAAAAGACGTTGAGAAATCAGTGCTGGCGAGAGGGGTGCGGAGTCACTTAGAAGATAGAGTATTACTTCACGGCAACAAAACCATTGTGTTTTAAAGCTAGCTGCGTTGTCACAGCGGTGTTAAAAGCCTTCTCGAAATGCTCATTTACTAAAGTAAACTCCGCTTTCTCGAAGATTTTTGCCTTGCTGTGACGGCCTCGCTGACGCTTTAACTGGTACAAGTGCTCCGTTTCTTTGGCCCGTTTTTGACGCGCTCTGACTTCTTCGGCGACGGCTCAGCTTTGAAGCTAGCTACGCTTTATCGAAGATTTTTGCCTTGCTGTGACGGCCTCGCTGACGCTTTAACCCGTTGGATAGCTGCGTTGTCTCAGCGGTGTTAATAATCTTCCCGAACTGCGAGATACAAAAAAGCCGGCGTTAAGCCGGCTTCTTCGTTTGAGCTGCTATCAGATCATTTCGATCGCAACGGCAACTGCTTCACCGCCACCGATACACAGCGCTGCAATACCTTTTTTGCCGCCAGTGTTTTTCAGGGCATTCATCAGGGTCACGATCAGGCGTGAGCCAGTAGAGCCAACCGGGTGGCCCTGTGCACAGGCACCGCCGTAGATGTTTACTTTCTCAGCATCCAGCCCGAATGCGTCGATTGGCATCATGGCAACCATCGCGAAGGCTTCGTTGATTTCCCACAGATCAACGTCGTCCTTGCTCCAGCCGGTTTTGGCCAGCAGAGTTTCAATGGCACCACAAGGTGCGGCCGTGAACTCAGATGGGTGCTGAGAGTGCGTGCTGTGCGCAACGATACGAGCAACCGGCGTCAGGCCTTTTTCAGCAGCAACGGATTCACGCGCCAGTACCAGTGCTGATGCACCGTCAGAGATAGAAGACGCATTTGCTGCGGTGATGGTGCCGTCTTTGGCGAACGCAGGGCGCAGTGAAGGGATCTTCTCAATGTTGGCATTGAATGGCTGCTCATCCTGATCAACGACTGTTTCGCCGCGGCGGCTTTTTACGGTTACCGGCACGATTTCAGCCGTATTGTGACCAGCTTCGATCGCTGCTTTCGCGCGGTTCAGAGAGCGGATCGCGTATTCATCCATCTGCTCACGGGTATATTCTTTCTTGTCTGACATGTCCTGAGCGAAAGCGCCCATCAGCTTGCCAGTCTCAGCGTCTTCAAGACCGTCGAAGAACATGTGGTCTTTGGCCTGATCACCGTGACCCATACGGTAGCCACCGCGCGCGTTCTCGAGAATGTAAGGCGCCTTAGACATGGACTCCATGCCGCCGGATACCGCGATATCAACAGAACCGGCTTTGATTGCATCATGAGCCATCATGGTGGCTTTCATGCCAGAGCCACAAAGTTTGTTGATGGTGGTTGCGCCAGTGTTATCCGGCAGACCTGCCTTGCGCATCGCCTGACGTGCAGGACCCTGACGCAGACCAGCAGACAGTACGTTACCCATGATAACTTCCTGAACATCAGCTGGTTGCAGGCCAGAGCGCTTCACTGCTTCTTCAATTGCGATAGCACCAAGCTCGGGTGCAGAGACTGAACTGAGGCTGCCCATAAAGCCGCCCATTGGGGTACGGGCACCAGCAACAATTACAACGGAATCCTGATTGGACGACATAGGGATCTCCTGTTCGGGAATGAGGGTTGGTTTAAAAGGGCGCCTATTCTATGACAAAGGGGTGCGTAAATCCTATCCCCCGGTTTGGTAGGTTGGCCGATCTGGACTATGGTTGATTACGATCAGATACAAAATGCCCCGGTTTAAGGAGGCGAATCATACTTTCGAGTGATGAGGGTATGAGTCGACGGGATTATAGTCAGGTGATTGCTGATATCCGCAAGGGATGTGTGTACCAGCGCATTTGAATAACCATAACAACACATTACAGGTACATGTATGGTGAAGAAGACTTTACTCAGTCTGGCCATCGCAGCCACAGCCGCAGGTCTTGCGGGCTGTAAGACTGGCGGTGATTATAAAGTTGATACCGGGGCAGTGACTGCCGGTTCTCCGGGGTCGGAGGTATCGCGTGTTTCTCCTATTTTCTCTGCGGGTGGCGCGAACCTTCCTCTGGCTAACGATTTTCTGTTCGCGGATGCCGCTGAGACCGATGGCACAGCGAATACCAGTGATACAACTCCACCAGTAACTACCGCACTGAACAAACTTGATGGCTTTTCCACTTCTGCTGCCATTTACGTTAAGTTCAATGCCGAGCTGGATGCAGACACTGTTGCCGCGGGACAGACTGTCCTGCTGGTGAAACTGAAAAACAGTGAAGATAACGCTGCGATTGATCCACTGGACATCAGTACTATTGTTGAAAACGAAGGTGATAACCCGTTTGCAGCAGATCAGCCGGTGGCTGGTACCGATTACGAAGCACGGTTCATTACAATGGATGGTGGCTCTACGCCAGCGATTCAGATTCTCCCTAAAACGCCTCTTGATCCAAAAACTAAGTATCTGGTGGTTCTGACTGATGCACTTGAGTCAGCAAGCGGGGTAGATGTTGGTCCGTCTGCTGAATACGACCTGGTTACAAGCGATCTGGAGCTGCCTGCGCCTAGTTTGCAGCCAGTTCGTGACGCGGTTCAGGCATGGGAATCTCTGGCAGGTGCTTTCCTGAATGGCGCGACCTCTGGCCAGGTGACCCAGGATAACATCATCCTTAGTTACGCGTTCACAACGACTGGTACCACGGACGTGCTGCATGCGATGGCTGCTCCGGCGACCTTCCTGACTACTCAGATTACAAGTATTGCCGCTGCTGAGGCGACTATCTCTGCGTCTGTAATTGCTAAAGAGATTAAAGATGGTGCAGATCAAACAACAGCTGAAGCAATAGCTGAGGGAACACTCCTGACGATTGCACAGGGCGTGGCAACTGCCATTAATACCCAGGCGGGCATGACGGTTATTCCTGTAGACAGTAATACTCGTGATGCTCTTAAAGCCAGCGAGACTTTCTCTCCAAACTACTATCAGGGCCTGATTACTACGATCGCTGATGGTAGCGGAGCAGGCGTAGATACGATTGTTGATAAGCCTGCGTCCCGTACTTATACGCCGATTACGGCGGATGGTTCTACAGCGGTAGAGATCTCTTACGATGCTTTCCTTACAGTGGCACTGCGCCCGGGCGTTGAAGAAGCGAACCCGGACGCAGATGAGTCAACTGTTGACGCTATTGTCGCAGGTCAGGTGTCAGCAATTTCATCTGGCGGCTCGATTCTTCAGGGTGGTCTGACGATACCTAACTTCCTGCCTCTTCCTGAAGCAGGTACAGCGGATGCGGACCTTGGTAGCTGGTCTGGTAGCAACAATGCTGCCCTGGCACTTGGGCTCGAAAGTGCTCCTGCCGACGCCGACGGTAGCATCAACGTTACCTGGCGTTTCCCGTACGCAGACAAACAGGGCGATGTGACTGTCCCTGTATTGGCTATGATACCAGATGCTTCCTGTGATCCTGATGGTCCGGGGCCGGCTTCTGGTAAGCCTGCTGATGGCTGGCCAGTAGTTATCTATCAGCACGGCATTACCGTTGACCGTACTGCAGGTCTTCTGGTGGGTAACGCTCTGGCTTCGGCATGTATCGCTACCATCGCGATTGACCACGTAATGCACGGTATTGCTCCACTGAACGACGGTGAGGCGAACAGCCTGCGTCTGTTTAACGTCGAGCAGGTTGCTGCATCTGATGCCGCCACCAATAGCCCATTTGCTGCAGCACGTGCAGGTGTTATCCAGGCGGTTGGCGCTGAAAACGTTCCTGGCCTCGCTGCTCTGGCTGAGCGTCACAATAACGTAGGTAAGGCCGCCGATCAGAGTAATGTAAGCATGGTTTTCCAGGGTGCTCTGGACGCTCAGGGTAACCCAGTGACTGCAGCCTCGGTCGGTGAATCCGGTGACCTGTATATCAACCTGAACGAATTTGCGCGTACCCGCGATGCAATTCGTCAGACGGTGCTGGACATGCTGAATGTTGCCGCATCCATTGACGATATGGATGTGAACTCAGATGGTACAGCGGATGATCTTGATCCTGCCAATGTGTACTTCGTAGGTCACTCTCTGGGCGGTATTGTCGGTGCGACCTTCCTGTCTGTTGCTAACGACACTAGCGTTCGTGCGTACAACTCAAACATTCCGCAGATCAAAGCGGCTGCTCTGGGTAATCCAGGTGGTGGTGTCGTGAAGTTGCTGGAAAACAGTGCTCAGATTGGTCCACGTATCATTGCTGGTCTGGCAGCTAGTGGTGTTGAGCAGGGTTCGGACAGCATCGAAAGCTTCTTTGGGGTTTTCCAGGCCATGCTGGACTCAGCTGATCCGATTAACTTCGCTGCCGGTACTGCAGATGTGCCAGTGCTTGTTTATGAAGACGTAGGTGTAACGGGTGATGCTGATGAACCGTCGGATCAGGTTGTGCCGAATAATGCAGAAACAGCGACGCTTGCAACCTCAGTATCCTTCCTGGCTGGTACAGATCCTCTGGTAGCTGAGATGGGTATCGACACTCTTATTACGAAGGAAGAGGCGGAAACCGGAAGTGTGATCAGTCCTGATCCTCAGTACTACTACCCAAGCACTACTAACGACGCAATCGTTAGGGCGAATGTACGTGTTGCTCAAGGTACACACGCGACTTTCTCTTCGGCAGACCCTCAGGCGGTATTTGCTGAGATCTATCAACAGATCGGATCTTTCTTTGACCCTTATGGCGCGACCAAACTATCTGGTCTTGCGGGTGATCAGCAAGGTCTGATCATTGAAAATACGGCTGTCCTTGAAAGCACCGGTAATTGAGTTGCGGAGAATAAAAATCATGAATAAAGCAATTTATCAGATGTTTAAAAAGACTCCGCTGGCTCTGGCCATGGCGGGAGCAGTCACGTCAGCTCAAGCAATTGAGTACAACGTTGGCGAGTTAAATATTCAGCTGGCAAACACAGTGTCCTATGGTATTGGCTGGCGTGTTGATGAGCGTGACCGCTCTCAGATTATGCCAGGTAATGGGAATGCGATTGGAGAGAACACCTCCGGTGCATCGTACAACTACGACGACGGTACGCTTAACTACGATCAGGGAGACATTTATACAAATGTCTTCAAGTGGAGCGGCGATCTCGAAATGAGCTACCGCAACTACGGTGGTTTCTTCCGTGCCCGTGCTTACTATGATCACGCGATTATGGATCAGGACACTGAGTTCAAACAGTTGAACGAAGAAACTGAAAACGCCGCCGGTCGTGGTGCTGAACTTTTGGATGCTTTTGTCTGGGCAGACTATGACATCAACTACGTGCCTGTGACCTTCCGTCTTGGTCGTCAGGTTCTTAGCTGGGGTGAAAGTACCTTCATTCAGGGTGGCATCAACAGCGTTAACCCAGTGGATGCCTCCGCATTCCGTAAGCCGGGTGCCGAGCTGAAAGAGGGACTTCTTCCGGTCAACATGTTCTATACCTCGATTGGCCTGACGGGTGAGATCACTCTGGAAGCTTTCTATCAGTTGGAGTGGGATCACACACGCAGTGACCCGTGCGGTACATTCTTCTCAACGGTTGATTTCGTAGCCGACGGTTGTGGCCCGGTTATTCTGGGTGGTACGGCTGATGAACGCGATATCCTCGCGTTGCGCGATCTGGAAGTGGACACGGGTGTGCCGCTGGCAAACCGCGTGGCACCAGTAACAGAGCGGATCGAAGATGAAGAACCGAGCGACAGTGGTCAGTACGGTATGGCTGTTCGTTGGTATTCAGAAGCGCTGGGTGATACCGAATTCGGTTTCTACTACATGAACATTCATAGCCGCCTTCCATACATCAACGGTGTTATCACGAACCAGGACCGCCTTGGTGTTCTGACCGGTACGCCGGATATGGAAGTGAATGAAGATGCTTCATATAACACGTATCGTCCGCTGTATCAGATCGCTTATCCAGAAGACATCAAAATTGCGGGTGTCTCGTTTGCGCGTAGTACCGCAAGTGGTGCATCTATCTCGGGTGAGATCAGTTATAAGCCAGATATGCCAGTTCAGTGGAACGCATTTGAGCTGATTCTGGCGGGTAACGGTGCTCCGTGGAGTCGCCTGTATCAGCAACGTGCTGAAGAAGCAGGTAATGCTGCTGACCTGTACGGTGAAGTTGGTAAGGGCTACGACGAGTTTGATATCTGGCAGGCACAGTCAACCTACATCATGTTCTTTGATCGTGTGTTAGGTGCAGACCGTCTGGCGCTCGTTGGTGAAGTCGGCGCGACCTACATCCCGGATCTTCCGGACACTGATGATGCCCGTTATGGCCGCTCAGGTGCCTACGGTATTGGTAACAACGATGGGGTCTATGAACCTGGCGGTGATACTAACTATTGTATCTTTGGTGGCACGTCAGCAAACGTGAACTCGGACTACTGTACCGACGATGGTTACACCACCAAGCTGTCAGGTGGTATCCGTCTGCGCTCTGGCCTGACGTACAACAACGCCTTCGCGGGTGTAAATATGACGCCTAACCTGTCGATTGCTTACGACAAGGGTTACGGTCCAGAGCCAGGTTCTCAGTTTATTGATGATCGTCTGACCGTAGGTCTGGGTGTGTCATTCCTGTATCTGAACCAGACATCCGTAGACGTGTCATACACTAACTTCTCGGGTGGCAAATATAACCAGTTGAAAGACCGCGACAACATCAGTCTTTCTGCTAAATATTCATTCTGAGCAGTTGAACAAGTTACACAGAGGTTCCGAATATGTTGAAGAAACAATTTAAAACCTGGGGAGCGGCTGCGGCCCTCTCCATGCTGGTGGGTTCTGCACACGCAGGTGTGAGCGCTGATCAGGCTGCCAAGCTGGGTACAGAACTGACTCCAGTGGGCGCAGTGAAAGAAGCTCAGGGTAATATCCCTGCATGGACGGGCGGTCTGGCAACAGACGCAGCCAGCGTTGATAAGAATGGTCGTCTTGGTAACCCATTTGCGGGAGACAAGCCGGAGTTCGTGATCACCGCAGAGAACTACAAAGACTACGCCGCAAATCTGACCGACGGTCAGAAAGCGATGTTCGAGAAGTATCCTGATACCTACCGTATGCCCGTGTACAAAACTGTGCGTTCAGCGGCTTACCCTCAGGACGTCTACGACGAGACTAAGAAGAACGCAGTGAACACCTCTCTGCTGAATGACGGTAATGGTATCGCGAACTTCACGTTCGGCGTGCCTTTCCCATTCCCGCAGACAGGTGTTGAAGTGATCTGGAACCACATTACGCGATATCGCGGTGGTTCGGTCAGCCGTATCATCGGTCAGGTGACGCCGCAGGTGAACGGTGATTACACCGTCGTTCGTTTTAAAGACGAGTTCACCTTCCGTAATAACCTGGTCGATTTCCAGGCGGATAAAGATGACAACGTTCTCTTTTACTTTAAGCAGGATGTTCTGTCTCCAGCGCGTCTGGCGGGTAACGTTCTTTTGGTTCACGAAACACTGGACCAGGTAAAAGAGCCACGTAAGGCATGGGTATATAACGCTGGTCAGCGTCGTGTACGTCGTGCGCCGCAGGTTGCTTACGACGGCCCAGGTACCGCGTCTGACGGTCTGCGTACTGCAGATAACTTCGATATGTTCAACGGCTCTCCGGACCGCTACGAGTGGAAGTTAGAAGGTAAGCAGGAAGTGTACATTCCGTACAACTCATATCAGCTGAAAGACACCAGCCTGAAGTATGACGACATCGTCAAAGCTGGTCACATTAATCAGGATCTGACTCGTTACGAACTGCACCGTGTGTGGAAAGTAACAGCGACTCTGAAAGATGGTCAGCGTCATGTATACGCTAAGCGTGTCTTCTATATCGATGAAGATACCTGGCAGGCGACTGAAATCGATCATTACGACGGCCGTGGCGAACTGTGGCGTGTGGCTGAGTCACACAACATGTACTACTTCGATCGCAAGGTTCCATGGTACGCGATTGAAACTCTGTACGACCTGAACTCAGGCCGCTATCTGGCCCTTGGTCTGGATAACGAAGAAGAATCAGGCTACCAGTACGAATTTGAGCGTACTTATTCTGACTACACTCCAGCGGCTCTGCGCCGTGGCGGTGTTCGCTGATACTCCGACTGCGAACCTGACGGGGAGGTTTATCTCCCTGATTTAAGAAAGCTCCTCATCCATTGCGGGTGGGGAGTTTTTTTATTCACCTAAGCGGTGTCCTTTCAGAAAAAATGCCCGGCATGAACAAGGTTCGTGCCGGGCATTTTTGTTTATGCTGGATCATCTGTCATTCAGAAATGAAACAGGGCTCCAACTTGATAAACAGACGATGCATCTTTGTTAATAAACTCTGCACGTAGACCAACCTGTTCGTTAACTTTGAAGCCAGCGCCGGCGCCGAGGAAAATACCGTCGTCGTCACCTAAGTCCAATCCGCCACGGCCAATAACACTGAGGCGTGGATCAATTTCAGGCAGGTATTTTTCTGCAACGGCAGCTACCCATACGCCATTGATATCTTCATCGCCGTTACCATTGCTGTTGTAAAAATCACCCGTGTCGCTGTAGCCGAATTCTACCGATGTCATTAAATCGGCAACCGAGTTGTCGAACTTATAACCACCAAACAGTGAGTAACCATTGGCGTCTAATTCGTCTCCGCCGAAGGGTGAATCAATGACGTTGTGGTTCACGGCGCCACCAACATAGAACGCGTTGCGCAGGGTATTTTCCTCCGCAGAAACGGTCGTAATAGTTGCGGCAGAAATGGCGGTAGCGATCAGGTACTTTTTCATAACATCCTCTTTAAAATACGGGTAATGCCAGTGGTTCTTCTTGCAGTGCGGACAGTTGCTCACGCAGTGCCAGTAAATGCTCTGACCAGTAGCGGTGTGATGCAAACCAGGGGAATGCCACCGGAAAGGCTGGGTCGTCCCAGCGCTGGCTCAGCCAGGCGGCATGTCGAACAATTCGTCGTGTACACAGTGTCTCAATCAGAGGGAGTTCCTCTGCAGGAAACCTGCGAAACATGCTGTAGCCTTCTGCTATGACCATAATTTGTTGACGATGTTCCTCACGGCTGCCACTGAGTAACATCCAGATATCCTGCATTGCGGGCCCTTGAGCGCAGTCATCGAAGTCGACCAGGTAGAGATCTTCATCCCGAATAATCAGATTGCCTGTGTGCATGTCGCCGTGCAGTCGAATCTGTGAGTGATTTGAAAGCTTGATCTGATCTGTATGGGCACAGATATCTCTGATGAGTGAGGTGTATGCAGCATGATAATCCTCAGGCATTAAACCGCTTGCGAGTACGGCTTCCGCTGCAGCGGAGATATCTTCACTGCCGTTGATATGCGGACGGTGAATAAACGGTGTGGTTTCACCGATATTATGCAGGCGTGCAAGCCAGCGTCCAATCAGCTCCAGGTCGTCATCATTACTTAACTCCGGGGCGTGTCCGCCACGACGAGGGAACAGCGCAAAACGGAATCCGCCGTAGGTGAATAAGGTTTCGTTGTTTATTTCGATCGGAGCAATCACCGGTACATCTTCTGCGGCTAGCGAAAGAAGGAACTGATGCTCCTCGCGGATGCTCTCGTCGGTCCAGCGAGCCGGGCGATAGAACTTGGCGATTAAAGGTTGCTCATCTTCAATGCCAACCTGAAATACACGGTTTTCATAGCTGTTTAATGCCATTACGCGGGCATCGCAGAGGTATCCTAGTGATTCTATAGCGTCCATGACCAGGTCGTGGCTTAAGTCGGCGTAGGCGTGCATAGCGGAATCCGGAACATGAATTTGGAAGGTATTATGCCTGAAGGTGAGCTGGGTTTATCGGGTTTTCGGTGTTCTGGCAAAACACCATGCACCGACCCTCTGCGCATTGGATTCTTTCAGAAGTGCAGCCGCAGCGTGCAGTGTGCTGCCGGTGGTCATAACATCATCAACGATCAGGATGTGTTTGCCGGCCAGATCGAGATTGGTCTCGATGCTCATATCCGTCTGACCGCTGGCTCGTTGTCTGGCAGTACGTCCACGTTGCTCCTGGTGCTTCGTTTTCTTCAGAAGAGGGTGGAATGGAAGGCCGAGATCATTCGCGACCGCTCTGGCCAGTTCTTCACTCAGATTAAATCCACGCCAGAACCTTCGTCGGTGGGTGGTCGGTATGCAGGTGACGATATCTGGGTAGCCGTCAGGCTCGTGGTCAAAGGCAGGATGCGCCATCAGCATAAGTGTTTGAATGCGGCTGATCTGGCGAGTATCGCGTTTGTCTTTGCAACGATGTAGCCAGTGGGGGAGCGGGTGTTCGTAACTGAGAGAGCAATAGCTGTAGTCGTAGGCCGGGGTGCGTCGTTGGCAACGACCGCACATTCCCTCCGTCAGAACAGTTTCGCTGCACTGAGGGCAGGCCAGCCCCATATAAGGCAGGCGGTTCAGACACTCCTCGCAAATTCCTGTGCTGCTGCCGTCGGGTTCAAGACAGAGTTCACACTCGAAGATCTGATTAAAAAATGTACTGAGGTTACCCCGGATTTTCATCAGGGTTGACCAGTTATGCCTCATCTTTATCATCCGTGATACTGACACCAACCTGAGGGTACCATGATGAGCACTGTTCGCCACGACTGGACTGTTGAAGAAGTCGAGCAGCTACTGAATACGCCGTTTAACGATCTGCTTTTTCAGGCTCAGACCGTTCATCGTGAGTATCATGACCCGAACGCAGTGCAGGTAAGCACACTGCTGTCGATTAAGACCGGTGCCTGCCCGGAAGACTGTGCGTATTGTCCTCAGAGCGCACGCTACGACACCGGGCTGGAGCGTGAACGCCTGATGGAAGTTGAGGCGGTTATTGAGAAGGCCAAGGCGGCTAAGGCTGCGGGTTCAGACCGTTTTTGCATGGGCGCTGCGTGGCGTTCGCCGCGCGACAAAGATATGCCTTACGTACTCGCGATGGTTAAGGGTGTAAAAGAACTGGGCCTCGAAACCTGTATGACGCTCGGCATGCTGGATGACAAAAAGGCGGATGCCTTGGCGGAAGCTGGCCTCGACTATTACAACCACAATCTTGATACTTCGCCTGAGTTTTATGGCGAGATCATCACAACGCGCTCATATTCAGATCGTCTGAACACACTTTCAAACGTGCGTAACGCCGGCATGAAAGTCTGCTCTGGCGGGATTCTGGGGATGGGTGAGTCTCACAAGGACCGGGCGGGCCTCCTTGTTCAGCTGGCTAACCTCCCGGCACACCCTGATTCGGTGCCGATTAACCAGCTGGTGAAGGTTGCAGGTACTCCGCTGGAAACTCAAGGTGATCTTGATCCATTGGATTTTATCCGCACGATTGCGGTTGCTCGTATCATGATGCCAGCGTCTCACGTTCGTCTGAGTGCTGGACGAGAAGAAATGTCTGAAGAAATGCAGGCAATGTGCTTCTTTGCGGGGGCTAACTCCATCTTCTACGGTGAGTGCTTACTGACGACCCCTAACCCGGCGGCTAACAAGGATCAGGATCTATTCCGTAAACTTGGGATCAATTCAGAGCATCGCGTAACCAAAGCGCCGCAGGAGCTTGACGAGATATTGGCGCAGCCAGAGCAAAATGCTGATCTTTTTTATGACGCTTCTCAGCGGTCAGCACAAACTCACTGATTTATATAAGAAATCAGTCTAAACGCCATCCTGTTCAGGATGGCGTTTTTGTTTGTGGTTTGATTAAATAATGATCAGAAACATTTGTTCAGCAGAGGTTGTTATGAATATAGGATCAACAGCAGGTTCGACGTTCGCCACCGCAGCATACGGCGTCAGTCAAGGAACCGAGCAGGTTGCCAAGGCTGCCCAGACCGTCGTTGAGACGACCACTGAACGTCCCGTTGAGGGTACCGGAGATCTTGCGTCTGCAATGACAGACATGAAGCAGGGTCAGCAAGCAACTGACGCAAACGCGAAAGTATTGCAGGCAGCGGACCGTCAGCTGGGTTCTCTTATCGATACTCAGGCGTAATCCCCTGAGGGCGTTATATGCAGATAGCGTCAGGTGTACTCTTCACCGCTCCTGAGCCCGCGTTTTCTTCGCGGGCTGAGAGAAGCCCCCCAAATGAAAGCAACGAAGGCTCTGCCCAAGTCGTAGCTGGTTCTTCTACAGGTACAGGTATTGCCCTGCCTCAGAGTAAAGCCCCTTCACCGGGTGAGACTCAAGAAGGTGTAGCGGCGGGTGAGCGCGCACCATCACCTGTTGCGCAATCCGATGCGGATGTTCGTCAGCAGCAGAACGAAGCTGATGTAATCCGTCAGCTGCAAAGTCGCGATATCGAAGTCCGGAATCACGAAAGAGCCCATCAGGCCATTGGTGGTCAGTTAGCGAGTGCGCCGACATATAGCTTTACCAAGGGGCCGGATGGTCAGAGGTATGCGGTATCGGGGGAAGTCAGTATTGATGTCTCAGATGTTCCGGGTGACCCGTCTGCTACCTACGAAAAGATGGCCAGAGTTCGCCGCGCTGCGCTGGCACCTGCGGAACCGTCTGCCCAGGATCGTCAGGTTGCCGTCATGGCTGCGCAGAAAATGGCTGAAGCTCAGGCCGATATTGCGCAACAGCAGCGGGAGGCGTTGAGCAGTGAAGCTGAGCTCCGAGACCAGAAACGCGATGATATGCGTGCAGAGATTGAATCTGCACGTGAAGCGCAGTCAGGCAGTGAAAGCGACGAAGAGGATGCAGGCTTTGTTTCGGTCGCTGAGCGCTTTGCAGAATACAACGCCAGGCTGCGTCAGATTAATGAAACACTCCTGCGTATAAGCTCCCCGAGCCTCCCTACTTCCGGGACGCTCTTCGACGAAGAAGCCTGATTGGCTTAATCAGTCATAACCCTTTCTTTTCAATTTCTATGCGCTCAATCCCTTCTGTTGCGCCACTCACAGGCTTGACAATTGCATTGTGCGAACGTATGTTTCAAACACTTGTTTGAATCTGGATTGTATATCCTGATCGAAATTGCGTCTTAGTGGGCTTTTGGCCCGCAAGATAATAATCAGGCAGCCCAGCTGCGCTAACAAATAACGGCAACGAGGTCATCCCTATGCCAGAGTATAAAGCTCCCCTCCGTGACATTCAGTTTGTAATGAACGAACTGCTGGATATGCCAGGTCATTACGCAAACATCCCGGCTTACGCTGAGGTTGCAACGCCTGACATGATCGACGCCATCCTGACTGAAGGCGCAAAATTCTGTGAGCAGGAGCTGGCTCCTCTGAACCGCGTGGGCGATACCGAAGGTTGTACCCGCCACGATGACGGTTCTGTTACCACGCCAACTGGCTTTAAAGAAGCTTACGCTAAGTACGTTGAAGGCGGCTGGCCTTCACTGGCGCACGAAGAAGATCACGGCGGCCAGGGCCTGCCAGAATCTCTGGGTACTGTTATCTCTGAGATGGTGGGTTCATCTAACTGGTCATGGGGCATGTACCCGGGTCTGTCTCACGGTGCGATGAACACTCTGGACCTGCACGGTACGCCAGAACAGAAGCACACCTACCTGAGCAAGCTGGTTTCAGGTGAGTGGACCGGTACCATGTGTCTGACTGAATCACACTGTGGTTCTGACCTGGGTATCCTGAAGACCAAAGCGGAAGCAAACGCTGACGGTTCTTACGCCATCACTGGTTCTAAAATCTTTATCTCTGCTGGCGAACACGACATGGCAGAGAACATCGTACATATCGTACTGGCTCGTCTGCCAGGCGCTCCAGAAGGTACTAAGGGTATCTCTCTGTTTGTTGTGCCTAAGTTCCTGCCGAACGAAGACGGTACTCCGGGCGAGCGCAACGGTGTTGTCTGTGGTTCTATCGAACACAAAATGGGTATCCATGGCAACGCGACCTGTGTGATGAACTTCGACGGTGCGAAAGGCTGGTTGATCGGACCTGAAAACAAAGGTCTGAACTGCATGTTCACCTTCATGAACACGGCTCGTATCGGTACTGCTCTGCAGGGTGCATCTGCGGCTGAAGCGTCTTTCCAGGGCGCACTGGCGTACGCGAAAGACCGTCTGGCTATGCGCTCTCTGACGGGTGCTAAGGCGCCTGAGAAAGCAGCTGACCCAATCATTGTTCACCCAGACGTGCGTCGCATGCTGCTGACTCAGAAGTGTTTCGCAGAAGGTGGTCGTGCGCTGGTGTATCTGGCTGCGCAACAGAACGACATCGTTAAGAAAGCGGAAAGCGAAGAAGAGCGCAAAGCTGCAGACGAGCTGCTGGGCTTCCTGACGCCTATCGCTAAAGCCTTCCTGACTGAAGCGGGTTACGAAGCGACTAACCTGGGTGTTCAGGTATTCGGTGGTCACGGCTTCATCGCTGAGTGGGGTATGGAGCAACTGGTACGTGATACCAAGATCGCTTGTATCTATGAAGGTACTACTGGCATCCAGGCACTCGACCTGCTGGGCCGTAAAGTACTGATGACTCAGGGTGCGTCTCTGCGTAACTTCACTAAGATCGTCCACAAGTTCTGTCAGTCTGTTGAAGGTGACGAGCAGATGGCTCAGTTCGCAGCGCCTCTGGCAGAAGTGAACAAAGAGTGGGGCGACCTGACTATGAAGATTGGTATGACAGCGATGAAGAACCGCGAAGAAGTCGGTGCTGCGTCGGTTGATTACCTGATGTACTCTGGCTACGCGACCCTGGCGTTCCTGTGGGCGCGTATGGCTAAGGTTGCTCAGGATGCTATCGCAGCAGGCACCAGTGAAGAAGACTTCTACAAAGCGAAAATTCAGACCGCTAAGTTCTACTTCGCACGTGTACTGCCACGCGCCAAAGGTCACGCAGCAGCTATGGTTGCCGGCGCTGACAGCATGATGGATCTGGACGCTGAACACTTCGCGTTCTGATTTGTCTGACTAAGAAGAACCGCGCCACGGCGCGGTTTTTCTGTGTTATATACGAAGCTATTTTGATCGAATTCTCTGAACGCTCCGGATGTGCGTTCCGTACCAATTTAAATGAGGTGAGTCATGCCAGAATATAAAGCTCCGTTACGCGATATGCGCTTTGTTCTGAATGAAGTTTTTGATGCGGGTTCAATGTGGGAATCTCTCGCTGGTCTGCAGGGTGCTGTAGATATGGAAACCGCAGAAGCCATCCTGGAAGAGTGCGGCAAGATCGCAAGCCAGGTTCTTGCACCGATCAACCGTGATGGTGATGAAAATTCATCAACCTGGAACGACGGCGAAGTTACAGCTGCTCCAGGTTTCAAAGATGCTTATCAGACCTACGTTGAAGCGGGCCTGAACGGTCTGGGTGGTAACCCTGACTTCGGCGGTATGGGTATGCCTAAGACGCTGGTGGCTCAGGTTGAAGAGATGGTTCAGGGCTCTAACATGGCGTTCGGTCTGGCACCTATGCTGACTGCTGGCGCATGCCTGTCTCTGAATGCTCACGGCTCTCAGGAACTGAAAGAGAAGTACCTGCCAAACATGTACTCAGGCGTATGGTCTGGTGCGATGGACCTGACCGAACCTCACGCCGGTACTGACCTGGGTATTATCCGTACCAAGGCTGAGCCAAACGCTGACGGTTCTTACGATATTACTGGCACCAAGATCTTTATCACTTGGGGTGAGCACGACATGGCGGAAAACATCATCCACCTCGTGCTGGCGAAGCTGCCGGATGCTCCAGCTGGCCCTAAAGGTATCTCTCTGTTCCTGGTACCTAAGTTCATGGTGAACGAAGATGGTTCTCTGGGCGAGCGTAACGCTGCTTCTTGTGGTTCGATTGAGCACAAGATGGGTATTAAAGGTTCGGCGACCTGTGTAATGAACTACGACGGTGCGAAAGGTTGGCTCGTAGGCGAAGAAAACAAAGGTCTGGCGTGCATGTTCACCATGATGAACTACGAGCGTCTGGGTGTGGGTATCCAAGGTCTGGGCGTTGCCGAGAACTCTTACCAGAACGCCGTGGCGTATGCTCGTGACCGTATTCAGAGCCGTGCTCCAACTGGTGCTGTGGCAAAAGACAAAGCCGCTGACCCGATCATCGTACACCCTGATGTTCGTCGCATGCTGATGACCATGCGTGCCTTCAACGAAGCGGGGCGTGCGTTTTCTACTTACGTAGGTGCGTGGCTGGATACTTCTAAGTACAGCGACAATGCAGATCAGGCGAAGCACGCTGAGCAGATGGTTGCTCTGCTGACGCCAGTTGCGAAAGCGTTCATGACAGACGTAGCTCTGGAGAGCGCGATTGCGGGTCAGCAAATCTTCGGTGGTCACGGCTTCATCCGTGAGTGGGGTCAGGAGCAGCACGTTCGTGACCTGCGTATCACTCAGATCTACGAAGGTACAAACGGCATTCAGGCGCTTGACCTGATGGGTCGTAAGATTGTCGGTACTAACGGCTCTCTGTACAAAGTGTTCGAGCAGGACGTTAACGACTTTGTTGCGTCACAGGCGGGTAACGAAGCGGCGGCTGAGTTCATCGAGCCTCTGAAGGCAGCGATGGAAAATCTGTCTGACCTGACTCAGTGGGTTATCGATCAGGCTCAGAGCAATCCGAACGAGATCGGTGCGGCGTCTGTTGAATACCTGCACGTCTTTGGCTACGCGGCGTACGCTTACATGTGGGCGAAGATGGCGGTTGTTGCTCTGCCTAAGCAGGACGACAGCTTCTATAAGGCGAAAGTGGAGACTGCACGTTTCTACGTTAAGCGTCTGCTGCCTCGTTACATTGGTCTGTCTGCAACTGTTAAGGGTGGTGCTGAGTCACTTTATGGTCTGGACGACGAGATGTTCGAGACTGCCTGATACTGACATTGTCAGTATGAGCGTAAAGAAACCGCCTTCGGGCGGTTTTTTTGTGCCCGAAGTGTCAGGCCATCTTCTTCCCATTGATAAGTTCATGTACACTTACGCCAATCTGTATATTTATAAGAAAAACTCACCAATCTGTAGGGGGCGCTGTGGCCGCTGCGAAGGAACTGGATAAACGGGTAGAACGATCTCGCCGCCTGTTAGTTAATACATTGCTTAAGCTGATGGCAGAGAAACCATACTCGAAGCTATCGGTAGCAAACATCTGTGAGCACTCAGGTGTAGCCCGGCCGACATTCTATCTGCACTTCCGCTCGAAGGACGACTTGCTGCGTTATTACATTGAGCAGATGTTTCTTGAGTTTGCTGAACAGATTGACCCGATTCTGACCCGCTCTCCGAACGTCGACCCTGAGATCGCGGTGCTGATGTTCCGTCAATGGCAGTTGCACTCTGAAGTAGCCAAGCTCTTGGTGGCTGAAGATGTCGAAGCGATCCTGTTGAACGAGTTCAAAACCTATGTGGGTCGTACTATCGAACGCTACATTGAGGCACACAAGCTCAATATTGCCAGCAACAGTCGTATTCACTACGTCATCGATTATCTGGCGGGTGCGTCATTTGCGGTTATTGTCCGCTGGATTCGTGAAGACTTTAACGAAAGCCCGGAAGAGCTAGCCTCTCTCTATGCCGATCTTTCACGGCCGGGTCTGCTTCAGGTACTGCTTAGCGGTAAGCTGTAAAAGGCGGCTGGTGAAACAAAAAGGGGCCGTGAGGCCCCTTTTTTGTTGGCGAATTAATGAACCCTGCGTTTATTATCGATGCGCTTATTGTGAATCTTGCCGATTTTTCTCTGCGCTTTATCAAAGGCATCGCGCAGTGCAACATACATATTTTCGTGTTCGGACTTGTCATGATGGTCGTGAGTGATGGCGACGGTTTCACCCGGCAGTCCGACCTCTAGAGAGATATGGGCAATATTCCCTTTGTGGCTATGATTGTGGGGTAAGCCAACAACGGCTCGAATTCCTGTAATTTCATCGTAGCGGGATGCCAGCTTGCTGGCTTTTTCGCGGATCTGGTACTCAATAGCGTCAGAGTGTTCGATATCACGGAAAGAAATTTCCAAACCTTTCATAGTCGCTCCTTTTCACAGTGGCGAGACGTCGCTTTAATGCACCGTCTTGATTAAGGATGGACTATTTACACTACGCCTGTGGTGATTCAGGTCAATCCTCGAAACGTGGCAAAATGTAATTTGTCACATTTATGAAGTCTCTTTGTGCTCGTGCCTTTACAATCGGGACGCTATGGTCATAGCCGCTGTATGGTAGTCTTTGTGTCAAAGGAGGACAGAATGAAGGTCTATGATGTCCCGGTCGTTTTCTTTGACCTTGATGACAGCCTGATCAATAAAGATGCCAACAGCTTGTGGATACGCTGGCGTTTCCGGCGCGATCGCTGGGCTATGGTGGAAGGCGTTCAGGCATTGTTATCTTTGTATCGTGCCTATAAAAAAGGCCGCGTCACTCACACCCGCCTGTCTAATTACT
>NZ_DFQB01000058.1:27187-28068 GCF_002377545.1 Thalassolituus sp. UBA3500 | reverse complement strand
TCACACCCGCCTGTCTAATTACTATCGCACCCGCACCCGAGGAATGACGCTGGCTGACTATCAGACGTCGGTAGAGCGCTTTTTTAATGAGCGTGGGCAGCTACACATTTATCCGCAGGCCGCCTCTCTTCTGTTTGCGTATCAGCGACAGGGCACCCGGATAGTGATGATCACTGGGGCGGACGAGGTCGTGGCTGAAGCCTATGGCCGTGAACTGGGTATTGAAGATGTCATCAGCAACCGTCTTGATGTTGCCGAGACTCAGATAAAAGGTCTGTTAAAACCCCTCTGTTATGGGGTCGGTAAAGTGGATATGGCGCGGAGGTTTCTCAGTGGTTCGGGATACGGCCTGGAGCAGGTTGCCTTCTACTCAGACAGTCACGCTGACCTGCCGCTGCTTGAGCAGGTCGGATTTCCTGTCGTACTGAACCCGACTCATATTCTTGCCGACGTGGCTCTGGAGCGTAACTGGCCCGTGCTCGACTGGCGTGAAAGCGCTCCTTAGGAAGCAAATTCCGGAGAGGCCTTGCTCCTGCGGCGACCAGCCGTTATATTCAGCCATATCTCTCAATCATTCTCCGGAGCAAGCGGTGTTTTTTCAATACAACCGCCCATTTCAGCAAGGTCATCTGATGGCCTGTCGATGGTGTTAAGCGCCAGAACTTTTTACGTCTTTATTTTTTACGCGCTTAACAATCTGAAGGTTTACTATGACCCCGCAATCTTTTGCTGCCCTCGCTGAACAGGGCTATAACCGTATTCCGGTCGCACGCCAGGTTCTGGCTGACCTGGATACGCCTCTTTCCACGTATCTGAAACTGGCTGATCAGCCTTACACTTATCTCTTCGAATCTGTTCAGGGCGGCGAGAAGTGGGGTCGC
>NZ_DFQB01000058.1:11175-26898 GCF_002377545.1 Thalassolituus sp. UBA3500 | reverse complement strand
CAGGGCGGCGAGAAGTGGGGTCGCTACTCCATGATCGGCTTGCCAGCTCGCGAAGTAATACGAGTTAGTGGGTATACCGTCCAGCACTTACGCGATGGTCAGGTGATTGAAGAGCGAGAGGTTGAAGATCCTCTCTCATTCATTGAAGAGTTTCAGGGGCGTTACCGTGTACCTGATGTCGAAGGCTTGCCGAAGTTTGATGGCGGGCTGGTGGGATATTTTGGTTACGACACCATTCGCTACATTGAACCGCGCCTTAAAGACAGCTGTCCTGAGGATGAGATCGGCACACCGGACATTCTCCTGATGGTATCCGAAGAGGTCGTCGTCTTTGATAACCTCAGTGGAAAATTGCACCTGATCGTGATGGCTGACCCGTCGGTGGATCAGGCATTCAATAAGGCTGAGCAGCGCCTTGATGAACTGCGTGAGACATTGCGTGCACCTTATCAGGGAGAGGTCGGTCAGCTTCGTACGGCGACGGAAATCACAGAAGAGGATTTCCGTTCTTGTTTTGGCGAGCAAAAATTCATGGATGCCGTTGACCAGATTAAAGAATACGTACTGTCGGGAGACATCATGCAGTGCGTAATTTCGCAGCGTATGCGTATTCCGTTTGATGGTAACCCTGTTGACGTATACCGCGCTTTGCGGACATTAAACCCATCGCCCTATATGTACTGCCTCAATCTCGGTGATTTCCATGTAGTAGGGTCATCGCCAGAAATTCTCGCGCGGCTCGAAGATGGTGAAGTGACTGTGCGTCCTATCGCGGGTACGCGTAAACGCGGTCACACCGAGGAAGAAGATAAAGCCTTTGAAGAAGAGCTTCTCGCCGACCCTAAAGAGATTGCAGAGCACCTGATGCTGATCGACTTAGGCCGTAACGATGTTGGCCGGATTGCGAAATCCGGTGAGGTGAAAGTAACCGATCAGATGGTGGTTGAACGCTACAGCCACGTTATGCACATCGTCTCCAATGTCACCGGCAAAGTGAAAGACGGAATTACAGCGATGGATGTGTTGCGTGCTGCACACCCAGCAGGAACCTTAAGTGGTGCCCCGAAAATCCGTGCAATGGAAATTATCGATGAATTCGAATCGACAAAGCGTGGTGTTTACGGTGGCGCAGTAGGGTATCTGAGCTGGAATGGCAACATGGACACAGCCATTGCGATTCGTACTGCCGTTATTAAAGACGGCACCCTCAATATTCAGGCTGGCGCCGGCGTCGTTGCTGATTCTGTACCGCGTCTGGAATGGAAAGAGACGATGAATAAAGGCCGTGCCGTATTCCGTGCAGTCGCGATGGCGGCTGCAGGGCTGGATCAGTAAAGGAGAAATAGCATGTTAGTAATGATTGATAATTATGACTCCTTTACCTACAACGTGGTTCAGTATTTCACGGAGCTTGGTGCCGAGGTAAAGGTGTTTCGTAACGACGAAATTACCATTGAAGAAATTGAAGCGTTGAAACCTGAGCGGTTGGTTATTTCTCCGGGGCCTTGTACGCCGAATGAGGCCGGCATATCCATGGCGGCAATTCGTCATTTTGCCGGTAAAATTCCGGTACTCGGTATTTGTCTGGGGCATCAGAGTATTGGCCAGGTCTATGGTGGCGATATCATTCGTGCCGGGCAGGTCATGCACGGCAAAACTTCCGATGTTTATCACGCAGGGCAGGGCGTATTTTCAGGCCTGCCGAATCCCTATAAGGCTACTCGCTACCATTCTCTGGTGATTGATAAGCAGAATTTACCAGAGTGTCTGGAAATTACTGCCTGGACCCAGAACCCTGACGGCAGCATGGAAGAAATTATGGGTGTGCGCCATAAAGAGCTGGCTGTCGAAGGTGTTCAGTTTCATCCGGAATCTATCCTGACGGAACACGGACACGAACTGTTGGATAATTTTTTGAAAACCACACTTAACCGCGACTGACAGGAGAAACTCATGGAAATTAAAGAGGCACTGGCTCGGATAGTTGAGCGTCAGGACCTGTCGACAAACGAAATGATCGACGTCATGCGTCAGATTATGACAGGTCAATGCGATGATGCTCAGATAGGCGCTTTTCTTGTCGCTTTGCGTATGAAGAGTGAAAGCATTGACGAAATCGTCGGTGCGGTTACCGTGATGCGCGAACTGGCTACGGGCGTTACTGTTAAGGCTGACAACGCGGTAGATATCGTTGGTACGGGCGGTGATGGTGCCAATCTTTTTAATGTATCGACGGCGTCGTCGTTTGTCGTCGCAGCGGCCGGTGGTACCGTGGCGAAACATGGTAACCGGGGTGTGTCATCCAAGTCGGGCAGTGCTGATTTACTGGAAACTGCTGGCGTCAATCTGGCGTTGACGGCCGAGCAGGTCGCGCGTTGTATTGATGAACTTGGCGTGGGTTTTATGTTTGCGCCATCACACCACAGCGCCATGAAGCACGCCATCGGTCCACGTAAGTCACTAGGCATGCGTACCATCTTTAATATCCTTGGCCCGATGACTAACCCGGCTGGGGTAGCAAATCAGGTCATCGGAGTTTTCTCGCAGGCTCTTGTGCGTCCGGTTGCTGAGGTTTTACAAAGAATGGGGGGCGGTCATGTTCTGGTCGTGCACTCAAAAGATGGACTGGATGAAATCAGTCTGGCCACAGAGACATACGCCTGTGAATTAAAAAACGGCGAGTTGCGTGAATTTATCATCACCCCCGACGAGCTTGGTATCGAATCTCAGCCATTGAAAGGGCTGGATGTTGAAAGCGCTGAGGCGTCGCTGGCTTTAATTAAAGATGCCTTAGGCAAGCGTGAAACAGCTGAAGGGCAGCGCGCTGCAGATATGCTTGCTCTGAATGCGGGGGCCGCTATTTATGTTGCCGGGCTCGCGACGACCTTGAAAGAGGGGGTCGCCATGGCAGACGATGCAATATGCTCTGGCCTGGCGCTGGGTAAACTCAATGAACTGGTCAGCTTCTCCGGACTGCTGGCAGAAGACAACGACGGCTGAGCGGCACGAAAGAATTGCTATGAATACACCGACCATACTGAAAAAAATCATCGACACTAAAGCCTTAGAAGTGGCTCAGCGTAGCGCGACTCTTCCATTGAATGAGCTGAAAGCTCAGGCACGCGATATGGACAAAGACGCATTGCGTGGTTTTTACAGTTCGATGAAAGCCAAAGTTGATGCAGGCCTGCCAGCGGTCATCGCTGAAATCAAAAAAGCGTCGCCATCAAAAGGCGTGCTGCGCGAGAATTTTATCCCGCAGGAAATCGCAGAGTCATATGAGAAAGCCGGTGCCGCGTGTTTATCCGTTCTGACAGACAGAGATTACTTTCAGGGGCATGAAGACTTCCTGAAAGCCGCGCGCTCAGCGTGCAGCTTGCCAGTTATTCGCAAAGACTTTCTGGTTGATCCGTATCAGATCTACGAAGCACGTGCGATTAATGCCGACTGTGTGCTTTTGATCGTATCTGCTCTGAGCAAGATGCAGCTTCAGGATCTTGAAGGCATTGCCCACGAACTAGGCATGGATGTACTTGTGGAAGTGCACGACGGTGAAGAGTTGGAAACCGCACTGACCATGCAGACCCCTCTGGTTGGTATCAACAACCGTAACCTGCACACCTTCGACCTGACGCTTGAAACAACCTTTGGTCTGCTGGACAAAGTACCGTCTGATCGCCTTCTGGTCACCGAGAGTGGCATTCTGGGGCGCGATGATGTCGCGGCCATGCGTGAGCGGGATGTTCATGCGTTTTTGGTCGGCGAAGCCTTTATGCGGGCGGAAGATCCTGGCGAGGAGCTCGCCAAGCTGTTCTTCTGATGATTTGTTGAGGCGGCTGATTAGCCGCCTTTTTTTGTAGCAGCCTTCGGCTGGAGTGCGTCTTTGGCTGCCGCTGGGCCTTTGTTTTTTCTGCAAGGGGCAAGTCTCTTTCGATCCTCAGAGTTTATAGCCACCTTCGGTGGGTGGACTTCTTTGGCTGCCGCCGGGTCTTTGTTTTTTCTGCAAGGGGCAGGCCCCTTCCGATCCCCTTTTCCGGCGTGATGCCCTGATCCTTGTCTCTTGATACCGATGGGGGCACGCCAGCAGCGGCCATCCATGGCCGCGGGCAGGCTTAACCGGCGTCCTGCCGGTTAGCACTCATCGTTATCTGCGATCCTGCGGGGTCATCACAAGCCGGGTTTTATCAGCGCTTCGCGGCGAGGTTGGATCGTGTAGATGTCGGCCTTTTGGTGGACGCTGTCCACCCTACAGTAGGGTGCGCATGGCGCACCGTGAGAAGAGCACGGTTTCGCGGGTTTAAATGCGCCTCTGGGGCCGCCGGGATTTACGCCAGCTTTGCAGGCAACGTGAGGCAGGATGCCGAACGAGGCTCCATACGGGCACGGATGTGTAACCACCCAATTAAACCTAGATTAACGAGGGTTTGAACCGGGAATAACCGGGAATTGGTGAAAAGTGGTGGGAAACCAGCAACGGCGCGGCCTGCAGCAATTCAACAGGCCGACGCGATCCGAAAATAACCGAACAAAACGGAACTGGCCGAACCGCTTAAAACTAGACAGCGGCCAGTACCAGGACAACACGCCCCACAATAGAACCGGAACCCAGCGCGTCGAGCGTATAGCTTTCATACTTCTGATTGTCCGCAACCAAGCGGAAACCGCCAGGCGCGGCCTGGGCGCGTCGATACGTCGCCGCACCGCCCAGCGTCAGCATATAGACCTGGCCATCGAGCAGCTGCGCCTGCTTGCTATCAACAACGACCGTCGAACCAGGCGGTAGCGACGGCAGCATCGCATCGCCATGCACCTGGTACGCTTTGCATCCGGCCCGCCCACCGTTCAACAGTCCAGCGGGCACAGCCAGGGCCGCACCACCATCATCGCCGGGCACGACTGATAGCCCGGATTCGTCGCTACCTGCTGCAGTGACGGCCCCACTGCCGCTGGCCAACCATTCGAGGCTGCTGTCGGTCATTCCGCAGAGTTCCTGGGCATCTTCCAGCTTTATGGCCGTTTCGCCATTCATCCAGCGGCGCAAGCTACTGACAGCCCAGCCTGTTTTATCTGTCACTTCTGTAATGCCGCCAGCCTTTGCCACTAGGGCAGTGAGGCGAGTTCCGATTCCATTTCTGGAATTCGGAACCATTTCTGAATTTTTCATGTTCAGTTCCGATTCTGATAAGCCATTGATTTAACTGGCTTTTATTCATTTTTAAACCCGAAACGATTCTTTTTTGAATCGGAACGGTTCAAAAACGGTTTACAAAGAACCATTAGCGACATATGCTGACTACAAGTCGTAACGATAAGTGGTCGCCAAACCTCGTCACGAAAAGTCGCTAAAAACAGGTTAAAAAAATGAGCAAGCATAAAGCCCACTCACCAGCCGACTGGCACCCAGAGGACATAAAGGCAGCTATTCGCAAGCGCGGCCTTTCTGTTTCTCAGCTCGCCAAAGACAACGGCTACGAGAACCCCCGCACATTCCTGAATGTGTTGCGCACCCCATACCCAAAGGTCGAGGGGATTATCGCGACATTCCTAGAGGTATCGCCCGCCGAAATATGGCCCAGTCGTTATGGCGATTCTACCCGTATTCGTAGTCAAGTTCAGTCACGCGTCGCATAAAAATGATCTCCGTTAAGTTCACTTTCAGTTTAGGAAGAGCAGAAACGGAAAAACAGACGCAGAACTGGTGTTTGTTTGTACATACCAGATATGGGGGATGCCAAAAATGAAAAGAAATTGGAAACGAGTCACACCGACCTCGCTCACCAACGCTATGCAACTATGTATCGACTTTGCACGCGATCGCCACAACCTGTCGGTCGAACGCATCGCAGACCGCATGGGCTTGTCATCAGTTAATACCCTTTATAAGTGGATCGGCACGGGGCGTATGCCATCCAATCTGATCCGTCCTTTCGAGCTGGCCTGCAGCTGCCCTTATGTCTACGTCACTCAGTACATCGCGTCATCAGCGCACAAACTTGTCTGCGACATGCCGAAAGCCAAAGCCAGCGCCTCTGATGACATCCTGGTGCTGCATGAATCCTTTACCTCTGCGGTCGCCACCCTAACTCGCTTTTACCGCGACGGCTCATGCCCAGAGGAAACCCTCGGTCAACTTACCCAGCTGATGACCGACGTCGCCAGCCATCGCCAGCGTGTAGAGAACCACGCAGAGCCAGAGCTGGCACTATTCGGAGACGATGAATAATGAACTGGTACACCGCAGCGGATCTCGCTGGCATTCACGGCTTACCGGGCAGCGAGCGCGGCATCCGTAAGAAAGCAGCATCAGAGAGCTGGGAAAGCCGCCCGCGCGCAATCGGAAAAGGCGTCGAATACAGCGCAGCCTGCCTACCTGCCGAATCACAGCACGCCCTGAAGATCCGCGAAGGTAAAAAAGCTGTCGCAGCTGCACCCGCGATCGCAGCCGTCGACAAATCAGACGGCCTGACCGAATACCAGCGCCTGCGCAGCCACGAGCGTGCAAAGGTCGACGCGATCGTCTGCGTACTGGCCGAGCTGGATGCCTTTCACCAGGCCAGCGGCCTGACAAAAGGCAAGGCCGTCGCCGAATTTGTTAAGGCCTGGAACGCTGCCGAGATCGCAGCCCCTGCCGACGCCCGCGAACTGCTGCCATCGTTCAGCCGGGCCACCGTTTATAACTGGCTTAAAGCCCAGAAAGAGCAAGGCATCACCGGGCTGGTCGACACTCGCGGTCGTCACCGTCGCGGTACCGGCACAATCGACAGCCAGCCAGATCTGGCTAAGTACATCACCGGCATGATGGTCGCTCACCCACACATTAAAGCCGCGACACTGATCAAAGCGATCGCCGCCGAGTTTGCCGGTACCGACATCGACCTGCCATCAATCAGCCGCCTGACCGACTGGATGAACCGCTGGAAACAGAGTAACCGCCAGGTATTCACCGCCGTGACCAATCCAGACGCATGGAAAAATAAATATATGATGGCTATGGGGTCAGCATCAGAGCACGTCATCGCCCTAAATCAATTATGGGAGTTTGATTCGACCCCCGCCGATTTAATGCTGCAAGACGGTCGTCATTCAATATTGGGCGTTATCGACGTATATAGCCGCCGCACCATATTTATTGTTCATCCAACGTCTGACAGTAAAGGCGTCGCAAAAGTTATCCGTACCGCTTTATTAACCTGGGGCGTTCCAGAAAACGCCAAAACAGATAACGGCTCAGACTATAAATCGAAATATATACAGCACGTATTCCGCGCCCTCGATATAAAGCAAGAATTCTGCCCCCCGTTTCAGGGATGGAAAAAACCGCATATCGAACGCGTATTTAAAACCTTTTCTCACGATATAGCAGAACTGCTACCGGGATATATCGGCCATAACGTCACCGAACGTCAGGCGATTGAATCGCGAAAATCATTCAGCGATCGCTTATTTAAGAAAGATCAACTGATCGAAGTCGGCATGACATCCAGCGAGCTGCAGCAATTCTGCAACAACTGGCTGCAGCGCGAATACCACACCCGCGATCATAGCCAGCTTGGCTGCTCACCTAACCAGATGGTGGCTCAGTACGCAGGCAGCATTCGCAGCATCACCAACGAGCGCACCCTCGACGTCCTGCTCAGCGAGCCAGTAGGCACTCGCACCGTCACGAAAACAGGCATCAAAGTTAACGGCGGTTTATACATTCATGCGCAGCTCGCGGCGCACTCAGGCGAGCAGGTCAGCGTCTTCTATGACGAGGCCGACATGGGCCGCATCTACGTCTACAGCCTCGACGGCGAATATATCTGCACCGCCGAAGATCCAGAGATCACAGGCATCAGCCGTCAGGAAGTCGCCGAACACGCGAAACAGATACAGAAAGAAGCGGCGCAGGAAGAGCGCCGCCGCCTGAAGCAAGCCGCCGCCAAAGTCACGAAACGCGATGTCGCGCAGCAGATCATTGCGCATCGCGCCGATCAGGAACGTGCCAACACCGTGCGCCCATTCCCGCGCCCAACTACCGAACACACCAGCACCGGCCTGACCGCCGCTGCCGACGCGCTGAAACCAGAGAACAACCTGCCAGCCTGGTTCGATCGTAAAGCTGCCGCCGCAGAGCTGCAGAACCTGAATACAGAGACAACCAGCGCACCGAACACACCAGCACCCGCTGCAGTGAAAGCCACCGTCGTTAAAGGGGAATTTAACCGGGGCTTAAACGTACCAGCAGGCATGGCCGAGCGTTATGCCTTCTGGCAAGCCATCAACGAAAAAATGGAGAACAACACAGCAACAGAAGAAGAAACCAAGTGGGCGCGAACCTTCTACGGTTCGCCCGCCTGGCAGTCAGGAAAGCTCCTGATCGAAATGCGCAGTACAGCGAATAACACCGGGCAATAAGTACCGGCCAATAAAAAAACCGTCAGCGGCAACTGACGGAAAGCTAAAAGCAAGCGGAGTTATTATGACACAAACAAACATTGCGGGAATCACCAACGTCGCCCTGTGCAACCAGACACTGGTGCGGGCGATGGAGCGGGCACATGGCCTGCCAGGTATCGTGTGTTTTTACGGCTTTTCAGGTCTGGGGAAATCGTTCAGCGCGAGCTATGCGGCAAATCGTCATCGCGCCTTCTATGTACAGTGCAAGAGCACCTGGTCGCGCAAAGCGTTCCTCGAAGCGATCGCCAAAGACATGGGCCTGCACCCAGCCAAAACCATCGCGGGCCTGACCGAGCAAGTTAGCGAAGAGCTGATGCTCTCTGATCGCCCGCTGATCATCGACGAAGCCGACCACCTAGCCGATAAAAACAAAATTTTTATGGTTATGGATCTGTACGAAGGCAGCCAGGCACCGATTCTGCTGATCGGTGAAGAAAAGCTACCGGCCAAACTGGCGCACTTCGAGAAAATCCACAACCGCATCCTCGAATGGACGCCAGCGCAACCGTGCGAAATGCACGACGTGGCCGAGCTGGCGCGCATCTATGCCCCCGGCGTCACTATCGAAGAGCAGCTATTAATAAACCTGCACTCAGCAGCCAAAGGCGTCACCCGTCGGATCTGCGTTAACCTCGACGGCATCCGTCAGTTCGCCCGCAATCAGGGCACCGACACCGTCACCCTGGCTAACTACGATCAGCCCATGTTTACCGGCCAGGCTCCGCGCGGACGGGGGGCATTCTGATGGCAGCAGCACTCGAACTCAAACACAAAGCTGGGCAAGACAGCATCTGGGCCGCGATCCGTAAACTCGGCGAATTCACACGCAAAGATGTCATCTTTGAACTTTCCAAAGAATTCGGCGACGCGGTCGACCCGGACACCGTCAAAAGCTACATACAGCGCCTGACGCGCGGCGGCTTCGTCGCGCCTACCGGTCGCCGCAAAAGTGGTGGCCATCAGCTCTATCTGTACAAGCTGATAAACGACTGCGGCAACACCGCCCCACGCCTCAAAGCGGACGGATCACGCAGCCTGCTTGGGGCTGTGACCGAATCGCTCTGGCGCACGATGAAAATTCTGGGCGGCTTTAACATCCGTGAACTGCAAGCCGCAGCCACGACCGAGACCGTGCAGCCATCCTATGAAATGACGCGCGAATACTGCCAGCAGCTCTGCAATGCGGGCTACTTACGTCGCCCTAAACGCGGCAGATACCGACTGGTACCGTCACGCTATACCGGCCCGAAACCGCCCGTCGTGACAAAAACAGAAGGCGTGTACGACGCCAACGATCGCGAGATCGTCTACGTCAAACCAGTGGAGGTCTCGGTATGACACCCATGATTCCAGACGCCCAGATCGACGCCCTGGCCGATGAATTCATCGCCCTGAATCTGGCCCGGCACGGCATCAACTTGCTGCAGTTCGTTATCAACCCAGACAGCTACCGCAACCACTACAACCTGCGCGCCCGGCACGACCTGCAGGAACGTCGGCAGGCCAAAGGCATGACCGGTCGCGTCGACGAACGCCTTAAGCACACGCGTCACCCGCGCAGCCGTGGCAAAAGCGACTTCACGCGGAGGGCCAGCGCATGAACGCAAGCACAAACATGATCGCCACCGATCAGCCCCTCTGGCTCGACGTACTCGCAGAGCAATGCCAGCAGAGCAGCCAGCGAGCCGTTGCTCAGGAGCTAAACGTCTCAGCGACCATGATCAGCCAGGCATTAAATGGCCGTTACCCCGGCGACATCGCCAAGCTCGAACGCGCAGTTCGCGGTGCCTACATGGGCGCAACCGTTAACTGCCCAGTCCTCGGAGAACTCGAAACACACCGCTGTATTGCCAACCAGAAACAAAAGGCCAGCAGCGTTAACCCTACCCGCGTGCAGCTGTTTCGCGCGTGCCAGAAATGCGAATACAAGGAGGCCTGACATGCCAACTTTAGCCACACAGCAGAACTACAAAATGGCCAGCGCTCTGGGCCTGATCAATGACGCCATGCGCATTTTAATGGAGGCAGACGTCGCCGTGCATGACGTCGCCACAAATGACGGGCAGCCGGTATTTATTACCGATCCAGTGCCCGAGATCGTGCAGGCGATGCCGCTATCAACGCGCCGTGAAAAAGACATCACGACAGTGCGTGTCGTGCTCTGCGGCTGCGTCATTGAATACACCCAACCAACCAGCAACGAGGTGGCAGCATGATGCGCAAACTACCCACAGCACTGATCCTGATCGCCGCGATCGTCCTGATGCAATCGCACGCAATCACCTGGTGGAGTCAGCACGACCCAGTCACAGGCTGGCTCTGGGCCATCACCATCGAAGCCGGGGCCGTCTGGCTCTGGTCACGCCGCAGCGCCATCACCACCGTCGTCGCCATCATTGCCACCGCGCTGGCCTTAGTCGCCCCATTAGCTGATCTGGCCGGGCCGGTACTCGACCAGCAGCGCAGCAGTGCCCAGGCAGCAGACACCCTGCCTCAGCGCACAGCAGCGACAGAGGCCCGCATTGCCACCCTCGAAGCGTCGCTGACCCAGTACCAGGCCAACAGCCAATACCGATCGGGCTGGCATGGCCTGATCACAAGCACCGAACAACAGCTCAGCGCCGCGCGTGCGGATCTCGCAGAGCTGCAGAGCGAACAGCGCACGCCTGCACCTGAAACGCTCGCCGTCTGGCTGCCGCTGCTTATGCAAATGGCCGCCGTCTGCTTACTGCAGATCCTGATCGTCACCTGCACTCGGTCACTGACCCGCCCGGTACCAACGCGCGAAAAAGTGCCCTCAGAAAAAGACGACCAGAAGCTCAGTCTCTGGGGCGCAGCCGCCCAACTTGCCACAACTAAAGCAAAGAACGCAGCCAAGCCCGCAGGCCAGCGGCGCGCGGCGTAACCAACATACGAACGGCCAAAATCAGAAAAGAACATCGAGGACAGCCACCATGAGACACCTACATCAGCCAGACACACGACCGGTATGGATAGCGACCTGTCCTGTCTGCGGCCCCGTCCGCATCCAGCAGGTCACGCAGCCAACCGCCTGCAAAATGCAAATTAAATTCGGCGCTCGCTCAATTCGCCAGTGCCGTCAGACCCTCAGCAACGTGCGAAGCACCCGAGGCTAATCATGCTCAAGCAAAAGCACCCAGAAATCAGCATCACGTTTCGCCGCTTAACGGATAACAGCATCGCGGTTCAGTCAGTGACGCGAGCATCCAGCGACAACGAACTCAGCCAGATAGCGAAATCGTACTCGCAAGAAATCGCCGCCCGCTGGGAGGAAATGACCGCGAAACTCAGCGAGCCAGAACAACCCCAGGAGATCCACTAATGACCGCTGAAATCACTGTCGGGCAATTTGCCCAGAATATCGAAGACTGGCACCAGGAGCGCGTCAACCAGCTGCGCGACATGCTGGATCTGAACCCCAGCAAAATCGCGCTCCAGGATCGCCAGGGTAACGAAGTCACCCTGACCGATCGCAACGAGATCGACGCCTACCTAAAGGGCGTTGCCCTCGGCCTGGATACCTTCTTAAAGCTACCTTTCACTGTCGAGGTAAACGGCGATGACTGAACCAAAGATCCCGCACCTCGCGTCAGCGGCGCTGCAAAGTGTCATGCAAGAAATGAAGGCCCAGGATCTAAAGTGGGGCGCAGACCGCGACCAGGATCTCGCCGACTGGCTCCTGATCCTGACGGAAGAAGCAGGCGAATTAGCCGAGGCAGTCCTGCACATCAAGTTCGGAGGCGAAAAGAAATACGGCCTACGCACAGAGGCCGTGCAGGTTGCCGCTGTCGCCCTGCAGATCATCGAATACATCGACCGTAACGACATCATGGAGAGCATCAATGAATACTGAAACCATCCCCGAAGGGTACATGCAAAATAACCGGGGCGACCTGGTGCGAGAAGAGAACGTGAAAGACATCGACAAGATCGTCGACCAGTCTGTGACGACTCTCGCTCAGCAGGCCCGTGACTTGAGCATGTCGCTGACAAAGTTTAAACGCCTGGCACTCGATGACATCCGGGAACTGATTACGATCGCCGGCGAAAAATACGGCGAAAACCTCGGTGGCGATAAAGGCAACATTACTCTGTGTAGCTACGATGGACGCTATAAAATTCAGCGAACGTTTGCTGACCGTATTTCGTTCAATATCGAAATGAAAGCGGCAGAGAGTCTGTTTGATAAATACCTGGAAGCAATTTCAGCCTCTGCAGCGGCAGACATTCGCGTGCTTATTAATGCGACTTTTCGTTCGACGCGAGGCAAGAAGTTACGCACGGCAGAGCTACTGCGACTATTGAGTTTGGATATTAAACACCCCGACTGGATCAAGGCCTGTGAAGCGCTCAAAAACTCCATCATGGTCGATGGTGCGACCGTCTACATCCGCCTGTACGAGCGCGTAAACGACAGCGAATCCTACCGCATGATTCCTCTGAATATCACTGACGTTGGTGGCGGCTATGTCAGAAATAACTAAACAGCAATGGGCAGCGATCGCTAAAGAACTGCAGAGCATGATGCCGGTCGTCGTCTTCACACTCGAAGGGCGCGAGATCAGCATCCAGCGCGAACGTAAAAACGAATCGACCACGCTGCTGGCCGTCTACATCGACGGCTACATCAAGGGGCAGTGGTCACTGCCAGACCGAGAAGGCTTCGACCCGATCGTCGAAAAGGTCTGGTGCAAAAAGACATCGCGCCTGTACTCGCATCAGAAAAAAAAGAAGCTCGAAAAGAAATTCGGCAAACGCCGTTTGCGCGAGATTCTGCCCAGTGTCGACGCAGAGAGTTTTTATTACCTGCCGCACTTCGGCAGCAGCCGCACCCTGATCGGCCAGTATAAAAAGCTCGACGGCCTGAAGATCGTAACGATCGGCTACAACAACAGCCGCATGCCATTGGAAAAAACCGAGGTCAAAGATGCACCAGCAGCTAACGCCTAACAATAAAAACATCCAGCCGCTGCAACTGCCCAGCGAGGCTGTAAACACCCTGATTAACGGCCCATTAAAGGCCGTTATTCCTAACGGCTTCACGTTGACCGAAGGCGCAAACCTGACCGCAGCGCAGGCAGAAGAGTGCGCCCAGGCACTCGAACGCTGGATGCCGCCAAAAGACTTTTATCTCGCGGGCAGCGAATACATGGGCCTGGTCATTCATATGGACTTCTTCCGTCGTTGCGGCGGCTTCACAGTTACGAACAGCGAGGCGACAGATGGCGACCTGTAACATATGCGAAGACACCGGCGTCGACGACCGCTATGCCGTCGGCCAGATCTATTGTGAGTGCCAGGCCGGTAAGCGTGCCTGGCTCGCTGAAATGAAAGCGGAGCGAGCGCTAATCCTGAAGTCATTGGCTGCCAACGAGCTGCAGATCCGCGCACTTGAACAACAGATCGAACGAGGCCGCAGCCATGACTAAGCGCACACTGATCGCCCAGATCCACATCGCAAAAAAAGATCTCGGCCTCGATGACGACACCTACCGTCAGGCACTGAAGGCTGCCACAGGCAAAACCAGTGCAGGCGATATGACCGTACCCGAACTGCACAAAACCATTGCTGCATTCAAAGAGCGCGGCTTTAAAGTTCGGCCCGGTAAAAAGACTGGCCCCAAGTCGCGTCGGTATACAAAAACCAAGCACGGCACAGAGATCGGCGGGCCAACCCAGGGCGACAAGATCCGCGCCCTCTGGCTCAGCATGGCAGACGACGGCATCGTCCGCGATCGCAGCGAAGAAGCCCTGCGCAACTACATCCGTAAACAGACCAAAGGCGAATACAGCGCCCCACAGTTCTGCGATGCCGACACCGCGAGCAACATCATCGAACGCATGAAACGCTGGCACCGCCGCGCCGTGCAGGAGCGCAGCGCATGCAACTAGGTCGCTGCCCCGTATGTCATAGCCGCATCAGCCTGGAACAACTCACCCAGGATGAATCAGGCCGCGAACTGCTCGCCACGCTGGCCACCCTCGACACCGCCACCGGTGCCGCACTGGTCGCCTATATCGGCCTGTTTCGTTCAGCATCGCGAGATCTGGCCAACGACAGAGCATTAAAACTGGTGCGCGAAACCATCGCACTGGAGTCGCCCCAGTGGCTCACACCAGCCCTGCAAGAAACAGTCGACAGCCTGCGCGACAAACGCGCCCAGGGCGACGTGCAACCCCTCAAGAATCACAACTACCTCGGCAAGGTATTAGAGGGCGTGATTAAACGCGGCATCGCCTACACCCCAGCCCAGGAAAAGGCGCGCGGCTACAGCAGTGCCAGTGCGACCATTCAACGCCTGACTGACACATCGTGGGGCGACTAGCCCAGGAGCATGACTATGATCCCCGAGCACATAGAGCAAAACCTGCTGCCCGAAAGCATCCGCGACATCATCGACCTGGTCGGCATCAGCGCCGCCCTGCGCATCGTCGAAGAGCGCGGCGGCATCCGTCTCTATGTGCCCAAAACCCCTGCGGTAAACCATTGGCTGTCTGACCTGATCGGCCTCGACAACATGACCGCCCTGGTCAATGTGTACGCTGGCGAAGAGATAGAGATCCCGCGCTGTGCTGCTGCACTGAAAGCCATCAAAGATCATGAGATCGCCACCGCCGAGGGCAGTGTCACCGAGCTGGCGCGCCGTTATGGATACACAGAGAGGGGGATTAGAAAAATACGCCGCCGAGTGGAAGAGCAAGGCGGCGTAGATCAGATGGGGTTGTTTGATTGAGCGCTATTTTCTTTCAAAACTTCCCAGGATGAAACCTGTTATTTCTGAAAGCCGTCCTCGCCAAAGAATTCCATCTTCACTAGGTAGGCGATTTCCAGCGACATCCATAATTTGAGCGCCTTTTAAATGGATGAACCTGGTCTCAAGGAAGTCGTGATCTGACTCACCCTCATCAGTATCACCCTTACTAGAGAATGGAGTCCCTTCAAAAGGTTTACCGCTCATTCTTTCTAAAGCACCTTTGACCTGCGCGCCGAGGGTTTCAAAATACTCATCTTTACCAATTAGCGTACCAGTTATTGCACTGCCACCAATATTGAGCGTTATTCCCATGCTCATTTTCATCGTGTTCGCCATATCCACAAACTGCTGAAGAACTGGATCTGGTCTTACTTCAAATGGTACGTCTTGATTTTTGGATTCCATGTTTTCATCCTTACTGAATTGAGTTTTCCAACGTGGTATGTTTAACGCGATAGAGAACATCAATCAACCCCATTCCACCGGAACACCCACCCCCGCCAGCCCA
>NZ_DFQB01000058.1:9634-10898 GCF_002377545.1 Thalassolituus sp. UBA3500 | reverse complement strand
CCCCATTCCCCCGGAACCCCCCCCCCCGCCAGCCCAGCGCCGCCAGCCCTTACCCTCTGATTATCAATTTCAATCCTGATCAATCAGAGGGCAGGGCCATGTAATGCGCGTAAAACTCAGTCAAAACTTTTACCTCGACGAATTCACGCGCTCGCAAACTGCAGCGCGTTTCGGTATTGATAACAGCGCCCCGCCAGCTCCTAGCATCCGTTTAATGCGTCTCTGCCGGAACCTGCTGCAACCCCTGCGCAATGAGATCGGCCCGATTCACATCAGCTCAGGCTATCGCAGCCCGGCGCTGAATAAAAAGATCGGCGGCTCGAAAAATTCACAGCACCCCCTGGGTCTCGCTGCAGACATCACCGCCACCGGCAAAACTCCTCACCAGCTCGCTGCCTGCATTCATGCGCGCGGAGGTTACGATCAGCTCATTTTAGAATTCGGTGAATGGGTGCATGTATCTATTCCAGAGAAAGGCGGCATTGCGCGCGGCGAGATCCTGACCGCAGTCAAAGTCCCTCGCCCATTCCGTAAGCCCAAAACCGTCTACGTTCCGGGCCTGCTATCACAAGAAGACGCCCTGAAAATCGCGCTGAAAAAATCGCAAGGCGGTGCGGCATGATCCCAGCAATGCGCGACACTCGTGGGCGCGAATCCAAAACCCTGACCTTTGTTGCCATCAGCTGGGCGGCCCTGGTCGCCAAGTTCCTGGCCGCTGGTGTGGATCTCGGCGCGTTGGGTAAACAGCCGCCCATGTCCGGTACCGAATTCGGCAGCGCCGTCAGTGTTGTGCTCCTTATCTGGCTGGGCCGCGAATGGACAGAAAAGCGCAAGCCCGAGGCGCCAGCAAGTGGGGGCAAAAATGACTGAAAAAATCCTCGGCTTTCTCGCTGCACTCGGCGCCATCTTTGCGCTGGTATTCCGTGCCCGCGCTGCAGAAGAACGTGCCGAAAAAGCAGAACAGACCGCTGACCGGTCGCAAGCTATTACCCGCAATTACGAACGAATCAACACCGCCCGCGCCAGGCTGCGCGAGCAACATGCAAAGGAGGACGCCGCGTATGCTGAAGCACAAAAAGCTGGCCGCCGCGATCACTTTACTGGCCGTTACTAGTACCGGCTGCGCCACTCGCACCGAGTATCAACTGGCCCCGCTACCGCTGCCGCCACGTCCAGAGCTGCCGACCATCCCTGCCGATGATCTCGCGTGTCTGAGTGACAGAACCTATGACGCACTAGCGCAACGTGACAAAGCCCGCCGCCA
>NZ_DFQB01000058.1:0-9337 GCF_002377545.1 Thalassolituus sp. UBA3500 | reverse complement strand
CCCGCCGCCAATACGCCGACGAGCTAGAGGTCATCATCAAAACATCGCACCTGGAGTACCTGGATGGCCGATGACATCGACCGCGCACACGAACTCGAAGAGCTACACCGGGCAGCGGCCCTTAAAGCCCGTTTAACGCGCAAGCCATACCCGCCACAAGACATCGAATGCGGCAAAGTCTTCTGCATCGACTGCGGCGACGAGGTGCCACCGGCGCGCCTGAACGTAGAACCAGAAACCCCCTGGTGTGTCGAGTGCCAGGGTTATCACGAATTAAAGGATCGTTGCTGATGGCATTAGACCAGATCAAAGAATGGACGTTTTACATGCAAGCGGCGCAGTTCGTGATAATGATCGCGGGTTTCATTTGGGTTGCTCTCAGCAATAAACAAAAGGCCAACACCGCCGCGATCGAAGACCTGACCAAAGTCACCGCCACTGCGATCAGCGACCTGCGCAAAGACGTCGACGAAGAAACCGAAAAGCTCGGCAATCGCATCACCAAGCTCGAAACCAAACTCGAACACATGCCCGGCCATGAAGATCTCGGCGATATACACAGCCGCGTTAACGAAGCCGCGCAACGCCTGACCAGCATGGAAGGCGAGTTAAAGCAAATGAACAACACCATGCACCTGATGCACCAGCATTTGATGAACCGAGGGGAGAAATCGTGAGCTATAAAGACATCATCAACGGCGATCAGCGTCTCGTTATTCTGCGCTTTCTCTCAGAAAACCAGGGCACAGCAAACGAGTCCGTGATCAATAAAGTGCTGGAAAGCTACGGCCACAAAATCAGTCGTGCCCAGGTTAAAACCCATCTTTATTACTTGGTCGAACAGGATCTGATCGAACTCGAAACCGTACTCAATACAGACGTCGCCCACATTACCGATCGCGGCGTCGACGTCTCTGCAGGTCGTGCCAAAGTGCCCGGCGTCGGCGTGCCGTCGGTAGGTCGCTGATATGAGCGGATCAAAGAAGGTCACGCGGGGCCGAGGCTCGAAGATCGAACAGCTGCCCGACGAGGTCAAAGGCTTTCTCGATGCCATGCTGCGAGATCGTGAATACTCACAGCAGGACATCCTCGCAGAGGTCAATAAACAGCTCGAAGCGCTGGGCCTCGAAGACGAAAAAATCAGCCGCTCTGGTCTGAATCGCTATTCCACAAAGTTGGCGAAGATCGGTCAGAAAATGCAAGAGCGCCAGCAGATGGCCAATGCCCTGACCAGCAAACTCGGAGAAGTGCCCCAGGGCGACATTGGCAAACTGCTGATCAACATCACCCAGTCCCTCGCGTTCGACATCCTGTCAGACGCTGCAGAAAACGACGAACCCGCCAGCCTCGGCATGCTGAAAGATCTGTCCCTGTTAGTGCGCCGCTTAGAGAGCGCCAACATGGACAGCATCAAACGCGAGAAAGAGATCCGCAAAGCCGTCGCGGAAGAGGCCGCCAACACCGCCGAAGCCGTTGCCAAGCAAGCGGGCCTGACAGCCGAAGCCGTCGCCACGATTAAAGCCGATATTCTAGGGATCGCATAAATGACCACCCAGACAGAATCGAAAGAGCTACCGCTCGGCGCGATCGCAGAACGCGACTTTCAGGATCTGCAACAGTTCGACAGATCAGAGATTCTGCTGGGCTATCAAAAGCGCTGGATCGCTGACCCGGCCCCTCTGAAGATCGCAGAAAAAAGCCGCCGTACTGGTTTAACCTGGGCCGAAGCTGCAGACGCAACGCTCTGCGCCGCTGCCGCTAAAAACGCAGGCGGTACCAATCACTTTTACGTCGGCAGTAATAAAGAAATGGCCCGCGAATTTATCGAAGCCGTGGCCATGTGGGCCAAAGCATTCGATAAAGCCGCAGGCGAAATTAACGAAGAAGTACTGGAAGACGAAGACAAAGACATCCTGACCTTTGTCGTCTATTTTCCGTCGGGCTTCAAAGTCCAGGCGCTCAGCTCAAACCCGAGCAACCTGCGAGGCATGCAGGGCAATGTCACCATCGACGAGGCGGCATTCCACGAACGCCTGGCCGAAGTGCTTAAAGCCGCGTTGGCACTCACAATGTGGGGCGCGAAAGTCCGTTTAATCAGTACCCATAACGGCGATGAAAACCAGTTTAACGAACTGATAAACGACAGCCGAGCGGGCAAAAAAGAATACAGCGTTCACCGCATCACCCTCGACGACGCATGCCGCGAGGGGCTTTATAAGCGCATCTGTCAGCGCAAAGGTACAGAGTGGAGCCAGGAAGACGAAGACGACTGGAAAGCGTCCCTGCTGCGCAACACAGCGAGCGAAGAGGATGCCCTCGAAGAGTATTTCTGTGTACCCAAATCCGGCGGCGGTGCTTACCTGTCCCGCGTCCTGATCGAAGCCCGAATGACACCGGCCCCGGTTCGGCGCTTTGCCGGTACCAGCGAATTCAACCAATGGCCCGAACACATCCGCGAAGCCGAGATGCGCGACTGGTGCGACCAGCAGCTGCAGCCCGTACTCGCCACCCTCGACCCTAAACTGCACCACAGTATCGGCGAAGACTTTGGCCGCGTGTCCGACTTAACCGTGCTGGCACCTATGGCGATCGGTCAGGATCTGATCCGGCGCGTGCCCTTTATCGTCGAGCTGCGCAACGTACCCTTTAAACAACAGGAACAGGTGTTTAACTACATCGCCGATCGCTTGCCTCGCCTGAACAGCGGCGCACTCGATGCGCGCGGTAATGGTCAGTACCTCGCCGAGCAGGCGGGCTACCGCTACGGCGCGGGCCGCATGGAAGCCGTCATGCTGTCGCAGGGCTTTTACCTGGAGCACATGCCGAAATTCAAAGCCGCGTTTGAAGACGACAAGATCCGCATACCGCAAGACGCCGACATCCTCAGCGATCTGCGCGCACTGCAGGTCATCAAGGGCGTACCGAAGCTGCCGGACAGTAAAACCGACAGCAAAAAAGAACGACACGGCGACGCCGCGATCGCGTTATTCCTTGCGTATTACGCCACACTGATGGAAATCGAAGAATTCGCCTACCACAGCGCCCGCGCCACGCCTTCAAGCAAACACCACCGAACCATACGCACCACCGGCGCTTTCCGCCGGGGCTGCCTGTAAGGAGCTGCAGACATGGCAGACAGCCCGATCCTCGACCACAACGGCCAACCGTTTAAGAAAAAAGAACTCAGCACCGAGATAGCAAACGCCAGCCTGACCGGCGTGCGCTCCGTCTGGAACTACGGCAGCGAAGCCGAACACCTCAGCCCCGAGCGTCTGGCCCGCATACTGCGCGATGCCGCCGAAGGCGAGGCCGATGCCTATCTCACGCTCGCCGAAGAAATGGAAGAGCGCGACCCGCACTATGGCTCAGTGTTGGGCACACGTAAGCGGGCACTGTCCGGCCTGCCGGTCATGGTCGAAGCCGCCACCGACGACACCCACGACGTCACGCTCGCAGACGCAGTCCGCGAACTGGTGCGCCGCCCCGAATTCGGCGACATGGTCGACGACCTGCTCGATGCCCTGGGCAAAGGCTACAGCGTCGTAGAAATTAACTGGGATCTGAAACACTTACCGTGGGAACCGCGCACCCGCAACGAGCGCCAGACCAACGGCGAATGGCGCGAGCGCGAGGCCTACACCTGGCGCGATCCGCGTTTCTTTAAATACGATCGGGAGCAGGGCCAGCAGCTGCGCTTAATCGACGAAGCCGACATGCTGAACGGCATCCCGCTGCCGCCGCATCGCTTTATCGTGCATCGCCCGCGCCTTAAATCCGGCTTGCCGATCCGTTCTGGCCTAGCCCGTCTGGTCGCGGTTGCTTATATGTGCAAGGCCTATACCGTGACCGACTGGATGGCCTTTGCCGAAGTGTTCGGCATGCCGCTGCGTGTGGGTCGCTATGGCCCAGGCGCAAATGAAAACGACATTAATACCCTGATCAACGCCGTGGCCAATATCGGCACCGATGCCGCTGCAGTGATTCCCGAATCAATGCGCATCGACTTCGAGGCACCCGGCAGCGCCCAGGGCGGCCCGGACATGTTCTTAAAATTGGCCGAATACCTCGACAAACAGATCAGCAAGGCGGTGCTCGGCCAGACCGCAAGCACCGAAGGCACCCCCGGCAAACTGGGCAGCGACGACGCGCAAGACGATGTGCGCATGGACATCCTCAAGTCCGACGCCCGTCAGCTCAGCAACACACTGAACAAATACCTGGTGCGTTCGTTTGTCGACCTGAACTGGGGGCCGCAGGAGCAATACCCACGCATTGAAGTGCAGGCGACCGATCCCGAAGACGTCACCGCCCTGATCGACAACGTCACAAAGTTGATCCCCTACGGCCTCAAGGTCGAGCGCAGTGTCATGGCCGACAGGCTCGGTCTGCCAGATCCGGCAGACGATGCCGAGCTGCTGCTCGCACCACAGCAGCAGGTAAACCCCGCCCCCGCACTGAATCATCAGCAGCCCTGCGGCTGCGGTCAGTATCACACCGCACTGAACCAGGACGGCGGCCAGATCAGCACCACAGACAGCGCCCTCGAACAGTTAGAGGGCGCGGCACTCAGCAACTGGCGCAGCCAGATCGACCCAGTTCTGCAGCCCATCCGCGATCTGCTCGATGCCGTCGACACCGCCGAAGAATTCGCCGCAGGCCTTGAGGATCTGCTCGACGATATGGACGACACCAACGTCGTGCGCGATCTTGCCGCCGCCATGTTCCTGGCCAATGGTGCAGGAGATGGTGCGGGCGATGGTTCTGCTGACTGATGCCTGATTATCGTTTCCCGTCCGAGCCACCCGCAGACGCCCTCAAATGGTTCCGCGCCAAAGGCTTTCAACCAGGCTTTGACTATCGCGACGTCTGGCAAAGCGAACACGCCCAGGCATTCACCGTCGCCAAAGCCATGCGCATGGACGTCCTGACCACCATTCGCAGCGCCTTCGACGAAGCACTGGCCGAGGGCAAAACCCTGCAGCAGTTTCGTGCCGAACTCACACCCACGCTGCAGCGTCTGGGATGGTGGGGCCGCTCTGATGAAATTGACCCGGCGACAGGCAATATCGTCGACGTCCAGCTCGGCAGCCCGCGCCGCTTAAAAACCATTTACCGCACCAACATGCGCACAGCTCGCGCCGCCGGTCAGTGGCAGCGCATCGAACGCCGCAGCATGACGCACCCATACCTGGTCTATGAACTCGGGCCGTCAGAGCAGCATCGCGTGCAACATGTCGGCTGGGCCAGGCTGATCCTGCCTGCTGATGACCCGTTCTGGTCGACCCATTACCCGCCCAATGGCTGGGGCTGTAAATGCCGCGTGCGTCAGATCACCAGACGGGAAAAAGATCGCCTGATGAAAACCGGGCGCTATAGCGACACCGCGCCCCCGATCCGCACGACCGAATACATTAACGACCGCACCGGCGAAGCGATCCAGGTGCCCAACGGCATCGACCCCGGCTGGGACTACAACCCCGGCCAGGCACGCGGAGCAGCTGTACAGCAGCACCTGCAGCAAACCGAGAAGGAATTCGCCACCACTATGGCGAAGCCGGTACCGGCAGAAGGCGTGCAGGTGTTCCCGTCAGATCTCACGTTCAGCACCTGTAAGCACGTCACACAAGACGGCGTGCAACAGATCCTGACACAGATCCCAGGGATCGCACCTCAACTTGAAAAGTTCGCCCGGTATATGGAAGCGCACCCGACTAAAACGCTCTTTTTAAAGCAGACAGAGCAGGGGCGCGGGCGCAATGCCGATAAGCTCGCCGAACCAGTCGGGCAGTTCCTCGGCATGCCGCCCCGGCAAGCGCGCAGCGCGTACTACATGCCAAATGCAAGACGAGCCAACGGCTGGACACCGCTGGTGTTCGATTATGTGGTGGTAAAAGCGAAAGCCTCAGATAAGCTGTCTAATATAGATCCTGACATCATGGCCGCCGCTGTCGACGCTGCGGCGCGTGCCCACGCGGTTGGTGATTCGTCGAGATTCTTCTCTTTACGGGCGACCTATGATGCCCTGGTCGGTGAGTCGCACGCTGGGCTGGTCAATACCTGGATACATGAAATCGGGCATCAAGTGCATACCTGGGCGGAGCTGCCACAGCCACCGACGACCAAGGCACTTACTCGGTATTCATCTGCAAACAGCTATGAATGGCACGCTGAACACTTTACGGCTTGGCTGCTTAACCGTGAACGATTGGCGCAGTGGGATGAAGGCATCGCATTGTACTTTGATAAACTGATAGAGGATGCGATCCGATCCGATCGCAAACCACCAAACATATGACACCAACACTCGACGAACTGATCAAACGCAACCAGGCAAGCGCACCCAGCCCCGCATTCACCAAAGCGCAGCAACTGCTGCGCGCCGATCCAGCGCCTGCAGACCTCGAAGATCAACTGCTGACACTAGAACAGCAAGTCCGCCCGAACGAGCGCGATCAGTTTGGTGATCTCTGGTCGACCTTCATGCTCACGCACACGCCCACGCTACCCTCTGACGATCAATAAAACCTAAGCCTCTGTGAGGGTCTTTCTGTGCTCTTATGGCACGGTGGCATGGAATAAAGGCGAAAATGGCTATTAAACGCGTTTAAACGGCAATTTACGGTACTGATCGGCAGGTTTGAGTGTTGTAACTGTAAAGAAGACTGTCTGGCCATTGTTTCTATGACCAGTGTTGTGTAAAACAAGCGGCGACTGACTGAGTACTACCTTAAGGGAATAAGATGGCTTCACATACAACTGATAACCCAATCGTCCGTGTAGATATGATCTTAGATGGAGAGGCCTACAAAGATCATGAAATACAAATTTTCACATTTGCACGAGCACTCAGGGATCTCGGGGATCTACTCTACGACTCAAGTGAAGAGTTAAATGGTGATAGAGATGCGATATCAGTGAAGGTGAACTCCGAGTTTATTGAAGGGTCTTTCGGGTTTGAAGTACTTGTAGAGCTTCTTCCTCACGCCACTAACGTCGTCGAGTATTTGGGGTTGGCTGGTGCCGCTGGCAGTAGTGCCGGAGGCCTGTTTGGGGTGCTGAAGTGGCTGAAGGGAGAAAAAATACAGTCAATATCTGAACTAACTGATGAGAAGAGCGAAAAGCGTCAAAGTGTGATCACTGATAAAAAAGGACGCACACTGAAGGTGCCGGAGCAGGTGGCGCGCCTAGCCGGGAGTCGTACCGTGCGCCGGAAGACTGATGACCTGATCAGGGGAGCTCTATTGACTGAGGGCACCTCAATACTCAAGTTTAAAGCGAAAAAATCAGGTGATGAAATAGAAGGTGAGAATAACCTGCCACCTGATCTGGTTCTCGATCATGAAGATACGGTCTCTTTCGCGGCCTTACGTCAAAAAGAGCTCTTAGACGAAAGTTATTCGTCGGAAGAGACTACTGTGAAGTTCATTTCCGCTACAATTAAAGGCAGGTCTGGCTGGAAAGTTGAAAGGTTGGGTAAAGAATATCCAGTGAAGATGGAAGATGAGCTATTCATAGAGAGACTTAAGTACTCAGATGATGCTCAAGTGTTTGGTAGGTCGTTCCATGTTCGTTTTGGTACTAGAAAAAGAATTAGTGGCGGCAAGGAATCCGTCACGTATGAAATTGAGAAGGTATTCTACGAAAAAAAGTAGGTTGTTAGAGGAGGCGATGGTATGGAAAATGTACTGCTTATAGCCAGTGTTATTATTGTTTTCTTTGCTAGTTTCTACCTCGTGGCGAAGATAGTTTTCTTCTGCCTTACATTCTTTTTGGGAACCAATTACACGCTAGTCATACACGACGAGAATGGTAAGACAAAAAAAATCAGACGACGGATAACGAATGATGCTGAGTTTGATAGTTTTGTAGACGAGTACGTAAATAAGGAAGGAAAGCTAATAGAATGACCCAAGAAAGTAGCTTGGCGAAGTCTGCAGGCAAAGGAACTGCTCGCGTAGCGATTGCTAGCGCTTTTGCCGCTCTCTATGCTTATTTACTTCAGGGTAATCTTGATGCCAAAGAGCTTATTACTCCCGCCGCATCTGCGCTAGGCATCATTACAAGTGAAATAGGCAATTGGTGTAACAAAGCATTTAGTGTAGATCCACGGAGGGTTAAGTTGGGAGTAATCGCTAGCTTGAGGCTTCGACGTTTAAAAAAGCTGATGTCTGACCCCGGTGTTAATGATGCAACCAGAGAGAAGCTACAAGAAAAGTACCAGAAAATAATTTTGGTAAAAGCAGATCTCTAACTTTAAATAAGGGAGTAGATGTTGAAAGGATTCTCACTCACTCAACTGCTGGGCATGATTCTAATCGTCGCTGCCGTCGCCATCTTCGCCGGTATTCCAGCGCTCCAGGACATAGCCGAAAAGCCCGATCCGGTCACACCCGCAATCACAACTACCGCCACCAGTGATGACGAAGTCACGCAGCTGAATACCGCCGATCTGTTACTGCAGGAATGCCCCGGCCTGGTAACGCACGGCGCAGACATCAAAGAGATCCGCATGACCCAGGGTGCCGCCAGTCTGACAGCCCAGCGCGAAAAACAATGGCAAACAGCGGTCAAAGCCACCGCGATCGTTAATGAAACAGTCACCAGCGCCCCGCAGCAATCAGCCGATCATCATTGCGAATACGAAGTTGGTATGACGCCGCTCGGCGAATACGGTTTTTACTGGAGCAAGGCGGTGTGTGCAGACCTCTGCGGTGTAAACGCCAATGGTCAGCGGTACGGCTACCACCTAATCATGCACAGCATTGCGAGTGAAGAGGCCGCGCAATGACGGCGGAAGTGGAAGCAGCTAAAGAATTCGCGTTTAGTCTTAATGATCTATTGACCGGGCTTGCGGTACTTCTATCTTTGATTGCGATTTATGTTTCGCACTTTATGCGCTGGAGTAAAATAACTATCGCTCCAGCATTGACTCCCGAATCATTCACAACGGTGGGAAAGACTAAAGCTAGGTTCGCGGATAATTCTCAAGAAATTACAAAAGCCACGCTAGCCGTGAATTATGATCTGCTGGCATTTGCAACGGGAAATGCCTCTGTATTATTAGAATCTGTATCTCTGGTGCCGGACGACGATGCTATAGACAGGAGACGCTGGCCCGGCTGCAAAATCTCTGAAAGTTTAACGGCGGACTCTGTGTCTGTTTTTAAAATGCAGATAAGGGGTGACGATATAAGTTCAAGACCGGAGCTACACGTCACCGACTTAAATGATGAGGTGTATGAATTTACGTTTAATGCAGATATATACACGCCTGACGGTCATTGCAAAAAAGTGGTGATACCGGTGAAAGTTTTTTTAATGAAGACAGGAAATGTCG
>NZ_DFQB01000021.1:73536-129679 GCF_002377545.1 Thalassolituus sp. UBA3500 | reverse complement strand
TCGAATCCGGCCCCCGCAACCAACAATTAAGCCAGCCAATGAGCTGGTTTTTTTGTGCCTGAAATTTGGTGCGGATGCCGACCTTGCGGTCGTCGAGCTAGGCGCCCCCATTCGAATCCGGCCCCCGCAACCAACAATTAAGCCAGCCAATGAGCTGGTTTTTTTGTGCCTGAAATTTGGTGCGGGCGAGACTTCCCCTGACACCTGCCATCTTCCGCGTTACCATGGTTGGCCTTGGTTTTGATTGGCGGCTTTTCATGGCAAAACGTATTTTCATAACAGGCGGTGCACGCCGTTTAGGTAAAACGTTAACTGAGCACTATCTGAGTGAAGGTTGGTCGGTTGTTGCTCATTACAATACGCGCAGTGAGCTTGATGAACATTCCCACCTGACGTTGCTGCGGGCTGATTTGTCCGATCCCCACGACATCGCTCGCCTATGTCAGGCATTGCCGGAGCATGGCCCGTTCGATGCAGTTATTCATAACGCTTCCTGCTTTGTACCCGACAACGCTGCGTCAGATCTTGCAAGCCATGTGGCACAGCATCAGAACGTCCACGTGACTGCACCAGTAATGATCACTGATGCGATCAATGATTGTTGGGCTGATGCAGCCAGTATGATCAGCATCAGTGACATATACGCTGATATTCCTAATCAACGGTTTTCGGTGTATTGCGCGGCCAAAGCCGGTCTGCAGAACTGGTCACTGAGTATGGCTCAACGTCTGGCGGGGCGTGTCCGAGTGAATGTCATTCAGCCGGGGCCTGTGCAGTTTCTACCAGAGCATGACGAAGCTTACCGCCAGCGTGTACTGTCTCAGTCTTTGATTGGTGAAGAGTTGGGGTATGGCGCTATCGTTGAGGCCTGCCGTTATCTGTTGAACGCTAAGGCTGTTACAGGTTCCGTGACCCGTGTTGATGGTGGCCGGTTCGTCGCTAATCGCTACGATCAGACGTTTTCGGCCTGATTCCAGCGCTCGTAGACCTCACGATAGTAACTTTCTTCGGGTGGTGTCTGCTTCAGCGGTGTAATGCTGGTTTCTGCCTCCTGAAGGATATCGATGTCGATGGTGCGGTCCCGCGTTTTCCTGGCCGGTGATTTAGGCTCCCGGCCCAGCTGCTCTTCAACCCTCTGCAGACGCTGCTTCAGCATTGGAGCTGGCAGGCCGCATTCGAGAATAACGAGTTGGTTGCCAAAGGTGTGTGTGAAGGTATCTCCCACGGGTTCAGTAAAAATCGCTGGCGACTGATCGACGATGTCTCCGAGGCTGTGGAGAGCGTCTACTGCTCTGGAAAGGTTCTCTCTGGGGTCAATATTGCTGCCGAGGCCCAACAGAAAATATGCCATACAGTTCACGAGTCCTAATAAAAATGTCGTAGTTGTTGCGTCAGATACTTTTACTGCGTGCACAAACGCGCTATCAATATGGCAAACATAATAACAACATGGAAGGGAATAGGTATGTCTGGCTGGATGCCATATTTCATTGCAATGCTCATTATTCTTGGCGGGATGCTTCCTGTATGGGCGGCCACGCAGCGCAGTGAGATGCCTCCTCAGCTTATGCTGGCAAAACGTTTTCAGGGTGAGGAAACTCTCAACCTGTTTGGTGTCAGCGAGAAATATGATGGTGTCCGGGCTTTTTGGGACGGCATGTCACTGGTCACCCGAAGTGGGCGGATTATTAATGCACCTGACTGGTTCCTGGCGCAACTACCAGATGAGCCTATGGACGGTGAGCTGTGGCTGGGATATGGACGATTTTCAGAAGTGAGTGGCCTTATCCGCAGAAAAGACAGCGATACCAGTGAATTGTGGCAGGACGTCTCGTATATGGTGTTTGATTTACCAGAGCTGCCCGGCACATTCGATGAGCGTTATCAGGCATTGATATCTCTGATTGGTAACCCGTCAGAGGTCGCGGCATATGAAAACTTCCACCCTGTTGAGCAGTTGAGGGTTTCTTCTCAGCAGGAGCTGGATACTCTGCTACAGCAGGTTCTTGAGCGTGGTGGTGAGGGATTGATGCTGCATCGCTGGGACAGCTTCTATTTCGCCGGCCGCAGTAGTGACCTGCTAAAAGTCACCCCTCTGGAAGATGCAGAAGCCATCGTGACTGGTTATGAGCCCGGGCAGGGGCGCTTAAAAGGGATGATGGGGGCGCTCAGGGTACGGCTGCAGAACGGCCGGGAAATGTTGCTTGGTACCGGCTTTTCAGACGCAGAGAGACAGTCTCCACCGGCGCTGGGGGCGCGCGTTCGGTTTACCTTCCGGGGGCTGACCGCAGATGGTCTACCGCGCTTTGCCAGCTTTGATCGGGTTCGCCCGCCCGAGTAAACTAGGCGTTTTTCCTCGTTCCGGAGATTCTAATGACGCGTCAGGCGCCGCAAATACGGGTTCGGGAAGCAGATACTGATAAGACGCTTCCTGACCTGCACCCCGTACTTTCCCGTGTATATATGAGTCGTGGGATCTCTGACGTTGACGACCTTAATCTGCAGTTAGCGGGCCTGATCCCTTATCATGAAATGCTCGGCATTGAAGAGGCGGTAACGGCGCTTTTACCTGTGGTGACTGAGGGAAAGCGGCTGCTTGTCGTCGGTGATTTTGATGCCGATGGGGCAACCAGTACAGCGGTGGCTCTGCGGGCACTGACCATAATGGGCGCCAGGGATCTGGATTACCTTGTGCCTAACCGTTTCGATTTTGGGTACGGCTTATCTCCTGAGCTGGTGGCGGTTGCCGTAGAGCGCCGACCGGACCTGATCATGACCGTCGACAACGGCATTGCCTCAGTGAGTGGTGTCGCGGCAGCAAACGCAGCAGGTATCCCTGTGGTGGTGACCGATCACCACCTGCCCGGAGAAGATCTGCCTGATGCTTTAGCAATTGTAAATCCGAACCAGCACGGTTGTGCTTTCCCATCTAAGGCTGCCTGCGGCTGCACTGTTGTTTTCTATCTGATGCTGGCTTTACGTGCGCGTTTAGCGGAAGCCGGCTGGTTTGACCGAATCGGAACCGGCCAGCCACCGAATCTGGCGTCGCTGATTGATCTGGTTGCACTGGCGACCGTTGCTGATGTCGTTCCGCTGGATAAGAACAATCGAATTCTGGTAGAGCAGGGGCTACGGCGTATACGCGCCGGAAAATGCCAACCAGGCATACTTGCTCTCCTGCAAGCCGCAAAGAGAGATCATCGGCAGCTGGTCTCTACTGATCTGGGGTTTGCTGTCGGCCCAAGAATTAATGCAGCAGGCCGCCTTGATGATATGTCTTTGGGAATTGAGTGTCTGCTGACGGACGATTTCAACCGGGCTGTGGATATAGCCTCCGAATTGGATGCATTTAACCGTGACCGTCGCCAGATTGAGCAGGCGATGCAAGGTGAAGCACTCGTCTTACTTGAGCGAATGGATACCGGCCCGGCCGAGGGTTACGGTGTTTGTCTCTATCACTCTGAGTGGCATCAGGGGGTTATTGGGATACTGGCGTCGAGAATTAAAGAGCGGCTGCATCGTCCTGTCATTGCATTTGCTCGTGGTGAAAATGGCGAGATCAAGGGCTCAGCTCGCTCAATCAGCGGATTACATATCCGCGATGCACTTGACCGTGTTGACCGTATGGCACCAGGTCTGATTGTTAAATTTGGCGGGCACGCTATGGCTGCCGGGCTGACGTTGGCCGCGGGTACCTTTGAGCGATTTCGCTCGTTATTCGATGAGGTATGCCAGAGCATGCTCAGTGAAGACGCCTTGCAACAGACACTTGATACTGACGGGGTGCTCAATGCCGCGGATTTCAATATGGCGCTGGCAGAAGCGCTGCGCCTGGGAGGGCCTTGGGGACAGGCTTTTCCTGAGCCGCAGTTCTCGGGAAATTTTCGTCTGATTCAGCAACGTGTAGTTGGCGGTAACCATCTGAAGCTTGTACTTCAACCGGAGGGCACTGACCAGGCGATTGATGCGATCTGGTTCGGAATAGATACGTCGGTGTGGCCAGACCATTCACGCGAAAAGGTCACCTGTGTTTATCAGCTCGATATCAATGAGTTTCGTGGTGAGCGAAATCTGCAGTTACGGGTTGTTCATATGGAATGATTCACACACACCTTCAGGGAGGAAGGTATGAAGTCACACATCATTATGACATTTTTAGTGGCGCTGCCAGTCAGCGCCGAGATATATCAGTGGCGTGATCAGCATGGCCAACTGCATTTTTCAGATCGGGCACCAGAAAACAGGGAGCATGCAATAAAGGACTTAGCGCCTATCAGTACCTACGAGTCTGTTATCCCTGATATCAAAGATGAGTCCAAAGCCCGGAAAGCCCGCAATCAATCCCGGCTTGAGAGCAAAAAGAAACAGCGCCTCGCTGACGAGAAGGCCGCTCGACTGAAGGCGAGTCGCGAGAAAAAATGTCGGCAGGCTCGGCAGGACTATCGCTCGGGTGAGGGCCGTTATCGTGCTCAGCCCGGACTCGACGACCTGAAGAAAGCGCGTCGCCGTATTGATGCCATCAATGAACGTATTAAGGTGTACTGCTACTGACTATCAGGGCAGAGGGCCACCTTTGTAAAAAAATGTGTCGCCTGCTCGTGAATGCATGTTACGGCGTCTCGCTAATCCTCTGTTTTGCCTGACTTTTCATACGTTTTACCCCACAGGTCTTTTGCCTGCCGCTCTGGTTGCTAGTCTCAGAAAGAGAGGGTGTCTAATTGAGGTTGTGGTGATGAAGTCTGCTCTGCTGATTCTGGCAGCGATTCTGATCAGTGGGGGTCTGTACGCAGTGATGACTCCGGGCACCCACATGCATATCGTTCTGGTCGGAAATGTCACTGGTGCCATGGCAGCCAGAGATCAGGAAATGCTGGCTCTGATTGAGTCACGCTTCAGAGCCTCTGAGTCAGACCTGGGCATCACATTCAGATTTTCAGTCTTCGATGCTAGCCTGCCTTCCGAACAGCTAACCAATGAATTCAGTCGTATCTCCGATGAGGCTCCAGCAGACCTGGTGATTGGCTGTGGCGACTCTTTCTGTCTTCGACAGGTGTTGCCACTGGCCGAGAATAATAATCTGACCTTCCTGTACCCCGGTGCATCAGAGGGGCTCTTCGACAGTGCCTCGCTTATACACCTTGGACCAGTACCCAATCAGTTTCTTGTCCCCTCGCTAAGCTGGGTAAGGCAGCACCTTGGCAACAGCATAATGTACCTCGGGGGTGAGGATATACGTTCTCGTATGCTGGGGCGTATGCTCCGTCAACACCTTCTGCCTGTTTCTGGTATTGAGATGGTTTCGGAGGAATATCTGGGCGCATACGAACAGGTTCCATCAATACTGGAAAAAATAAGAGACTATCAACCGGATGTTCTTTTATTTGATGCATGTGACTGGCTGAGCCACCCCAACTTCTCGTCTGAATTTTCTCAGGCGGACATCCGGATTTTTTCACTGTGTACTGACTCTGATCAGCCCGTCGCCAGTAACTACTATTTCGTAAGTCACTATTTTGATCACCCGCACAATAAGGCAAATGTCGAATTTAAGAGCTTTATTACAGTGAATAACACAACACCAGATGCTTTGAGTGCGATGGCGGTTGGAGCTGCAGACCTGGTGATTTCGCTGCTCCGCGACAGAGAAATGACTGCGGCAGAAATCAGCTACGCACTGCGGGGCCGGAATCTTCTGAGTGCAGCAGGCTCGGTGGCGGTCGACGTTAATGAAGAAGGCACCTGGCATACTTTATTTATTGGACAGAACAACCAGGGCGAAAAGAGATTGCTCTGGATGTCGGATGCGAAGCTGCGCCCGGAGATGTTTCCCGGCAGCGAAGGCCCCTCTGACTGGCTTCACAACGTCACTATTTACTGGAGAAATAATAGAGGTCGCTACCGCACAGGCAGTATAGGGGGGGAAGAATGGCTGTGAAGCTCTCTGGTGTCTCGATAAAGAATTTTATCAACGCAGTGCAGCGATATGAGTTTCGCAGTATGCGTGGTCGTCTTCTTACCTGGATGATGATCACTGCGTTAATTCCTGCCTTTTTTCTGGTACTCATAGGGCTTATGTATGCCGAGCGGCAGCTGGAAAAACGTGCGCTCGCCGATTTAAGTTCATCCTCAAAGCGTTTACATCACGATATCAGCCTGATCGTGAATTCTCCTCTGGAAACCGTCCGGGTATTTTCGCGCTCGCCATACTTACGTGACGCGTTGAATGACTTCTCCTCAGTGTTTGATAGAGACGAACTTTATTCTATGGACTATCAGGATATGCAGGATAAATATTGGGCGTATTTTTCATTGTATGCAGAGAAAAATCGTCTCCGCGATCTATTAATTCTCAACAAGCAGGGAGAGGTCGTATTTTCAGCCGTGCAGAGTGAGGCTTATGGAGCAGACATTACGCACATCGACTACATCGGCACTGGAATGCAGGCAGCATACAACAAGGCCCTTTGGCAAATGGACTCAGCCATCGCTTTCTCATCGACCGATATGGACGAAAGGACCTATGCATTCCTTGCGGCTCCGGTCGTTGACGACACCTTGCTAGGTGTCATTATTCTGATCCCTGAACCTGAAGAACTGGAGCGCCTGCTTTCGATTCACAGTCATAGCGGCCAGGTTGTGAATCTCTATTCGGAGAAAACAGCCGTTGGCTATAAATCACTCTTTAACGATGACGCTGTCGATCGAACCTCTTCTCTGGGAAAGCGTCTGTCCGGTGCCATGCTGGGGACTGACTTCGACGGAGAATTAGATTACTGGAAGGGCGACTGGTTGGTCAGTATACGGTTGGTACCAGTACTACAGTCGGTTCTTGTTCAGCGTCGCGATAAAGACGTTGTTCTGCAATCTGTCAGAGAGCTCAGATACGGAGGCTGGGGAATAACGCTTGTTGTCCTGATCATGACATTTGTGTTGTCCCGTCGTCTGTCTCATAACCTTGCTGCTCCTGTTTTTAGTCTGACTGAGAGTATTGAGCGTATATCTGAAGGAGATCGCGAAGTATCTGTGGACGTAAACCGAAAGGACGAGCTGGGGAAGTTGGCTCAACAATTTAATCAGATGGCGGTGTCACTGAGAGATACGCAGGCACAGTTAGTACAGACGGAAAAAATGGCTTCTATCGGTCACCTGGCAGCTGGGGTTGCGCACGAGATAAACAATCCGATGAGCGTCGTTACAGCCAATATGACAACGATGAAAGAATACGCCGCGACCTATGTAAAACTGGCTGAACTATTCTCGCGATACCTGAAGACTCAGGGGGATGAATCTGAACAACGTCAGGAGGTTCTTGATGAACTGGAAGCTTTCGAGAAGGATGAAGACATTGGTTTCGTTCATCAGGATATGAAAGCGCTGTTACAGGATTCACAATTAGGGTTGTTCAGGATTCAGCACATCGTCAGTAGCCTGAAGTTATTCTCCGAGCTGGACAAATCGGAGGAGGAAGAAATAAACCTGAGAGAAACCCTTGAGCAGGTGGTCAGCGATGTAGCACCAGCACAATCCCGCCAGGTAGAGATAACCTACGACATTGAACTGGACGGTAAAGTGAAGGTCAAACCCGAACAGATGCGAAGAGTATTCTCCGCAATAATAGATAATGCCGTCAGGGCTTGTGTGGACAAGGGCAGCCTGCGAATCAAAGCCTGGAGACAGGATTCAGTACTGCTGATCGACTTCCAGGATACGGGGTGTGGAATGGCTCCTGACCAGGTAAGCCAGGTTCTTGATCCTTTCTTCACCACACGTGAAGTCGGGGAGGGAATCGGCCTGGGACTTTCAGTGGCACACTCCATTGTTGAAGCGCATGCAGGTACACTCAATGTTGCCAGTAAAGAGGGGCGTGGTACCCGGGTTCGAATAGCCCTGCCGGGGCACTGAAACTGGCTGCTTAGTTTACCGTCATTGCGCTTTTGATTTATCGTCCCCGCGCTCTTATAGTGGCTACCTGGATACCCTGATTGGCGACCAACGGAGTGCAGACATGCTGTCGTTACTTGCAAGACTATTTAAAGCTCTGAATTCAGAAGCTGCACCGGGCCAAGTCGCATTTGGCTTTGCGTTGGCTATGATCCCCGGGTTTACGCCTTTATTCTCTCTGATCAATCTCGTTGTTTTACTTCTGGCCTGTATTCTTCGCGTCAACTTCAGTGCCTTTATTCTGGGCGTGGTTGTATTTTCTGCTATTGGTTATCTACTCGATCCTGTATCGGCAGAACTGGGTGAATACTTCTTAACCTTACCCTCGCTCACCGATACCTGGACTCAGCTGTACCAGAATGACTGGATGAGAATATCGTCTTTCAATAACACGGTGGCGATGGGGGGGCTCGTTATTTCAGTTTGCTTATTGGTACCTGTGACGCTGGTCAGCCGTATTCTTATTCTGCAGTACCGTAAGCGTGTTCTGAACTGGGTTAACCGCTTAAAAATTGTTCAGGCACTCAAAGCGACTAAGTTCTGGTCTATCTACAGCAAATTTTCGGAGTATTCATGACTAAATGGATGCGCTGGTCAGGCCTCTTGGGCTTCCTGGCTGTCGTGGGTTTGATTGCTGCCCTGTTTATTTTCCTGCTGCCGTTTCTTATTAAGTCTGGAATTGAATTCGCGGGCACCAAATTAGCTGGCGCTAAAGTCACCGTTGATGATGCAGACGTTACCCTCTCGCCTTTAGGCGTTCGTCTTCAAGGGTTGCAGGTTGCAGATGCACGCGCGCCCATGATGAATCTGCTTGAATTCGATGAAGCCATTGCGGACCTTGAGCTGGCACCGCTGATGATCGGTAAAGCGATCAGCAATGAACTGTCGGTATCGAATTTGAGGTTTCATACAGAGCGTGAAACCAGTGGCGCACTAGAGGTCGTAACGACCGAGGATGAGGAAGAAAAATCACCATCATTGAAAGAGAAAGCGTCTGAAGCACTGCCATCTGTTGACGAAGTGTTGGCCAGAGAGACATTGGGCACACCCCAGGCCGGTGAAGCCCTGAAGTCTGCATGGAGTGAAAACAGTCAACGTGTCGACCAGGCCTTTGACAAGGTTCCTGACGATAATTCAATTGCCGAGTACGAAGACCGTATTAGAGCCATTACATCCGGGCGGCTGGAGTCTTTAGAAGACTTTCGTGAACGGAAGAAGAAACTGGATGATCTTAAAGAGCAGTTTAAGCAGGATCGCGAGGCAGTCCGAGACGCTCGTGATGTTGTTCGTTCTGCCAAGTCTGAAGTGTCTGAGAAGCTTGCTGCGCTTCGCAATGCTCCGTCCGAGGATCTTGCCTACCTGAAAGACAAATATCAGCTGAGTGGCGCTGGGGTATCCAATATCACCGGACTGCTGTTCGGTGATGATGCTGCTAACTGGGCCCGAGAGGCCCTGTATTGGTATGAAAAGATAAAGCCATACCTCGAGTCAGACAGCGAGGAGGACGCGGCCGAACAGGAAGATGAAAAAGCGCCACGGCTAGCCGGGCGTTTCGTACACTTTCCGAGTGACGATCCATGGCCAGATTTTATGATTCGATCTGCACGACTGACCGGCCCGTTTGATGGAGGCCAGTTGGTTATTTCCGGGCGTGATATTACTCACCAACAGACTGTAACTGGTCGACCTGCGGTGTTTACGGCCAGCGGTGATGGACTGCAGAAAATCGGTGATCTGGATGGACGTCTGGTACTGAATCATACTCTTGGTAATTCGAAAGACACTCTGACGCTCGCTATCAGTGACTGGAAAATGGCGCCGTTGAATCTCGGTGTCGCGGGAGCAAAGCTTGCGTCTTCACGAGTGAAGTTGGATGCCACTGCAGAGGTCATCAGAGGCGAACTGGACGCCGACCTTGACGCCAATGTTACGCAGGCGAAGTTCACCGGTGACGGGCAGACTCTGTTTGCACGAGAGCTTAATGGCGCGCTACAGGGCATCAATACCTTTAATGTCGACGCTGGAGTGACTGGGCGCCTGAAGAATCCGGATGTATCTTTTGGGTCGGACCTGGATCGCCAGATTAATAGCGCAATCAGTCAGCGTATTCGTGCCAAGCAGGATGAGTTTGAGCAGAGGCTGAAAAACCGTTTGAATGACACCATGTCAGAATATGCAGGTGAATATGCAGACGAACTGCAACTGTTAGCCGCGATGGAAGGTTCGCTTGATGATAAACTCTCCGCCCTGAAAGATCTCGCTTCAGCTGAGTTGGAAGACTTTAAAGCACAGCAGGAACGTGAAGCGAGGGAAAAGCTCGACGCTGAAAAAGCAGCCGCAGAAGAGAAAGCGCGGAAAGAAGCAGAGGCAAGGAAGAAAGAATTGAAAGATCAAGCGAAAGATAAACTAAAGAACCTATTCTGATGCAGACCCGATTACTAACACCTGAAGAGTTTAAAGCCACGCATTTCTCTCCTGCGCGGGTAGAGGACAGCACACCCACTCCGGATTTCTGGATTTATGTGCAGGCGATCCCAGCAGAGCATTTTGGCATATTTGATTGCCGTGAAGGTCAGGTGACCCACGTTTACCGCATGGGAAACGAATATGAGCATGTACTGATCAATAGCCAGTATCAGGGTGTTGCTATGGTGGTGGTGGTCGACCTGAGCAGCAAATCAGTGCATGGACATTATCTTCTCGATGTGAACCCTCCGGGGACTCAAACCCCGGAAGAAACTGCATAATTTACCCGGAGGCTCAGCTCCGGCTCAGCAGGCGAATCAGCCAGCCGGTCACTGGGCGGGGGCTGATCTGGCCTAACAGATACAGCAGGGTAAACTGCAGGCTGACTGTCCTGTGTGTTAGCTTCCTTGACAGTTGTTTCATCACTGCTTCAGCCACATCCTCGGCGGTCAGGTTGACACCGAGGGCGTCGATAATATGGGCGCCATGTTTTTGAGATGTCAGCATCGGTGTCTTCACAAAAGGAGGCATTACGTCTCCGACATGAATGCCGTCTTTTCGCCACTCAAGATTGAGCGCTTCGGTTAAGCCCTGCACGGCAAATTTCGATGCTGAATACACTGCAAACTCGGGGATGCCATAAGTTGCAGATGCAGAGCTCATATTAATAATCTGACCTTCAGGTGCTGCTTTCAGGTAAGGGTAAGCTGCCTGACAGCCATTAATTACGCCTTTAATATTGATATCAAGAATCTGTTGGTGGCGCTCACGACTGATGTCGGTGAAACGGTTGACCTCAAGTACGCCAGCGCAGTTAAACAGAAGCCTTAGTTGTCCGTGATGTTTATCCGCAAAATCACTTACTGATTGCTCGAAAGCGTCGGCATCCGTCACATCCAGCTTATAAATATGGACGCGTCCAGGCGCCTGAGCCTGCACAGCGTCAAGATCATCGGTAAAGAGATCTGCAAGTGCGACAGACCAGCCACGGTTAATCAAGGCTTCTGCCGTTGCTCTGCCAATACCGGAGGCTGCTCCGGTAATAAACGCGTTCATATTCTCTCCTTATCGAATTATTCAGCGGAATCCTGATCGTCTCCACCATCTTCTGTCGTATGTCCTCCACTTACGGCAGGTAGTGGGTACTCAGGAAGCTCAAACTGCTCCAGGCTGCTGCGGTCAAGCGTCTCAAGAGCCGTCATATCATTAACTTTTCCACCTTTCTCGAACAGCAACCAGCTCCATTCGTTGTTCAATACGGCTCTGCGATACAGGTTCAGAATCTGTGTCTTAGTAATATTAACGACTTCATCCGCGATCGCCTGGCGGGTATCAAAGGTATATCTTTCCGTCGAGAGATCTGCCCAGAAGTTGGCGGCTTTTTCTCCCATGTTTTTAGGCTTTTCGGTCAGGCGCGTAATCAGCCCTTCTTGAAACAAGGCGAATTCTTCATCAGACATTGTCTCCAGCTTACCTTCGTAATCGCGGAAGAATATGCGACTGTGATTCATCATTTCTTCGGGACTGGCTGTCGGCGATTGAACGATGAATAACAGACCCGGAACAGACTTTTGCGGATACGCGGTAGCAAACACAATGTAACCCAGTTGCTGTTCTGTACGCATATATTGGTAGTAGGGCGATGAAATCATCTGAGCCAACAAACCAGCTTCTGCACGGGCCATATCTGAGGTGTCAGAGCCCTGCAGGTACAGAGTCATCACTTTATCAGGATGGTCCTGAACGACGGCTTGCTGATATTGTCCGGCGGGCGCTTTCAATAGTCTTGAATCTGCATCGGTCACGGTATTGGCGGGATAATATTTCTGAGTGATTGCACCAATATTTTCTGCAGATTCAGCACTTAGCGTACCGTGCACATACGTTGTCACAGAAAGCGTGTTCCCTAATTGAGCAGCAAACTGTTCCAGCGCTTCTTTCGTGGCTGATTTCACAACCGGTAAGAGATCCGTATCACTGAAAGACGGCTCAATGATCCAGTTTTTCAGGTCCGCCAGAGTCCGCTGGTAGGGGCGCGCTTTCAGGTTATTTTCCAGCGCACGGATCAGACTTGCCTGATAACGATTGAACTCTTCGCCACTGATGTTCATGTTTTTCATTTCGGTAAATATCTGTTCAAGAAGAACAGGTAGCTTATCGAAATAACCGCCAACCGCGATTTCCAGCCCGTCGCTGGTGGCTGAGAGGCGGTAGTTTAATCCTGCAAGACTGGCAGGGTAGCTGTAGGTATTGAGAGCCTCTGTGACCGTTCGCGCGTAGAGACGCGCAAGAACACGTTGCTCAGCGCTGTCTTTAATCTCCGGTACTTTGATGCTGATCAGTACCTGAGCGCGGGGTGCATCAAACTCATGCTCGGGGTAATACCAGAGCTGGTAACCGTTTTCGGATGCGACCAGCTCCGGTGTGTCTGATGCTTCGCCAGGGGCAGTCTCCAGATTCTCCGGTACGAATGGGTTGGCTTTGGGCAGATGCAGTGCGCCGGTCCACTCAGAGGTTTCTGGTTTCCGGTAATCCGACGGACGTATTTTAATCTCGGTTCCGTACCAGGGATCAGTCGTGTCTGTGTCGACTCCTGGTGCGATCAGAACGCGCAGCATGTTGTCCGCGGTCAGGTTTGATAGGTACTTGCTCATCAACTCATCAGATGCCGGCTCGGAGCGGTAATCGCCGTAAACAGTATCCTCGACAGGGAATATCAGCATGTTACTGCTCAGGCGTGTGGTGTAGTTTGAAATGGGCCCATGCTCCTGAAAACGGAAGGTCATTTCATTGAGCATCTTTTGCTCTTCTTTGATGTACTCCGGGATGCCGTTAGTGCGGATCAGATCAATATATTCCATCAGGATGGAGGTGATTTCTTCCTGATGAAGCAGCCCGGACTTGGTCAGGCCAATACCGACGACCATGGTGGATGCGTGACGGGTGCTCAGAGAGCGCCCAGCACTGAGTGATTCAGCCCAGCCTTTTTTCTTCAGTAGCGCAAGAATACTGCCATCACCTTCGTGACCAATCAGGTTTGAAAGCAATTGGACTGGTTTGTGCTGATATTGTGAAAGGATTTCTGGCAGAGGAAAGGTAAAGCGAAGCTCTCGGATTTCTTTGACCGGCTTAATATGCATATCAAGTGGCAGTTGTTCCGGTACGAATACGGGAACATCTGGCCGTTCGAAATGAACATCTCTTTTCGGAACATCAGAAAAAAGGTTACGCGCTTTATTGCCCAGCTGATCAAGTTCGTAATCACCAGCAATAACGAGAGTCATGCGGTCAGAAGAGTAGTGGGTCTTATAGAAACTAATCAGCTCGTCGCGGATTTTACTGTCATCGCGGTCGCTGAGTGTGTCCAGGTTGCCCGTCGAAAAGTTGGAAAATGTAAATTCCGGATTCATCGCCATTTTCTGCGCTGAGAAAATACGGCGCCCATCCTCTTTGAGGTTGGCACTGTACTCAGCATGAACGGCGTTTTTTTCTCGGTCAACGTAGGCTTCATTAAACGTCGGTGAGATGAAGAAGGGGGCGAAACGTTCCAGCGCACCACTCAGTTGTTCATTGTCGACGTCAAAGAAATAGGTTGTCTGAGCGTAGGAAGTGAAGGCGTTATGGCTACCTCCATTCTGTTTTATAAACTGCTGATACTCGTCAGGTTCAGGAAAAGGCTCGGTGCCAAGAAACAGCATATGCTCAAGAAAATGAGCAAGACCTTCGCGACCTTCAGGATCGTCCATGCTGCCAACATTCACACTCAACGCCGCACTTGCTTTGTCTGCCTCTGGAGTCCTCACGAGCATTACCTTCAGACCGTTTTCCAGTTCCATGTATCGGTAACTGTAGGCGTCAGCAGGGCTTACGATCAGGTCAGGGGATTGTGAGATGCGGAACATAGAGTATCCAAAAGCTGCCAATACAATAAGAATAAAAGTCCAGTAGCGAGGCGAGAACATGCCAACTCCTGCTGCAGTAAAAGTCGTTTTAATTAGTGGGCTGTGCCGTCTGCGCTAGCGATTGCCTGAGCATCGTCCAGAGAGTGATGTGCAGGGTCCAGCGCGGCGATATGAGTAAGACGCGCGCGGGCGTCTTCCAGTTCCGCAACCATCAGGGCAAATTGCGATTCAAATGCCTCGTCAATGGCGTTATAGAGAACTTTAACTTTGTCTTCTGCTTCTGCGTTGCCTCCCTCTCTAAGAGTTTTGAGGCAGGCAAGGGCGATGTTGTGGTACATCTGGTCTTTGTTCACGGGCGTCTCCTTTTTCCTCATGATACACGACCCGGCGCACCGCCATAAGCCTGACTGAAACTCCTTGACGATCTTCAGCCCAGGGTGGCGTCTGGGCTGAACCAGTGCAGCTCGCTGATGCTGACTTCAGGGCTCAATACATTGCCGCTTAACCAGTCGATACGTGCTTTATGGGAGGTTGCCAGCAGTTCAGAGTGCTGGATGTGTCCTGCATAAATCACCATTCCTTCGTCATGCAGTTTCTGTAGGAGTCGTCCTCCCTGAACTGCATTTTTGGGTTCCTGCATCCGGGTCAGGAATTCGGGTGCAAGGGTGATACCGCCAATAGGCAGGCTGAGAATCTGTCGGGCGTTCAGGAAACTACGGCCAAAATGACGGATCATCCGCGTAATATCGTGATGGACCAGTTCACCATGAAGCAGAATATCTTCTTCCTGTTCACTCAGCAGCTGCTCTTCACTGAGGATCATTGACACTTCGATTGGGTGAAGCGTACGTGCCTGTTCTAACGCTGGCAGAAACTCACGAACTGATTCAGCCGATGCGTTGTGGCTGTCGAGAATAACCCTTACCGGGCCACTGAAGTGAGATTGCCAGGTTGTCACGACTGTGGTCAGCCAGGACTGCCAGTCAGCCTCTTTATAGTTACCCAGCTGCTGACTTTCTACACCCAGAATTTCACCGTGCAGACCAAATACAGGAAGCACTGTCTGCTCTTCGACCGTAGAGCTTGCCTGGCGGGTATTCAAGCCAAGTTTTTCTCGCAGCCAGGACTCGTAGTCGGAATCAGAGGGGGCTTCGTGTCGTGTCATGCTGGCTGCTGGAAGCCGCCCATCGGTTTCCATTGCCGCGGCGAAATCCTGAAGTTCCGACACTGAAGATGCATCCCGGGCTGCGATCAGAAATTCATTGGGCTGAGGCATGTGATAGAGGTCCTGCCCTTGACGACAAATGCTTTTCAGATCAGAGAACAAGCGCGCCGAAGCACTGAGATCGCCAACCAGTTCATGCTCGAACTGAATATGAAGGGCGGCGGCTGGAAGTGATTCTGAGGCTGATTCCGCCAAGTGATCGACATTCGTATTTTCTGCCGCTGGCGTGTTGAAAACGGATGAGCTCAGGTCGCAGACGCATAGGCGATACTGCGCTCCCAGGGGGCTGATGGCCATAGATGAGGGCAGTTGCTGACGTTCGTTGTCCAGGAGGGTAAAGTGACCAAGCCAGGTAGCTCCAGCTTCGATCTGGCGGGTTACCTCTGCCTCCAGAGTAACCCCAGCTGCGGAGCAGGCTGGTGAGAACAGATTCAGCCCCTGAAGGTCCTCTTCTCTGATGGCCAGTGCTTTACATAGTTCCGGGCTCGCGAGCCGGATGATCCAATTACTGTCCGTCAGAAAAGCTGCTGAATCCGCTGTCAGGGCTTGTTGAAACTGGTGGACATACCCAAGCAGGCTTTGCTGGCGAACACCTTCTTCAATATCGATGGTCAACAGGGTGTTGTCCCACGGCTTAGCTACAAAACGGTGGACATCCCCTGCATGCCAGGCTTCACGTAAGGCGGAGTAATCGACCTGACCAGATAACAGTAAGCGGTAGGTGTATGGGGATACCTTTCTGGCTTCGTGGCATAGGGAAATACCATCACGGCGTGGCATCTTAAAGTCTGTGACCATGACATGAATATGCTCACGACGAAGTACGTCGAGTGCTTCTTCGCCATCGTTTGCCTCAAACAGGTTCCAGTCCTGCGACCTGAGCATACGGCGTAGAGCCTGAATGATGCTGGGCTCATCGTCTACTAAAAGTACATTGATCTGCATAGTTGCTGCTTCTCCTTTTGTAGAAGTGTAGTCCGCCACTTTTTGGCCCGGAATAAGAACTCTGTAAATTCCTGTTAATTTATCCTTGCAAACGCAGAAGGCTATCTATACTGGATTGAGTGTAGTTACCTATCGAGAGATTGCTGTGAGGGAAAAACAAGCGCTGACAACAGGTGAAGTCGCCAAATACTGCGGAGTTAACTTCCGTACAGTGATCCGTTGGATCGAACGCGGCCACCTGGATGCATACAAACTGCCAGGTCGTGGCGATAACCGAATTCCGGTAGAGAGCTTTGTTGATTTCCTCAACAATAACAATATGCCGGTACCGGAAGAGCTCGACAGTGGCGGACATAAACTCGTACTGCTGGCGGATGTGGATGAGGTCTCGACAGAGATCGCTTCCTGCGTCCGACGAGCTGGCTGGGACCTCCTGGTAACACAGGACCCCGTCCACTTTGGCTTTCTGATCAGTCAGAACCAGCCGGCAGCTATCGCGATCACCCGACCGGAGTTTGAAGAGTCGGTGAGACGTGTGGTGCGCGACGGTGACCACAAAGAGATGCTCTGTATCTCAATATGTGGCTCGGGTGACGGGGTTCAGGGGCTGAAAGATGGATGGCTACATCTGCGTTGGCCGCAGGATCAGCAGCAGTTCATACTGCAGCTGACCAGTAATCAGGCCGCGTGATGTAGTCGGGCGTTCAGCCCAGTCCTGACTGTACTATCCGGGAGCGTGACGTCAATGTACTGGACGTATGTGGTTATTATTGCGCTTCTGGCCACTGTTATGGTGCTCCTGACCAGAATGTCTCAGCAGCGCCTGTCACTGATAGATCTCCAGCGCGAGAAAGACCGCGCTGATATCCTCTGGAAGCACTTTCCCGGCGTTGTCGCCGAGATCCGCCCTGACGGTACCATTATGAGTGCCGGCACGGGCATCCATACCCCGGGTGCAGACCGCCTGATTAAAGGTGAGCAGGTTCAGAACTTTCTTTCGGGGACTGCTCTGAGCACCTTCAGTCAAAGATTGAAAGATGCTGTCGTTTCCCGTCAACCCGTTTCTTACTGCCTTAGCGTTGATGCTGACGATACTACGGTACACCTGCGTAACGAGCTTGTGCCGATTGTACGGGATGGACGGGTTATATCTTTACTGATCATCAGTAGCGACATATCTGAACTTAAAGAAGTTGAAGAAAAATTGAAGGCTGAGAAAGCGGTTGCCGAGTCGGGTTATCAGGCCAAGCGTCGCTTTCTGGCCAGCATGAGTCATGAGATCCGCACGCCGCTGAATGCCATGCTGGGTGCCCTCAGTCTGCTGGGGGGAACCCCGCTGAGCACACATCAGAAAAATTATTTACATAACCTGCAGCAAGGTGCAGATCACCTACTTGCTATCGTCAATGATGCACTGGATGTTTCCAGAATCGAGAGTGGTCATCTTCAGCTTGTCCGGGAAGAGTTTGATCTGCCGGCGCTGGCGCAACGGGTGCTGGGGATCGTGCAGGGTAAGGCCTCTGAGAAGCGGATCGCGCTGCAGTTGTTTTGCGACGATGATGTGCCGGGGCATGTCATGGGTGATCCGCTCAGGGTGAGTCAGATTCTGATCAATTTGCTCAATAACGCCCTCAAGTTCACAGACAAGGGCCATGTCATTCTGCGTCTCGTGAAATCTGACAAAGATGGCGACAATATACGCTTCTCGGTGGAAGACACGGGCCGCGGTATTGAACCATCGTTGGCACCGTTTCTCTTTGATGAGTACAGTGCTGCGCACGATGAGCGTTCCCGCGCTCTTGGAGGGACGGGTCTTGGGCTGAACATATGTAAGCGCCTTGTCGAAGCGATGGGCGGAAATATTGGCGTGGCTAGCACGCCGGGGATTGGTTCCTGTTTCTGGATGAATATTCCGTTAACCGCGACTCTCGTGGGCGCGACTGTGGCTACTGAACAGGAGTATCGTGGCAGGACACTCTGGGTGGCTGACTCTTTTGCGGTAAACCGCTCTTTCGTCATGGGAGTTGCGGGGCGTATGGGCATGAATGTGCTCGGATTTGATCGACTCAGAGACTGCATATCGGCTCTGCTGGTTGATAAACCCGATGTGCTGGTGCTGTCCCGCCGCTTCTTTGCCGCACCCGATATGCGCCTCCAATATGATGCCTTGGGTGACGTGAAGCTATGTGTGAGTTGCGATGAAAGCTTTTCCGAAGATTGGCAGCCGCCCGCGGATCTTGTTCATGGGGCCTGGGCATGGCCGGTCGCTCATCGCCATCTCAGTTCATTGCTGGGGCGTGTAATTGAGTCAGATCCTTTACGCGATCAGGTTCTTAGCCCGGCCAATGTAAGATCTGAGCCAGTGGCCCGGTCATCTATGTATCTGTTGCAGGTACTTCTGGTGGAAGACAATCCGGTGAATCAGAAAGTATTGGAGCAATTGCTCAAGCGGCAGCAATGTCAGGTGGTGGTGCGCAGCAGTGGTGCTGAAGCACTCGAGTATCTGACCAACAACTCTGGAACAGAGCTGGTCATTATGGACCGGCACATGCCGGGCATGGATGGCATAGAAACCATGCGCCGTATTCACGGGCTGTCAGGTTATGAGGCGCTACCGGTTGTTGCTCTGTCGGGAGACGCCCTGGAAGAGCAGAAGCTCGAGTTTCTCCAGGCGGGGGCGATTGATTACCTGCTCAAACCGGTACATCCGCAACGCCTGAAGCAACTGGTTGACAGTTTCAGGTCAGAGCATCGCCGTGCGGTATAAAGCGATTATCCGTCTCTGCTTTCATTTTACGCACGATGTCTTTATCGGGTTTACGGCCCTGTGATTTCAGGTATCTGAAAATACGGATTGCCGGATTATTTGCACCTGATTCAAATCCGCTCAGTGTCTGCTCGGCGCGGATGTAGAAATAGGCGACGTTAATAAGCTCAGCGTCTTCCAGTTCCGAGATAGCCTGTTCCCATTCACTCTGGTCGTTGCGAATCCAGTTTGCCGCGCGTGTTCGCAAAGGTTCAGAGACGTCGGCGGGGGTGCCGCTTGCAGCTGCGAGTTGCCGCAACTCGTCGTTCGTCGGTAAGGTCTCTGTCTCTGTTGTTGTCGCTGAAGGGTTCCATTCACCGATCATACATTCTACTCCGCAGTTTTCTGCCGTGGCTCTGTCGTATAAGGTAGCGATGTTACCACAGAGAGAAACAGGTCGGGATTCGGGGCATCATGAGTGACATTGAAGAGGACCGTTATCATGACATACGGCCATACAATGACGAAGAAGTCAGGCAGGTTCTGGAGAGACTCGGACAATCGTTTGAGTTGCACCGGGCGTTAGTCTCTTATCGTTTTAAACGTTACCCACAATGGTCCCAGCGACTATTGACCAATATGGTCGGGTGGCAGCTTCGCCGTCACTTTGCTCCAATGACAACCGTGGACGCTTTTCAGGGTTGGCTGAAAGACTGGATTACTGCGTTAATTGAGTCCACCACTTCGGATGTAGAGATTCACGGTTTAGAACATCTTGAGCAGGCACGCTCGTACCTCTGGCTTTCCAATCACCGCGACATTGCCATGGACCCCACACTAGTCGGATACGCCCTGGTGGCTTCAGGCTGGCCAACGGCAAGGATCGCGATCGGGGATAACTTACTGTCCAATCCAGTGCTTGCAGACCTGATGAGGTTAAATAAAAGCTTTATCGTTAAGCGCTCAATTACGGATCGCCGAACCCGTTTAAAAGAATTCCAGAAACTGTCAGGGTACATTCGTCACTCTCTTGAGGAGGGGCACTCGGTGTGGCTGGCACAAAGAGAAGGTCGAGCGAAAGATAACCTTGATCACACCGATACCGCTGTGCTGAAGATGCTGTCCCTCAGTGGTAGGGATGATCGACTCAGCTTTCCGGAGGTCATGGAGCGGCTGCGACCGGTCCCTGTGCTGGTTCAGTATGAGTGGGACCCCTGTGATGTGCTGAAAGCGCGGGAGCTGGTAGCTCTGGAGGAAAAGGGCTATTACGAGAAGGCCGAGGGTGAAGACACCCACAGCATTCTGCTTGGAATGAAAGGGCAGAAAGGAAAAATCCGGATTTGTTTTGGCATGCCACTGACCATGGATGAGATGCAGGACGCCACCCGGATGGCGACAGCAACCGATAGCGCGATTGATCAGATGAAGACGTTATTTCCGGTGAATTATGCGGCTCTACGGATTTTGCAGGATGACTATCAGCTTTATCAGAATCTGAATTGGCAGTGTCCTGAAGATAGGGTTCTGCCGGTGGAAGCATTGAAGGCAAGATGCTCGGAAGAGCCGGTTGCCGTCAGGATACGATTATTAAAAACCTATGCGGCATCACTCATCAGCCGTTCGGGTCTGATTCAGGAGTAATCACCCGGCGATATGTTTGCCGGGTGATCTGAGAGCTGTTTCTCACGTATTACTGAGCATTCAGCAGTTCAGTAATGCGCAGGTCAACGTTTGGTCGAATGCTTACGTCCGGGAATTCATCGGTAATAACACGGAAGTATTCCAGTGCCTTAAGTCGGCTGCTCTGAGAGTTATACGGGCTCATATAAATCAAACCCATCTGGTACAGAGCCTTGGCACGAATCTCTTTGCCCGACGCTTCATTTTCGTAAACGATGGTGTATACGGTCACGGCCTCGTCGATGCGATTTTCAGTAATCGCACGCTCACTCATCGGGTTAAGCTCATCGTCGTAAGGGATATTGGGTCTTGCCAGTAGCTCTTCGCGATTCAGATTATTCAGGAGCTCTTTTGCCGGTACAAAAACTGGATTTTCTGCGCGCTTGTTCAGTTGTGCCAGGTGAGACTGGATGCGGCTTGAAATGCGGGAGGATGGAAACTCCTGGCGGTGCTTGGTAAAGAATTCCCGGGCTTTAGCATCATCGCGCTGATCGTTGAAGCTGTTCATGTACATCAGGCCAATCTGGTACAGCGCCAGAGATTTCATGTTATCGCTGTATTCCGGATTGTTGTAACCCATCATATAGGTATCAACAGCTTTTTCTGTTTGACCGCGTGCGATTGCCTGAATAGAAAAGGTAAGCAGATCTGGTTCTTCTTTCAGAGCTGCGGCGGCACGCAGACGGATGTTTTCTTCATATTTGGCGACTTCATACGCTCCGGCACCCGCGACAGCGAGCGGTGCCGGGGCGGCACAGGAAGCGAGTAAAAACGGTGTGACGATAAGTAGCAGACGGATCAGCATATTTATATCCCTGTTGTTGTCATAATGCTTACTGGATCAGAGTAAGCTCACAGTCAGTCTAAATTGATGACAACGGGAAGGAAAGTCAGTTCAGCGCGAAGGCGTGAATCAGCGTATCACCGATGCGGCCAGCACGGCGGCAAGAACACCGATAGAGGCCCCTGCAATAGCGGCTCGTAGGGCAGTAGACCTGACCATTCTGGCGGTAGCACGCCGATGATCTTCGAGTGCAGAATCAAACGCCATCTTCTGCACCTGAAGCTTGCTGGTTACTTCGTCTGTGGCGCGTTTAACCATGCGGTCGGCAACGGCGGCTGCCAGCTTCTGATTCGCAGTTTTCGTGCGGTTGAACAGCCGTTCGGATTCAAATTCGGCATCCAGCTCTTTCTGCACTTCGCCCACTTGTTGCTGAAGTTGACGCCGCATCACTTCGAGCTGATGACGTTGGTGCTGCTGAAGTTGAGAGGCTGTTGTATCGATACCTGCAGTAATTTCTCCTTTGGCCTCAGTGAGGGCACTCCTGAGATGCTTTTGCACCAGGCGATCAATTTCAACGAGAGGAATTGCAGCGGTGGGCAAAGTAGTCACATCCTTACTGGCGTCATTTGCAGCGGGTTTATCGAGAGAGCGGATAACCGCCATCACGGCCTCCTGGTCGGCAGGCTTGCATAGAACACCGTTAGCGCCTTTTTGCAGAGCGATCCGGAAATAGTCTTCACCATCTTTTGACGTGTACATAATCGTCGGAATGGCTGAGGTTTTCGGATTTGCACGAATCATCTGGGTCGCTTCAAGACCATCCATGCCCGGCATCATATGATCCATAAATATTATGTCGGGCTGACGATGTTCGAGAAAAGCCAATGCTGCTTCGGCACTCTCGACGGTGTCGACGTTGACCTGAATACGCGCAAGAAGACGCTGCAATACCAGGCGCGCAGATTTGGAGTCATCAACAATGAGGGCACTTTTTATGAGCATGGCTGTATTATTGTTATGCAAAAATGCCATCTTTAGTCGATTTGATATCGAAATCAAGGTTTTCTTAGTGCTAAGTTGAACCAGGTCACAGGGTTTCAGTGGGATAATCGCCTCAGGAGCATCAGAAATTCAATGGATCTGGCATAATGCACACGCGCTAAATCTGGCAGGGGACCATTTAATGACAGCAAAAGACCATGGAATTTTAATAAAGCGGGCGGCAGCAGCCTCTCTGGTGACTGCGACGGCTCTGCTTCTGTCTAAGGCCGCTGCCTGGTCTGCCAGTGATTCCGCGAGTGTTCTTTCGTCATTACTCGATAGCCTGATGGATATCGCCGCGTCACTGATTAATTTTTTCGCTATTCGCTACGCATTAATGCCCCCGGATGACGAACACCCGTTTGGTCATAGTAAAGCCGAAGGTCTTGCTGCCTTAATGCAGTCGGCCTTTATTCTTGGCTCTGCAACCATGTTGCTTCTTCATGTTATTGACCGTCTGCTGAAGCCTCAGGAATTAACAGCGCTGCCTGAAAGTATCGGCGTGATGGCTTTTTCTACGTTAGCTACCGTGTGTCTTGTGATGTACCAGCGCTATGTCTGGCGTAAAACAGGGTCGTTGGCAGTAAAGGCAGATTCAGCGCATTACTTCAGTGATATTCTGACGAATATCGCCGTTATTGTTGCTCTGGTCGGCGCTATGTGGGGCGTATTATGGCTTGACGCTGTCATCGCACTACTGGTAGCGGCAATATTGGTATACGGAGTGATTACCATCGTGAAAGAGGCGTTGGCCGTGTTAATGGATCAGTCTCTCGACGCCGATGATGAGGCTGCCTTGATTGATATCATCAATTCGACCGAAGGTGTACTCGGCTATCATGATCTTAAAACGCGTCAGTCAGGTGTAGTGCAATTCGTTCAGTTTCATCTCGAGTTGGCTGCTGAGCAATCATTAAAACAGGCACATGCGACGGGTGAAGTGCTTGAACAGCGAATCCTTGAGCGTTTTCCCCGGGCTGAAATCCTGATTCATCACGACCCTATCTGATGGTTTGCGGCAGATTATTCATAGCATGGCTGTTTGTTTTTTATATGTCAGACTGTCTGGCCAGCGACTTCGATGAGCCGTCTCTTATTCCATACGGTACAGTGTGGCCAGAGGCGTCTGAAGCGACAGAAAATGTTCAGACCGAAGTCACCGATGATATGGCTGAAAGGTCGCGTCGCTGGCTGGTTGATCATCTGGATAATCTGTCCGGTGGTATCGATAGTTTTTTTGTTGACCGCTTTTTTAATGATGATGTTACAGACATTCAGGGGCAGGGTAGTCATGCAAAGTTTTCGTTCTTTACCCGCCGGGAATTAGGCGATCCGGTAGATTATAAATTTGGTGTCAGCCTGAATATTGAACTGCCCCACACTAACGACCGATTAAATCTTCTATTGGAATCGGAAGATGAAGACGTTCGCGAATCGCAGGTATTAGAGAGTCCGGATAATGTTACTTACAGTTCGGCACTGCGATTTATTATCCAGCAGACCGAGCGTTGGAGTTCTTCAGTCGATGCTGGTATCCGCTGGGGGATTCCACCCGACCCGTTCGTACGTTTTCGCGCTAAGCGTCCCGTGTATTTTGACTACTGGAATTTTACCTTCCGTCAGGAGCTGAATTATTACACCACGGATGGTTATGGCTCTGTTACTGAGCTGACCTTTGACCGCCCTATTGATACGCAGAGGCTGTTTCGTTACGAGATGGAAAGCGAATACCTTCTTAATAACGATTACTTTACTCTGATGTACGGTGCGGGCCTTTACCATGAAATTAACCCGATTTACGCGTACGCGGTCCTGGCCCGGGCGACGGGAGATACCGAGTTCGGAGCTACGTTCGATGCCTATGAGTTTGGCGTGCGTCTGCGGCGCCGTATTTATCACGACTGGATGTTTGCTGAATTGCATCCTCAGTATGTCTGGACGCGTGAAAACGACTGGGAGCCAACGCCAGTACTGATGCTGCGTTTACAGGCTGAGTTCAGACGGCAGTAATTCTGCGGAAGGTCAGGTTGATGCGTGGCTCTGTGACACGTGCGCGTCGTGGCAGAGCGTGTTGCCAACGGGACTGCATTCCCGCTTTCATGATCAGCAGGCTGCCGTGCTGAAGGAGCAGGCTGTGCGCCTGACGGGTGGTGCCGCTGCGTCTGAGTGTGAAGTCCCGCTCCGCGCCCAGACTCAATGACGCAATGACAGGGGCTGCCCCTAATTCGGGCTCATCGTCACTGTGCCAGCCCATGCTGTCTTGCCCGTTGCGGTATAGGTTCAGTAACACCGAGTTGAATTCAACCCCTGCAATACCACCGACATGTTCTGCTAACGACGCCAGATAATCAGGCCAGATCTCGGAGGTAAAGTCCGTACCTGAATACCGGTATGTATGAGGTTCATCTCCCATCCAGGCCTGCAGTCTGGGAATGGGGTGACTTTTTCCATATAGAGTGATGCTGGGCTGCTGCCAGTCAATATCAGATTGCAGGCGGGCCAGGAGAGCATTGCTTTCGCGCCGATCCATCCATTGCGGGAAGTATTCCATGCTGCCATCCAGCAGCATGGATTGACCGAAGAAATCAGTCATCTCAGTGGTTGAAGAAGCCTTCAAACAGAGGGGAAGTCAGATACCGTTCTCCGGAATCGGGAAGCACGACAACGATGGTTTTGTCTGCGTAAGCAGGGTCTTCCGCCAGGCGCAGGGCGCCAATCATCGCAGCACCACAGGAAATACCAGCAAGAATCCCTTCTTCTGACATCAGCCGGTGTGCCATCGCCATGGAGTCATCATTGGAGACCGGCTCGACACGGTCCAACAGTGAGATGTCGAGGTTTCCCGGAATAAAGTTGGCGCCGATGCCCTGAATTTTATGTGGGCCCGGAGTCAGCTCTTCGCCAGCAATCTTTTGGGCAATAATGGCTGAATCTGCAGGCTCAACGGCAACCGCCTCAATAGTGCTTTTCTGGCTTTTCAGGTAGCGAGCGCAACCACTGATGGTGCCGCCTGTGCCGACGCCTGCGACGATAACATCGACAGTACCGTCGGTGTCATTCCAGATCTCAGGGCCGGTGGTTTTTTCGTGAATAGCCGGGTTCGCCGGGTTCTCAAACTGTTGCAGCATGATGCGAGTATCCGGGGCCTCAGCGAGCAGCTCCTCGGCCTTCTGAACGGCGCCTTTCATACCCTTCGGGCCTTCCGTTAACACCAGATTAGCGCCGAGAGCCTGCATGACTTTGCGACGCTCTACACTCATGGTTTCAGGCATGCACAGGGTAACTTTGTAGCCACGAGCTGTTGCAACAAAGGCCAGTGCAATACCTGTGTTGCCGCTGGTAGGCTCAACAATTTCCATACCCGGCTTCAGCAGGCCATCCTGTTCAGCCTGCCAAACCATGTTAGCGCCGATACGACACTTCACAGAATGGGCCGGGTTGCGGTTCTCGAGTTTGGCGTACACACGCGGGTGCTGGGTCAGTTTACGGATGCGCACGAGTGGCGTGTTACCAATTGACTGGGTAATGTCGTCGTAGACCTTCATAGTTTCCTCAGTGACAATATTTCTGGTTGGGCTAAACTTAGGCCGATATGTGATGTATTAACGACAGCAAACCGGGAGAGAAGTTGCCCAGTTCCAACGTTCAGCGAGACAGCGATACCTTAAGGCCCCTTGAAAGCCAGATCAATATGCTAACCAGCCTGATCGAGCGTAAAAAAGCAGGCGGGCGCTTTCCAGCGGAGTTAGAGGCCAATTATCAATCGTTCCGTCTCCGTCAGTTCTTTAACGTGGATCTGCGGGTCATCATGTCTGGTCTGCTGGTCTTTGTAATTTTCGGTTGGGCTGATTTCTCCTTTGGTGGTGCTCAGTCGGTGATGCTGTTCAGTATCCGTGTGCTGATTGCCGTGCTGCTGATGCTGGCTATTATCTGGATTCCGCGCAGCCGTTTTGCGCCATACTCGCTGTACGCGTTGGTCGTTGGCGTCTACATCTGCTTTCTATCTGTGCTCTGGAATATCTATATCGTTGATCTGCCCTGGGGCTATTTTTATCATCTGGGGATGATTCCTATGCAGGTCTTTGCGTTACTCGGACTGCGGAGCAACTACCGGGCGATGTTTACCTGCTCAGTGGCAATGCTGCTGACATATACGGCGTTTATTGTTCTTCTGCCAGGGCCTGCTGAGCTGACTGAAGTGAACAGCCTGGCAATCGCCATGGCGCCTTATTACATCCTCTTCTGGGCAATTCTGGTCATTATGGCGTCGTATTTGTCGTACACGATCGAGTCCGGCACCCGCACAGACTTTATCAAAAACAGATTACTGGCACTTGAGGCTGATCGCCTGCAATATCTCGGCAGGCGCTTGCAGCAGTTGTCAACGACGGACTCTCTGACAGGAATCGCCAATCGACGCCACGCAGAAACTCAGTTATCAGAGGAGTGGAGGCGCTGTTTACGCAGCAACGAGCCTCTGGCTGCGTTGATGGTCGATGTGGATTTGTTTAAGGCTTACAACGATCAGTACGGCCACCAGCAGGGTGATTCCTGCCTGCGCAGCATTGCGCAGAAGATGGCAGAGTTTTGCCGACGTCCGGGAGATGTGTGTGCACGTTATGGTGGCGAAGAGTTTGTTATCGTTTTACCTGAGACAACACTGAATCAAGCCGTAGAATTGGCGCAGGAGCTTTGTGAGGCCATAGCGGGCCTGAATATTCCTCATGCTAAATCGCCCTACAGCGTGGCTACTGTGAGTATTGGCGTCGCTGCGGAAATTCCGCGGGCAGGGGATAATTACGAGGGGCTGCTGAAACGTGCTGATATGGCTTTGTATCAGGCCAAAGACAGTGGTCGGAATCAGGTTAAACGCCAGTCAGTTACACCAAACTGACTGGCGGTGGCGGTCAGGGGTTATTGGCCGTTGCGCAGAGCCTCCAAACGAGCATCTTTTTCTTCCCAGAGTTTCTGAACCCATTGTTGGAAATGCAGGCGATAGCTGTCGTCTGTTTCGTAGTCGCCGTTAATCAGTTCAGCCGGTATCGGCTTCTCTTCGACAATGACGTTACAGCGTGGCATTTTCCCCTGCATAAAATCCCAGAAGGTCGGAATTCCGTCCGGATAGTTGATCGTCACGTCCAGAATCGACTGGAACTGATCGCCCATAGCGCTCATGGCAAACGCCATTCCGCCAGCCTTAGGCTTCAACAAGTGTTTAAAAGGTGAGCCTGTTTCATCATGCTTTTTCTGGGTAAAGCGTGTGCCCTCCAGAAAGTTCATCACACTGGTTGGCATGTCTTTAAACTTTTCACAAGCGGCACGCGTGGTATCAAGGTCTTTGCCCTTCATTTCTGGGTGCTTGGCCAGATACTCCTTGCTGTAGCGCTTCATGAACGGAAAATCGAGAGCCCACCAGGCAGCGCCCATGATTGGCACTTTAATCAGTTCCTGCTTGAGGAAGAATTTCAACAGCGGAATGCGGCCATTCAATGTGTGTTGAAGCACCAGGATATCGACCCAGCTCTGGTGATTGCTCAGAACAAAGTACCAGCCGTTGCGACTCAGGTTATCCGGACGCTCTATCGTCCAGTTCATTTTCTGAGTCAGAATCATCCAGCCAGAATTACAGCTGATCCATGCGTTGGCCACCGCCGCCAGAAGAGAGGTGAGTACCTTACGCACGGGTGCGACAGGAATAATCACTTTCAGGAAGGTCAGTGGAAACAACAAACACGACCAGAAGAGGGTGTTAATCAAAAGCAGCAGGCTTGCAATTATGCCGGTTACGATGGGTGGCATGTCAGATACCTTATTTCTGATGTTGGGACTGAATCGCTGTCAGGGCAATGGTGTAGACGATGTCTTCTACCAGTGCGCCGCGCGACAGATCATTTACCGGTTTCGCGAGCCCCTGCAGCATCGGCCCGATGCTGATGACGTTGGCACTTCGCTGCACCGCTTTGTAGGTGGTATTGCCTGTATTCAGGTCAGGGAATATCAGCACCGTTGCCTGTCCGGCGACCGGACTGTCCGGTGCCTTACTTTTAGCAACGCTTGCGGTGGTGGCCGCATCATATTGCAAAGGCCCATCGACTACCAGATCAGGGCGTCGCTCGCGCACGATGGCCGTTGCTTCGCGGACTTTCTCTACATCTGCACCGCTACCGGATTCACCGGTCGAATATGACAGCATGGCGATACGCACAGGGATATTCATCTGTTTGGCAGATTCTGCGCTTTGAATAGCGATGTCTGCCAGTTCTTCCGGACCCGGATCGGGGTTAACCGCACAGTCTCCATAGACCAGTACCTGATCTGGCAGGCCCATAAAAAAGACCGAAGAAACAAGCCTGGCGTTGGGCGCAGTTTTGATCAGTTGCAAGGCAGGGCGGATGGTATTGGCGGTGGTGTGAATGGCTCCCGACACCAAACCATCGACTTCATCCTGAGCCAGCATCATGGTGCCAAGGACAACGTTATCCTCGAGTTGAGCGAGTGCCATGGGCTCCGTCAGGTTTTTATGTTTACGACGCTCAACCATGCCGGCGACGTATTGATCACGTACATCCTCCGGATTCACTATGCTCAGATCATCAGGAAGCTCGACCTCTTGCGCGCGGGCGACCTGGCGCACGGTTTCTTCGTGGCCCAGTAAGATACAGTCGGCAATACCACGGCTCTGGCAGATGGCTGCTGCAGCAATCGTTCTGGGCTCTTCACCCTCTGGAAGAACGATCCGGCGTTTGTTAGCGCGGGCATGTGAGACCAGTTGGTGGCGGAAAGCGGCGGGGCTGAGTCGCGGAGTGTGTGGCGCACCAATGCGTTCAGATAATGTCTCAACATCCAGGTGCTGAGACACGGTGTTCATGATGCGTTTTACGCGCTCGGTGTCATCTACGGGTACATGGGTATCCATGTGAGTCAGGGCCCGGGCCGTCGAGTAACTGTCGGTCTCAACGCTCAGAACGGGCAGACCGGTTTGCCATGCGCGTTCACAGAGGTTATGCAGAGCATCGGTTGGGGTGTATCCCGAGGTCAGCAGGAGTCCAGCCAATGGCGTGCCATTGGTCGCTGCCATGGCGCTCGCCACTATAATGTCGTCGCGGTCGCCGGGGGTCACTACCAGAGTGCCGGGGCGCAGGTGGTCGATCATATTCGTCAGTGTTCTGGCACACAGCGTGATGCGTGCGACGCGACGTTGTTCAATGTTGCCTTCACTGATGATGTCGGCCTTGAGAGCTCGTGCGATATCCAGCGCTCTGGGGCTCAGCAGGTCCGCTTGCCATGGGATAACACCGAGGATCGGGCAGTCATCAATGGTGATCTGCTCACACTCTTTTGCACTGCAGCCAGCAGGCGGCATTTCAGCGGGGGATTCTTCAGAAGTGGGGAGTGCGCCGTGAATATCCGGTGCTCCCGCTTTATTGATAATGCAGCCCATCATGCTGGCTTTTTTGCCGCCAAAAAGACCGATTTGCAATTTCAGATCGGAGCGGATCTGGCTGGCGCTTTTTCCTTCAGCGCTGGTGACGAGTAAAACATCTGCGCCCATGGCTTTGGCAATTTCAACATTGAGTTTGGCCGTGTAGGGCTCGCTGCGGTCAGGCACTAACCCTTCAATAATCACCACATCACAGCCTTCCGCGACTTGTGCATGGAGGCCTACCGCGTCTTCCAGAGTGCGATCCAGCATGCCGTTGCTGACCGACTGCTGAACATCTGCCAGAACCATAGGTTCGGGGGTGTCGAGGTGCAGAACAGTACGGATCAGTTGCGTCGAGCGTTCACTGGCAGAAGAGCCAGGTGCAATGGGCTTAACAAAACCCACTTTCAATCCTTGCGCATCCAGTGCCTGAATCAGCCCAAGGCTGATGGTTGTCAGGCCGCTTTCTGTGTCAGTTGGCGCGATAAAAATGTTAATCATGATCAGAAGTCAGCCTGTATGTGTCTTGCGCAATCATGCGCTCTTCATCCGTCGGAACGACCATTACCAGAGGCGTTCCCTGTTCACTGATGCGTCCGTTCTCGTTGCCATTCGCTTCATTAAACGCGGCGTTGAGACGGTATGGAATATTCTTCCAGTGCGCCAGAATGCGTTGGCGAATTACTCCAGAGTGTTCGCCGATACCGCCGGTAAATACCACGGCATCTGTATGCGTAAAGTTGGTGCTGAGTGCCGCAAGCTGGCGGGCCGTGCGGAAACAGAAAGCATCAATGGCTCGCCGGGCGGCCTCATTGCCGTCAGACTCAGCGTCAAGGAGAGTCCGCATGTCGTTGCTAAGCCCCCCAGAAAGTCCTAATAATCCACTTTCACGGTTCAGTACGGTCATCAGTTCAGAAAGCGACGTTTCTGTGGTCTGACTCATAAATTCAATCAGCCCAGGGTCAATATCCCCGCTTCGGGTTCCCATCACCAGACCTTCAAGAGGCGTCAGGCCCATTGTTGTGTCTACGGATTTGCCCTGGCGGATGGCGCAGGCGCTGCAGCCATTGCCCAGATGCGCGATGATCAGGTTGAGGTCTTCAGGTGACTGCTGTAAACGGCGTGCAGTTTCGCCAACAACGAAACGGTAGCTGGTGCCGTGAAATCCGTAACGGCGGACGCCGTACTCTTCATACCAGTGATACGGTACGCCGTAGAGAAAGGTCGACTCAGGGATAGTCTGATGAAACGCCGTGTCAAAGACGGCAACATTAGGTACCTCAGGGAGCAGTTCTCCGCACAGGTCTATTCCCATCAGGTTCATCGGGTTATGCAATGGCGCCAGCCCCGATACTTTTTTGAGGTCTGAGATCGTGCTCTGATTCAGAACACAGCTGTCGATGAAGGATTCTCCGCCGTGGACCACCCTGTGCCCTATGCCGCAAAGCCCTTTTAATTGAGTACTGGCAGCGTCGATAAACGCAGTCAGTGCGGCTTTATGATCCATCATTCCGGACGTCTGAAACTCCAGATCTCCGGAGACCGTCAGCGAGGCCTGCTCAGTACCCAGACGTTCGGCGGTGGCCTCTGTGGTGGGGATTGTTGCTTCAGCGTTCTCGTAAAGGGCGAGCTTGAGTGAAGAGCTGCCACAGTTAACTACCAGTACCGAGCCTTCCATCGGTGTCTATTTCTCCTGTCCGTCTGATGATGTTGGATTATCCGGAATACATGTTCTGGCTGGCCAGATAGCCCAGTAATCTGAGAGTGATATCGCCATCGTGCTGCAGTAACCGCTGCTTGTGAAAGCGCAGGCTGTATCGGCTACCCTGAGCACCAGGCTCTGCCCTGACGATCTGAGCCGGTATGTTTTTCAGCTCATGCTCCGCCGCAGAAATTGTCAGATTTACCCGGGCGCCAACGGGCAGTTGCCCCGGGCTGACAACGGTCATGCCGTCGGTTGAGAGCCAGGTCACTGATCCTGAGATGCTACGTCGTTTCAGTGGAAGCCAGTGATGACGTACCAGAGTGACCACCATATGTGACTCTGTCATGAATCAGAGGTATCCGGCTGATCGTACTTACCCAGTTTGTTGAATCTGATCATGCTACGTACTTCATCAATGTACTCGTGGCCGCGTTCGGAGTAGCTTTCCAGGCCGCCAGCGACCACGGTGCCACTGGCAAAGCCCTTGTTTTTCAGCGCCTCTGCGCGAATCCGGCGTAATTCCTGGTACGCATCATGGCGATTAATGTTCAGCATGTAACTGCGTACGCTCGCGTACGGACTCTTAAATGACGCTACTTCGTGAAATGCGTCGCCGGCACGCTGCTCAGGAACGATACCGCAGCCCTTGCTGAAGCACCACTGACCAAACAGATTGTTACCTTTCACGGCAAATCTTGAGGTCCCCCAGGCAGACTCATTGGCGGCCTGAGCCATTGCAAGGCTTGGTGGTACTGGAGCGACGCGCACCAGCAAACGTTCGACCAGTCTGCCGGTATCTTCGACGTCTTCCAGACGGTACTTGGTCGCAAGCTTCTGCAGGAATTCAGTAGCGCTGTCATCCAGCTCGTCGTATTGCCCAAACTCCCGGATGGCAAGCAATGCTGAACGCTCTGCTTTGATCTCCCGGTTGGCTTCATCGGCCAGGCGTTCGATAAACGCAAAGAATGCCTTTTTCTTTTCTTTGACGTTTGAATAGGAAGAAAAATCCGGAAGTTTCTCTTTGCTGATCGCTTTATCTACGGTGAAGTCTGTCGTGACATCGGGATGATTGGTGCAGCCAGAGAACAAAGCGGCTGTCATGAACATTCCAGTGAGGCAGATAGTACGGACGAGCATAGGTAAAACTCCTGTTGAAAACACTCTGGTAGTTTATCAGGTTCAACCGTGAGGGTTGAATATGCCGGTAACAATGGCCTCATGCCAGCCAATTCTGTCGTTTGGCATAGGACAAATCGGGTTAGGATTGACAATAAACTGACGATAAAAAGGGCCTAACTTTTAATTAAACTGGCGTCCAGTAATTAATCGTTAAATTTTATTAACAAGCCGCAAGAATACGATATGCTGGCCGATAATATTCAAGGCAGGTTTGAGGGCGTTAAGTGCTAACAGAGTGTGGTTTAGCCACTCAGACCTACCTAACTTGGACAACGGTCGGGGCACCGGACTATGGCAACAGAACCCATTATTTTGATTGCAGATGAGACTCTGTCTGTACAGGCGCAGCTTGGTGAAGCGCTGGGTAAGCAAGTATCGCTGGTAAGCGCGATGAATCAGGAACAACTGGATTACTGGGTTGATCAACCTGACCGTAAGCCAGACCTGCTGGTCGTGGATCAGAATTTCACCGGGCAACAGTTATCTCGTTTCTGTCACTACTGGAAGCAGGACCCGGAAACCCGCCAGATCGGGTTGATTGTGATGGGGCCTGACGACGATGAGATGGAGATTTCTTCACTGGGTGCGGGCGCCGATGCTTACTTGCGTAAGCCTCTGAATTCGCAGCTGTGTCGTATCCGGATTGATCAGCTTCTGGCGGCGCGTAAAGAAATGCAGCGTCTGGAGTCACTTTCCGTGACGGACGGCCTGACGGGAATCGCTAACCGCCGTTATTTCGACGACTTCCTGAAAGCTGAATGGCTTCGAGCGAAACGGGAGGGCGGTAACATCGGTCTGATAATGGTCGATATTGATCACTTTAAGGCCTTCAACGACCACTACGGCCACCTTGAAGGTGATCACTGCCTGCAGAAAGTTGCGACCACCCTCAAGGAACAGGCGCAACGACCACGAGATCTGGTTGCGCGCTTCGGCGGTGAAGAGTTCGCGATTGTTCTGCCATCCATTCAGTTTGAGGGTATGAAGGTTGTCGCTGACCGGATACGGACGTCGCTGACAGAGGTGGCGCTCCCGCATGAAGCTTCTGATACGAGCGATATCCTGACAGTGAGTATGGGGTTGGCTTGGGCTGAACCATCGACATCGGACAGTATGGATGCGTTGATTGAGGCAGCGGATGAGGCCTTGTACGCCGCGAAAGCAGGCGGAAGAAACCGTTACAGCGAAACGGTTGATCTTGCATCGATCCGGTCTTTGATGACCAATTGAAGGGCACGGGGCTCGTAGCCCCGTTGTTTGTCACTCAGCCGCGCAGAATGCGGCTGAGGAAGCGGTAATTCATATCTTCCCGGCGCAGCAGAATCATAGCGTCAGCCACTCCGAAATCAGCATCCAGATAAGGTTCGCCGCAGATCTTTACGCCAATTCTCAGGTAAGCCTTTAATAGTGAAGGCACCAGGGCTTTGCCATCCAGTTCGGTCGGTGTTACTGGTACCGGTATTTGTGGAACGGCACGCAGGTTTTCTGGGGTCATATGCTTTTCTCGCAGGTGATCCATGATGGCGTTGACCTGCTCAAAGCCTCCAGAGACAGGGATCGAACAACATCCCATCAGGTAGTCGATGCGATTGACTTCCATATATTCGGCGAGGAATCCCCAGAGATAGCCAATGGCGGCACCCGTGCGGAAATCAGGGTCAACACAGGTACGACCGATTTCCATGTAGGTCTTGCCTGGCTTCAGGACTTTACTCAGGTCAAACTCGGTCGACGAGTAGAAGCCGCCTGCGCGGGCTGCCAGATCATTGGTCAGGATACGGCTGTAGGCAACGACGGTATCCGTCTCGTTGTCTTTCACGATCAGGTGCATGCAGATGTCATCGAAGCGATCTTTATCGATGCCCATGTCTGCGCCCTGAACATCTGCACCCATGTCTTCGGCAAAAACACGGTAACGCAGCTCAAGCGCCTGACGAATCTCACGCGGATCTGAAGTAATGCGTGCCACCAAGCCGGTTGCTGGTTCAGTAGCTCTCAGTTGGGCATTAGACTGTGCCATGTGTTTTCCTGTTTCTTTTTTCACGCCGGAATTTATAACAGTTCTGTGACAAACGGATGACATTTCCGTGCAGAACCTTACCTCTCGTGTGGCCTGTCAGAAAGCGGCTATCCTAAGTGCATGGAGGTAATTATGAAACCTTTGTTACAGATATTTTTATTGTTTTTCTGTGCGTTTTCACACGCTGTCCCTTACATCAGCCCGGAAGCCGCGATTGAGGTTCTGAATCGTGATTACGCTGGTGAAACTTTATACTGGAAGCCGGCCGCTTTGCCATTGACTCTATCGCAGTCAGATCGCAGCGCTGAAGCCAGTCAGCTGGCCGAACTCTTTGAGATGGGGCTGGTGCTGCGGGAGCGGCACATCTCTACCGAGGAGATTGAGAAAGGGCGAAAGCGGGTTGTTGTTGCCTGGCGTTATGACTGGTCAGACGATGAGATGTCGGGGGTTCCCTATGGGAAGCGACGGGTAAAGTCCCTCGTCACCATGACAGACCCCATTGAGCGTGACGCGCAATGGTTCGTCGAGGTGAGCATTCGCTGGTTCGTTGATGGACTGGCAGACTGGATAGATCAGCCTGCCTTCAAACGCGCGCGGCCGCTCAGGCGTGCCCTTGAATCCGAAGATAAGCCCTTCGAAGCGACCTTGTATCTTGAATACGTGGACCATCACTGGCGTTTATGGCAACCAGAGTAGTGGACTCAGATCGCCTTAGAGAACTTCAGTGTTTCAGTATTATCGCGGTAGGCATCGAATGCCATGCACGCCTGTCGGACCATCAGTCGCCCGGCATTGGTGATGGTAATATCGTCATTTGTGACGCTCACCAGTCCATCCTGCTGCATCTCATTGAGTTGCCTTATTGAATCGTTGAGATAAGAACGGCTGTCGATGGCAAAGTCGCGATCCAGATCAGCGAATCTGACCGTCAGATGACAGAGAAGGCTCATAATGACTGACTTTCTGATGAGGTCATCCGTAGTGGACGATACTTCCCGCATCGTCGGAAGCCGCTCTGAGTTGAGTTGCTGACGCCAGTCGTTGAGGTCGGTCTGATTCTGAAAGAAAGAAGAACCTATCTGGCTGATGGACGAAACGCCAAAGCCGATGAGATCGCAGTTGCCGTGAGTTGTGTAGCCCTGAAAATTTCGATGCAGCTTGCCTCGCTGTTGCGCAATGGCCAGCTCGTCATCCGGAAGCGCGAAGTGATCCATGCCTATGTATTGATAGCCCGCTTCATCCAGAGTTGTAATGGCTGTTCCAAAGATAGCCAGCTTCTCAGGCGCATCCGGAAGGTCCTCTGCGTTTATCCGTCGTTGGGGCATAAAGCGTTCTGGTAAGTGTGCATAGTTGAAGATGGACAGCCTGTCCGGGCGCATATCGATGATACGTTCCAGCGTGTCAGCAAAAGATGATCGCGTCTGGTGGGGCAAACCATAGATCAGGTCAATATTAATTGAGCGGAACCCCAGTCTTCTCGCATCGCGCATGACGGCGTCGATCATGGCTTCAGGCTGAACCCGGTTCACAGCGATCTGAACACGCTCGTTCAGATCCTGAACGCCAAAGCTGACTCGGTTGAAGCCAAGTTCCCGCAGTGTCCTCAATGTGTCAGAGCCCAGTTCTCGCGGATCAATCTCAATCGAGTAGTCGCAGGTTTCATTGTCCAGCAGAGTGAATTTCTGGCGTACGTACATCATTAATTGCTGCAGCTGATCATCACTCAGATAGGTGGGGGTGCCGCCGCCAAGGTGCAGCTGTTCGACCGGACGTGAGCGGTTAACTAATGCCGCTTTCAGGTCAATTTCGCGGTAAAGCTCTGCCAGATAGGCCTCTGCACGGTCTTTGTGTTTAGTCACGATTTTGTTGCAGCCACAGTAGTAACAGACATGGCGACAGAACGGGATATGAAAATAGAGCGACAATGGCTTATCAGACTCAGCTGCCAGTGCCGAGCGCTCACGGGCATCAGAGGTCACCGGTGTAAATTCCACCGCGGTAGGATATGAGGTATAGCGAGGACCGGCGCGGTTGTAGCGCTGGATCATTAAAGGGTCCCATGTAAGATGCTGCGACATGTTCTGGCCTGCTTTTTGAATACGTTTTGAATATAAGTTGACTGGCGACGACAGAATCGGAGGATACTTTGACGAACAGGCGTGCATCTTGTTCTGGGTCAAATCAAAGCGAAGTTCTGATGTCTCAGTGTGCATTACTCAGCCAGACAGCGCGTCAGGTCGGTCTTGGTCTGATCAGTAATTTGGCCGATTTTGTCTGGTGCTGGGCAGGATAGTCCCTTAAAGTGTGGGGGATTGTTGACGATAGGCCTCTAATGGCCTTGATTTTATCAATGATTGATCGTTTGATAGTCGCTTTCCTGACTATGTACATGAAGTGCAGCGAAAAATTCTAATAAACATGCGTACATGATTGGAGCATTTGGGGTCAGCTATGCCTAAAAAGCCGTTTACACCGGAAGAAATTGCCGCACAGCGCGAACGAATTATGGACAGCGCGTCGCACGTGATGGCTGAGGTTGGCTTTCATCATCTGTCGATGCGAAAACTGGCGTCTCAGCTCGGGATGACTGCGAGTAACATCTATAATTACTTCCCGAATAAAGAATCTCTGTTTGTATTTACCCGTCGTCGTGGCTTTGAAATGGCGTTTCAGGATATTAACGAGCAGATGAGCCAGCATCTTGATCCGCGCTCGGCACTCTATAATTTTGCCGGGCACCTGATTCAGTTTGCGCAGCGCTCACCGGGCTATTATCAGCTGATGTTCCAGCCACCGAGAATGACACTGACGGACCCGGAAGTTGTCGATCGTGATGTGCTGCTACAAGTGGATCGTCTGGCCGAAGAATGGCAGTCTCATCTGCTGTCGATGCTGGCGGATGCGGTACCTGCCATATCGGCGGCTTCAGAGGCTCGTCAGAAACAACTCGCATTGTTCTTTGTTTCGTCTCTGCACGGCCTGATCGATACCTACTACTACAAAGCCTTGCCTAAACTTCTCTCCGGCGTTGACCTGATCCCTGATGATGTCGTGGAAACGCATATTGGCTGGTTGCTGGCTTCACTTGAGCATCAGGCTGAAAGCATTCACTGAGCTTATTGTGCGAGCCCGGTTCATGGCTCGCTCAATTGCTGCCTTTCGGCTGTCCCGGAAGGCGACCTTCTAAGCGATAAACGAAGGCGAGAATCTCGGCGATCACCTGATAGAGCTGCTCGGGAATTTCCTCTCCTACCTCCAGTTGTCCAAGCCATGTGGCAAGCTCTGCATTTTCATAGACTGGAACCTCGTGCGCGATGGCTACCGAGATAATCGCCTGTGCCAGATCATATTCGCCACTGGCGCTGATGTGAGGCGCGCGCCCTCCATCGTAGGTCAGGGCAATGGCCTCGGTTGCGTTCAGTAGATATTCTGGAATCGTCATGTGTGAATATCCACCAGTGAATGTCTGATAACCGGTTGCTCTCCGGGATGTTTACGCCCATGGCGTGCGCGCAGCTCGCCAACGTCTGCTCCGAGTGCGGTCAGTGTGTCGCGCAACGGTCGCAAAGCTTGCTGAATTTCAGACAGGGTGTCGGAGGTCTCTGACCAGAAAGTGGCAGACACCGCGGGTGGGCTCAGATCCAGTTCGATATCCAACGGACCGAGCGTCTCCAGATCAAAATGCAGAGTTATCTGCCATCGGGATTTCTTCGTCTGATCGTCATAGGAGGTGTTGCCGTCCTCATCGCGTTTCATACACAGAAGGTCCTGCCTTACCGTATCATTGTCCCGCCACATCAATGGGATCTGAAACTGAGTTGTATCCTGAGTCTGAACCAGCCTGACCTGCTCGCTTTCAGTCTGAGCCAATGCTGCCTGTAAAAGACGGAATGTCTCAGGGCGCAGTCCTTCATTGATAGCTCCTGCCAGCGTCGCTGAGGCGCCTGTTCGAGTCGCAGCTGTTGAGGATGTTCCTGCATTGGCATCAGCGGCGTTGGCTGCGTTGCTTTGAGTCCGTCCAAGAATAAACAGAAGTAAGCCCTTGAGATTATCACCGGGTATGTTGGTGGCAGTCGAGAGAGCATTTTGAGGTGCTGCATTTGCGGAAATAGCCCCCAGCAGAGCGACCAATTGGGCGGTGGTTGTTTCTGCTGCGGCTGTGCCCGTTGCTGTAGAGGATTGACCAGATAATTGCTTTTGCAATGCCTCAATCGCGGACAACAGTGATGATTTCGTCCTGAGGGGCATGTCTGTTGCTTCATTTGATGCTGTCCTCACCGAGACGCCGGAAGCTCCTTGAGTGGAGACCGGGCCCTCAGGGCGAGGACTCGCGATGTCGGCTGTTGTATGAGCTGCTGCCTTATTCCAAAGGGATTTAAAAACAGAGGCAACGGACGAGGACGGTGTCGAGGCCTCTCGAGACACAGGCACTGAAGGTCTTTCGGCCGCCGCTGCGGCGATACGGAATAACTGGCTTTCATAATTCAGTGGGCTGTTCGATATCGCTCTGTGGAGGCCAGTAGGTGAACTGAGTTGGGCTGCGTCCGGTAGATTTTTCACCAACGCTTGTGCTGGTTGCATAAGACTGGTCTGGCGAGGTTCTGTGGGCGCAGTAGCGCTGAGATCGTTCACTACGGCGCGTAGAACGGCACTGTAGTCGGGCGTGGCCGCGGTCGCGATGGTCGCGCTCTTTGCGGTAGAGACTGAACTCCCGTTCAAGGCCGCCGTCGCCTGCAATCCGGCTGCAGGTGTTGAATTCACAGGAGGTGACAGGGCGGATGAAGACAGGCCAGATGACAAACTCGCTGGTGGTGACCAGCCCACACGTGCCATCAATAAGGCTTTGATTGCGTCGGGTAACACGGCGCCGGTCAGGGAAGATACTGGCGTGCCTGAGTTTTGTGACGACAGATTGTTGTTAGCCGCAGCGAGCTGCTGTGCGGCGGTTTGTTGCAGTTGTTGCGCCATCGACTGTAGTTGTGACGCCAGAGAAGCTTTAACAGGTGCCTGTGAAGCAGAGCTCTGGGGCAGTCTGATGTCGGTAATAACAACGCGCGGCGGCGATTGCTCGGTGACGCGCAGTGATACTTCTGCTCCGACGGGTAAGGGTTGTGTACTCTGAAGATTGAGAGACTTCCCCTCAGAGGTCACTGTGATCTGCCAGTTACCCTGAGATCCGGAAGACTTGTTCTCTGAGCTTCTTTCACTGCCTGGCCTGGCATCCGCAGTTCTGGAATCAGTAGCTCTGGAATCAGCATTCCTGGAGTCTGTCGTTCTGGGCTCTGTTGTTCTGGGCTCTGTTGTTCTGGGCTCTGTTGTTCTGGGCTCAGGGCTTTTACTGGCGGAAGGCCCTGAATCCGTTGCTCGCCGACTGGCCGTGACGGTGGCGGTAAACTCATCGCCTGACGCCCCGGACGGGCGGGCAGCAGTGGCGGCTGACGCTTCGATTCGTGCAGCTTTTGTCAGCGCGCTCTGTATCAGGGACAAATCAGGTGTTTTCATAGTTCACCTTATCGGCGCAGATTGACAAATCTTTATTGCGCCAGCTCAGCGTTGTTGTTGGCTTTTTCGGTATAATGCGTGCGCCAGATTTATTGATGATCCCCTGGCGCTTCAATCATTTGGCCATAGTATGGCCCGGAAATCGAGGTTCTGATGACGCCACAGCAGGGCGCCCAGCAAACACTACTCAGCGCGAGCGATCTTTATTGCGAGCGTGATGACCGTGTCTTGTTCGAAGGACTGGCGTTGAGTATTACTGATGGCGAGTTGATTCAGCTGGCCGGGCCAAATGGTGCCGGCAAAACGACCTTGCTTCGGTTACTTGCTGGTCTTAACCGCGATTTTGAGGGGCAATTGCTCTGGCACGATGTGCCGTTAATGACGGTGTACCCAGAATATGCTGGCAACCGCCTGTACATGGGGCACTTATCTGCAGTTAAAAAATCTCTGACCGCGCTCGAAAATTTGCGTTGGCTTACCGCACAGGATCGTCCATCCGAAAAGCAGCTGTGGGAGGCGCTTGAACATGTTGCTCTGGCAGGATACGAGCATACGCCTTGCTTACAGTTGTCGGCCGGACAGCAGCGTCGAGTCGCACTTGCTCGCCTGAAAATCAGTAGGGCACCTCTATGGATACTGGACGAGCCCTTTACCGCTCTCGATAAAGACGGAGTCTCCTGGCTTGAAGGTGAATTGCAGGCTCACGTATCGAACGGTGGTGCCGTGATCATCACCAGCCATCACGCACTGGAAGGTATTCCGGGGTTGCGCCGCCTGGAACTCGGAGGTGTGGTATGAGCCTGGTTCGGGCCACGGTTCGCCGGGATCTTCTGCTGGCCGCCAGAAATCCGGGTGAGTGGGCAAATCCCCTGATGTTTTTCTTGATGGTCGCGGCTTTGTTTCCGATGGCGGTTGATCCTAATCCCGAATTTCTGGCGAAAATTGCGGGTGGTGTTATCTGGGTAGCCGCTCTGTTGGCGACTCTGCTGTCGTTAGATTCACTTTATCGCGCCGATGTAGAAGATGGTTCGCTGGAGCAGTGGCTGGCGTCGGGCGAGTCTCTGTATGCCATGTCTTTAGGGAAAGCATTGGTACATTGGTGTATCAGTGGTCTGCCTCTGACGTTGATGTCGCCATTGTTGGGGGTCATGCTGCATCTCCCTGAAGAGGCTTACTTCGCTTTGTTTATCAGTCTGGCTGTTGGCACGCCGGTATTGAGTCTGCTTGGTGCTGTTGGTGCGGCGCTGACCGCCAGTCTGAGAAGTGGCGGCCTTCTACTGGCCCTGCTGATTCTGCCCTTATACGTACCGGTACTTATTTTTGCTGCCAGTGCGGTTTATCACGCGGGTATCGGAATGGCTTACAATGGCCAGGTCGCTATGTTGGGAGCCATGTTAGCGCTGGCCCTCGCATTAACTCCTTTTGCTGCTGGTGCAGCCTTAAAACTGAATTTATCGCGGTAACTGAATATGTGGCAGTGGCTTGTACGACTTTATCATCGGCTCGGATCACCTAAATGGTTCTATGAAATGACCGAGCGCTGGATCTTCTGGTTAGCGTTAGCGGCAGGCGGCTCAGCGATTGTCGGTCTGGTGCTAGGTTTGCTGTATGCGCCTGCAGATTATCAGCAAGGCGATAGCTTCAGAATCATCTACATCCATGTTCCTGCGGCTCTGTTGGCTCAGAGTGCCTATATGATGATGGCCGTTGCCGGTGCGGTGTATCTGATCTGGCGTATGAAAATGGCCGCCTGGGTGGCAAAGGTGATTGCGCCGGTCGGTGCGGCATTCTGCCTGATCGCGCTGCTGACGGGGGCAATCTGGGGTAAGCCGACCTGGGGCACCTGGTGGGTCTGGGATGCGCGCCTGACGTCGATGTTGATGCTGCTGTTCTTGTATTTCGGCGTGATGGCGCTGCAGCAGGCGATGGAGTCAGAGGAAGCGTCGTACAAGGCGGGCGCGATTCTCGCGCTGGTCGGTCTGGTGAATATTCCGATCATCAAGTACTCGGTGGAGTGGTGGAATACTTTGCACCAGCCTGCCACCCTCAAGCTGACCGAGAAACCGTCTATGCACCCGGATATGCTCTGGCCACTGCTGATTATGATTGTCAGTACGTATCTGTTTTTTGCACTTGTTGTCATTTTGCGTACACGTAACGAGATCCTCTGGCATGAGCGTAAACGCCAGTGGGTTCGAAAGATTCTGGAGTCCTGATGGAATTTTCTTCGTTAGCTGAATTTATTGCGATGGGAAAGCACGGCTTTTATGTCTGGCTTTCGTACGGACTGACTGCCGTGATCATCGCCTTTGTTGTGATGCAGCCGATTCTGCATCGCCGTCGTTTACTGAAAGAGCAGGCCCAGCGTCTGCGTCGGGAGAAGCGTAATGCACCCTCAGCGTAAAAAACGTCTGCATCTTATTCTGTTTCTGGTTCTGGCCGTGGCGGCCGCAGTGGGGCTGGCGATGTATTCCTTGTCACAGAACATCAACCTGTTTCAGACGCCAACCCAGATTGCTAACGGCGAAGTGCCTCCGGGCCGCACCATCCGTGCAGGTGGTCTGGTCGTTGAGGGAAGCGTTGAACGCGATCAGCAGGGCTTGGGTGTTACCTTTCGGGTGACCGATGGTCAGTCTGAAGTGCCGGTCTTTTACGACGGCATCCTGCCCGACCTGTTTCGTGAAGGTCAGGGGATTGTGGCCTTGGGCGAGGTGAACACAGAAGGACTGTTTGTCGCTTCAGAAGTCCTGGCGAAACACGATGAAAATTACATGCCGCCTGAGGTTCAGGCAGCGCTGGAACAGGCCCATCAGGACGGTAAAGCTCAGATGGAAGCGGCGGCCAAGGAGGCAAGCTACTGATGCTGAATACAGCAATGCTTCATCTGCCGGAGATCGGGCAATTTGCACTGATACTGGCCTTTATTATGGCCGTGCTTCAGGTCATCGTTCCTTTGTTTGGTGTCAACCGCGGGCAACTCTGGCTGATGGGATATGCGCGCCCATTGGCCGTGGGGCAGGCGCTGTTTCTTGTGATCAGTCTGGTATTACTGGCGACCAGTTTTGTGATGGATGATTTCTCGGTCGCTTATGTGGCCGCCAACAGCAACAGTCTTCTGCCAACACCTTACAAAATCAGTGCTGTCTGGGGTGCTCACGAAGGCTCGCTACTGTTGTGGGTCACTATGCTGGGGCTTTGGGGCGTGGCCGTGGCATTACTCAGCCGCTCACTGCCACTGGATATGGTCGCTCGTGTGCTGTCGATTATGGGCATGGTGTCGGTGGGCTTTATTCTGTTTACGCTTGAGACGTCTAATCCTTTTACGCGAATCCTTCCAAGCCCTCCGCAGGACGGTGCTGATCTCAACCCGCTGCTGCAGGATTTTGGTCTGATCGTACACCCGCCGACTCTCTACATGGGCTATGTTGGTCTGTCGGTAGCCTTTGCGTTTGCACTGGCTGCTCTTATGAGCGGTCGTCTTGATGCCGCCTGGGCGCGCTGGTCCCGTCCGTGGACAACCGCGGCCTGGATTTTTCTGACGGTAGGTATCGCTCTGGGCAGCTGGTGGGCGTACTACGAACTTGGTTGGGGTGGCTGGTGGTTCTGGGACCCGGTAGAAAACGCGTCGCTTATGCCCTGGTTGGTCGCTACTGCCTTGCTGCACTCGCTTGCCGTGACAGAAAAGCGTGGTCTGTTTAAAAGCTGGACGGTGCTGCTCGCTATTTTTGCCTTCTCTCTGAGCCTGCTGGGTACCTTCCTGGTTCGCTCTGGTGTGCTGACGTCGGTGCATGCGTTTGCCTCCGACCCGGAGCGCGGTGTGTTCATTCTTGCCTTGTTAGGAATCTGCGTCGGTGGCTCGCTGTTGCTTTATGCATTGAAAGCACCGACCGTCGCCTCGGTCGGGCGTTATGAGGTTGTCTCACGGGAGACGGCGTTGTTGGTAAACAACCTCTTGCTGGTGGTGATGGCTTTGGCAGTACTGACTGGCACCTTGTATCCGCTGGTATACGACTTCATGGGACTAGGTAAGTTGTCCGTGGGCGCGGCCTGGTTCAATACCATGTTTGTTCCTCTGACCGTGGCGTTGGCGCTATTAATGGGCGTCGGCGCTATGACGCGCTGGAAGTCTGATCGTGTCAGTCGACTCGGCGGTCAGCTCTGGATCGCTGGTGTACTGGCCGTTGTGTTTGCGATTGTCGTGGCGCTTCTTTTGTCTGAAGCCGTAAGTGGCAGTGTCGTTCTTGGGCTTGGTATTTCCTTCTGGCTGATCTTTGCTACGGCTGCAGATGTCTGGAAAAAGGCGCGCGGGCGTCTGGGGAAGATACCCTCGCTCGGTGTGAGTTATCTGGGCATGGTGATCGCGCACCTTGGTGTGGCTGTGACCATTATCGGTGTCACCATGGTGTCCAATTACAGCATCGATAAATCGGTGCGTATGGTACCGGGGCAGGTGGAAACTCTGGGTGATTATCAGTTCGAATTTACTGAAGCCGGAACGATTGATGGACCAAACTACACATCACAGGCAACACGGTTCAACCTCTATAAAGAAGGCAAGAAAATCGAAGTGCTGACCGCCGAGAAGCGCCGTTATCACGCCCGAGGCAGCGTTATGACCGAGGCTGCGATCGACGTCACTCTGTTCCGCGATGTGTACATCTCGATGGGTGAATCCCTGGAGGGAGGAGCCTGGGGCATGCGCCTGCAGGTGAAGCCTTACATGCGCTGGGTCTGGTTGGGCGCTATCTTTATGTCACTCGGTGGCTTTATGGCCGTGCTGGATAAGCGTTACCGCCGTCGTCAGAAAAAGGAGAAGCTGGCATGAACCGTCTGCTGCTATTTATCCCGCTGGTCATCTTCGCTCTGATGGGACTGGTGTTCTGGGTGGGGCTCGGGATTGAGGACAAAACCAGCTTACCGTCGCCATTAATCGGTAAGCCGTTTCCGGAATTTGAGCTTGGGGTTGTCGAAGACGGTCGCACGCTCACAACGAAAGACCTTCAGGGGCAACCGGCTCTGGTAAATGTCTGGGCGACCTGGTGTCCGACCTGTAAAGCCGAGCACGCCTTCCTGAATGAGCTGGCAGAGCAGGGCATCCGCATCATCGGAATTAATTACAAGGATGATGTGATGAAGGCGCGTGACTGGCTGAAAGCCTACGGCAATCCATACGCTTATAACTTGTCTGATCCTCAGGGAAAGCTCGGTCTCGAGTTGGGCGTGTATGGCGCTCCAGAAACGTTTCTGATTGATTCAGAAGGCATTATCCGTGGTAAGCATATTGGCGACCTGAACCCTGTGGTCTGGGAATCTCTGGGTAAACAATTCGGAGAGATGCAATGAAACACTGTCTTTGGTTGTTGTGCCTGATTGCTCTGCCTTCATGGGCGATCATCGATGGCCATAAGTACCCATTTGAAGATCCTGAAGACACCGCCCGTTTTGAGCAATTGGCAGAAGATCTGCGTTGCCCTAAGTGTCAGAACCAGAACCTGGCGGATTCCAATGCGCCGGTCGCCGCAGATCTCCGTGACAAGGTGTATGAGCTGATGCAGGAAGGTAAGTCCGACGATGAAGTCGTAACTTATCTGGTTGATCGGTACGGAGACTTTGTTCGTTATAAGCCACCCTTCCGGTTAGACACTCTGCTGTTGTGGGGAGGCCCCGCACTTCTATTGTTATTCGGAATTCTGTTGCTGGCCTTGTTACGGCGCCAGCAGGCTCAGCCTGTTGCTGAGCTATCAGCGGAAGAAAAGGCCCGCCTCGAAGCGTTGAAATCCAGTCTCGATGAGGAAAGCAAATGATTACTGGTCTGATCGGCCTGTTGGTTCTACTAATACTGGTATTGCTCTTTCCGGCGATCCGTAATGCCCAGGCGGAAGCAGCGGCGCCGGGTAAGTTGCAGGCTCAGGAAAATCTGCGCTTATACAAAGAGCGGGTTGCTGATGTTGAGTCGATGGACATCAGTGAAGACGACCGCAAGGCGATGATGCTTGAGCTGGACCGGGAGCTGCTGGCTGCTGCGGATAAAGCGGCAGGATTTCATACCGGGCCGGGCAAGGCTGCTCGCTTTGCCTTTACATCATTTCTGATTCTTCTGTCTCTGGCCGCAACATACTCTCTCTACATGTCGTGGGGTGCGGGCAATGAAGTACGAGCCACTCAACTACTTGAGTATTCGGCGACTGCAGAGCTGTCTGAGGGCGAATACAAAGAGTTGGAGAAACGTCTCGATGCGGCAGGAGAGCGTGATCCTGAGAATCTGGAATGGGCGTTTCTCAGAGGACGATTACTGGAAGCAGAAGCACGCTTTGCCGAAGCGGCAGAAGCCTATGAAAGTTTGTTGGCAAAACTACCAGATGAGCAGGTTCAGGACCGGGCGGCCATCATGACGTCGATGGTGCAGGCGCGCTTTTTCTCGACCGGACAACAGGCGACTGATGAACTCTACGTTACCCTGAAAGAAGCACTGGCGCTGGCACCGGGGCAGCGTAAACCACTCGGGTTGGCCGGAATCATGGCTTACGAGCTGGGTAATTACCAACAAGCGATTGAACATTGGAAGGCACTCTGGACTCAGCTGCCCGAAGGCAGTATGGAAGCCCGTACCATTGCTAATGGTATTGGCCGCGCTGCCGAAGTCCTCGAAGAGCAGGGCACCCGTGTTGATCTGAGCTGGATGGTGCCTGCACGCATTGAAGTCACGGTCGACCTCTCAAATGAAGTCCGCCAACAGGTGCCGGTGAATGCAACCGTGTTTGTGCTGGCTCGTAAGCTGGATGGACCGCCGATGCCTCTGGCAGTTCAGCGTCTTGTAGTATCGCAATTACCCACGACTGTGGTGCTGGATAACTCAATGGCGATGGCAGCTGGTGCCAGCCTTGGTGACGTAGATGAAGTCACCATTACTGCTCGTGTTTCTTTATCCGGCCAGCCAATGGCTCAGGCTGGCGACTGGCAGGGACAGGTCTACAATGTTCCGACCCGAGGCTCTGATGCTATTCAGGTCACAGTCTCAGAGCAGGTCAGCGGCAAGTAACAGAGGCATAGAGCCACATAGAACAAGGAGAGGCCGTTACCAGCGCGCGTAATGGTCTTCGGCCAGGCCCCAGAGGTTGTCGATGTGGATGGTCTCATGGGGTAGGTCGATTTCACCGCTGTATCGACCCAGATACTGGCGGAAATTACTCGCAGCGATGATGGCGTTGGTGTGGTCGTGATAATTCACCACCGGGTCGAAATGAAGCCTCACTGTGTTGTCATGAGACGTCACTGACCAGCCCGAGTCCGTGTCTTCCCGGTTAAACTGGAAATGAACTCCCGGCATGACGGTCGGTACGCCATCTATCCACAGCGTGTTTTCACTGAAACCCGTTTCATTCACTCCGGCAGACAGGTTCAATCCGACCTTGCGTTGATCATTCAGGCGGCCAGAAATACTGGCCCAGTTCCAGCTGGTTTCATGACGCATGTAGCCACCAGTCCAATCGACCCCGGCAAGTGCCCGAAGCGATTCGAGGTTATACGAACGGCCCTGCCAATGTACTTCTCCCTGACACACCCGAGCGTTACTTTTCTGAGTGTATGTCCAGCCGCTGAAACCCGTGCGTGTACAGACAGACATAGGAAGGTAATGTGTGCTTTCATCAATACTGGCGCGAATGCTGGTGCCGTCCGCCATGCTGACCCGCACCTGGCGTACTCCGGGACGGTTACTGGCTTTAATCGTCAGGCGGTTCCGGCCCTTCACGAAGCTGACGATGTCCTGATTAGGTTGCTGCCCAAAACGGAGTCCACGACGGAAGGGGCGAGTGAACCGATATTCCTTCCAGCGCTCTGCTGACTGATCATACAAATACAGAAATGCATGGCTGGCAAAGCGCAGGCGTACGATAGCCAGACCGATGAACAAAGGATCTGCAGAAACAGAAACAAACTGAAACTGATTAAAGTGTTGATCACGCTTTTTAGGCAGGATTGGCTTTCCCATCGGGGTGCGCAGCTTGTAGTCGCGAAAATTTATATCGCTGACAGGTGCATCAAAGCGCCCGAAGAGTGGTTGTCCATATTCATCTATCAGGCGGTCGCGCGGTGTCATTATATTTCCTGTAACTGATTACGCATGCGGCTATTAAAACAGAAAAAATGGCCCGAATAGAGGTGTCTTATGAGACCTGCGTCACACCCGTAAAAGTCTCTTTCGAGGGTGTCGCTGGCGAATCAGCGGAAGGCGGCGCGCATAGCAGCCAGAGAATCCTGGTCAGCTTTGAAGCGCAGTTTCAGGTAGACGCCCTGAGCAGTGAAGTTGGCAGCGGAGAAGTCGCTGTCGATGAAACCGGTAAAGTTATAACCCACGCCGACCCAGGTATTCGTGGCTGGGATAAAGCCTACCGAAAGGCCTGCGCCATGGCTTATCTGACCCGCTTCATAACCATGGAGACGGCGACCGTGGGCACCGACATCCCAGCGGTCGGTCAGGTGATGACGCCATTCTGCGGCCATAAAGTCGGTGGTCGAGGCGTAGTTATCACCGTCATACTGGTTAAGCACACGCTTGATACCGTACTGCCCGGCGAGTTGATCCCGGCCGGTAATCATCCAGTTAAGGTGGGCGTTGTTGATCAGCTTGCGGGTACGGTCAGGTGCACCGATACCGCCGATGGTGTCCTGAACCCAACGAGTCTGCCATAACAGCGCATAAGGATTTACGCGAGGACGCAGTGCCAGATCAAAACGCAGGTCGAGTTGGTTTGCGTAGTACTCAGTGCCTGATTCATTGAACCAGTCGACACTGCCGCCCGCTGCCAGCGCATCATTCAGCGGATGATACAGATTACTGCGTGCTACCCACTTATCGAGGGTCGTGCCGTTGCGGTATTCAAGACGGTTGTTCCACTGCCACTGTTCGGTTCTGAACGCCGAACCCGCGTGGACTGCGTGGAAGTTTTCTGTGGTGGCATCTTCCACCGGCATGCTGTTCTCAAGGTCTTTGGATTGCTCAAAGCCAGCGCTCAGGCTCCACTTATCGTTGAGTAGGAAGTCCTGTGTTAAGCCAGATACCGCAAACAGGCGATAGTTATCATCGACTTCAACCTGTTCAATGCTTTGCTCTGCGCGTGCGCCGGCCCAAGGCGTTGCGCGAATACCCATAATGGAGCGCTCCGGCGCATCATCGCTAAATCCGGTTTCGTGTTCAGCGAAAATACTGTAATTGCGGCTGATCTGATAATCAGCGCCCAATAGCATACGGTCGTAGGCATCCGAGCGTTCAGAGATATTCGTCAACAGCTGGCTGCTCAGGGTCAGACGATTGTTCAGGACGCGCTGGCTGTACCCGAGACTCAGCTGGTCTGTATATAAGGTGTTATCCAGACTTTCCTGCTGGGCAGCGATCAAGCCCAGAGAAACCTGTTGGTTATCGCTTAGGCGATGAATCCAGTCGGTCTGAGCCTGATAGCTATCGAATCCGGTAGTCAGGCCCAGATGGTGGAAGGTCATGACCTGCAGGCGGTTATCATCATTGATGTACCAGTTACCTTCGATACCTTCTTTGCGGAAGTCATTTTCGCCGACGGATGTCTGATCCAGACCAAAGCCATCTTCCTGTTCGCGGATATACGCACGGGCATCAAATTTATCGTCGCGGTGAGAGACTTCAACCAGATGAGCGTTCGCAGTATCAGCGTTACCAGAAACCACTTCTTCAGACTGAGCAATTTCGGCTTTGACTTCGGTTTTACCCAGCTTCAGAGTCGCGTCAGCAGCGCGCAGATGACGGTCGTCGCCGCTCTGATTCTGCGTAATAGTCGTTACGCCGGCACGAACCTTATCGTCAAGCAGCTTCACGCCAGCGCGGCCACCGGCGATGTAGCCCAGATCTCCGTCTGATTCGACTTCGTATTCGACAACGATGTACTGCGGGTTAAAGCTGTCATCGGTGCTGGCGACTGGCCCTTTGAAGTAGAGCGTGCCGTCAGAGTAGTCGATTACGTAATCGGCGTTACGGGTCAGGGTGGTGGTCGACAGAATGTTCTCACTGCGGTAACGGTCGCGGACAATCAGGCGAACCTGCTCGCTGTTGAGTACCAGCTGCTGATTTTTCAGGCGATACAGACCAGAAGTACCGTCCCCCTGAATCTCCTCACGCATAAAGCCCTGATCCGTCTGACTGACGAAACCGGAGAATTCAGCAATGTCGCCCTGATACACGGTCTGGATACCGGTCAGTTTACGACTGTAGCGGCCAAGCTCCGTGACGGTCAGGTTGGTATCGATATCACCAAATACTGTGTAGAAACGTTCTTTTTCTACCCGGACATACAGCTTACGGGCTGAGCTGGCATCGAGCTGTTGCTGGCTGGCATCTCCGTAAAGGGTGTAATACCGGTCTGGTTCTATCAGGCGCGCAAAAGGCTCAGCGTCTTCTTTGCCCGAGTCGTACGCTGCAGTGACCAGCCACTCGCCCAGAACCTGACCCTGAGCAAAAAAGGCCAGACGCCCGTCGTGGTAAATATTGTCATCAACCCCGGCGGCTTTCATTGAGTCACTGTTGCCACCATTGGCGTTATAGCCAACGGCCAGGTCACCCAGACCCACAAAGATCCATTCACGTTCTTTTGGCTTCAGCCAGGCGCGGATTTCGTCGGTCTGACCATTGCTGTGCTTGAAGCGCATGAGCACCTCTCCCGAGCGGAAAGTCGGGGCCAGACGAATATGTGCAATACCATCCTGACCAACCTGATAGGCAGGTTTCTGCATGTCGGTCAGCGGACTGATCTCTTGTTCGCGTTGTTCACTATAGAGAGTGTATGGCTCAAGGATTTCGACCTGACCCTGAACGTTAGCGCGAATCGGGAAGCCTTCTTTGTCAGTCAGGCGCACGGCTACGACAGGTGGATTAATACCGTCGGCGACCAGCATGCTTTCGTCTTTTATAAACTCGGCCTTGGCTGGCGCTTCGGCAAAGTGCACGGTTTTCTTGATACGTTTGACGACACGACCGGCCGTATCCATCACTGTCACTTCGAAATGGTTAGGGCCAGACATCAGGTCAACACCACGCCATTGGCTGATCACCAGATCGCGGGTTTTACTACTGGTGTTGCCGTCGAAGTTCAGGGCACTCACAGGTTTACCGTTCAACGTCAGTGTGGCGCGTTGTTTCTTGGAATGAGATACCGCAATCTTGGTTGAGCTGATTGATGGGCTGCGATCCAGAGGTGGCCAGATCCACTGAGCTTCATCCGGCGCGGTACGGAACCAGTTTTCGTCATATTCAGGGATGGCCATTTCGGATGGCAGGCGTGCTGGATTACCTGCTGCTGTGGCTAATAGGCCGGTAAGTCCGGGAATCAGGGATTGTACTTTAGCGACCTGAACATCACTGCCAGCACTCGCCAGATCAACCACTGCATCAGCGTTGAGGACTTTCACTTCAACACGTCGGTTCTGTGCGCGGCCTTCGGCGGTTCGGTTTGAAGCAACAGGTTCAGAAGGCCCTCGCCCCTCAGCGATGATTTGTGAGCGTGGAATACCCAGTTCATTGGCGAGGAAATCCGCGACCGAGTCAGCACGCGCTTCAGACAGCACCTGGTTATTGGCAAAGATATGCTGCACGCGGCTGGAAATCCGTGAGCTGTCGGTGTGGCCAATCACTTTGAGTTCGAGGTTGCCGAGACCATCCAGTGCTTCAATCACATTCACCAGGTTCAGCTTATCTTCTTCCGTCAGAATGTCTGAGAAGTTGGCAAACTTTGGCGGTACGACAGGTTTCACGTTTTCTTCTTTCGGCGGCAGCACCAGCTTGATTGAGGTGCTGACCGGCTGAATCTGTTGCGGAGACTGAGCATCTGCCTGGAAGCGGGTGACCGCACGAGTGATGAGTTCACCCATGGGAGCGCGGTCACTGATGTACGCATTGAACTCAATGACGTTCTGCCATTCTTCAGGTTTGTCGTTCAGACGGTAAATCAGGTTGCCGTAAGTGACTGTCGGGTCTTCGATCGCGCGGCCATCCAGTGTGCTTGAGCCAGTTTCGTATACAAGGCCCTCTGGTAGCGAAATCATGCCTGTCACATTCTGCAGGGGCAGGCCGTTGCCATCCAGTGTAAAGCGGTAACGTACCTTATGGTCAACCGGTGATGCGTATGGACGCTCGTTTATTTCTTCCGCTGTGAATGGCAGCAGAGCGTGGTCAAGTTGTTGGCGAATTTCGCCGACTTCCGGTTCGCGCATCTTCAGGAAGAAATCAACGCGCCAGAAGCTACCCGGCTGCACATCAACGAACTGGCTGTAGCTGCGACCAGCGTGGAAGCCGCGCTGCGGACACTCCATCAGTTCCATGTATGGCGGGATGGTGGCCGTGTCCATCTGCACAACGTGGGTGCCCGGAGTGACGTCTTCGATGTGCCATTCGCCATTTTCATCTGACACGACATAGGTGCCGTCTTCCATAAACAGGCGGATATCCGGGACACCGTCGACCGAGGCCTGGTTGCCTTCACAATCATCAAGGTAAATACGACCGAACAGGCGGGCCGTATCTTTGAAGAATTCATCGCGGATAATGACCTTAGCGCTGGCATCGTTTGCGACCAGTACATCGTCGTTCAGAGATACCCGGTTGACCACTTCACCTTTCGCCAGTGCTGTGACCTGCGCAACATAGGTCAGTTGCAGTCGCTCGAAGGCCTGGATGGTGGCAATGGGCAGGGTCAGGGTGCGACCGTCACGACTGAGGTCGAAGTCGACTTTCTCGTTGTTCAGGCGGGCAGAGCCTTCCATGTAGCGAAGACCGGCGGGCAGCTGGTCGACAAGAGTGACGTCGCTAGCATCAACTTCGTTGTTAACGAGGTTAATGGTGAACTTGAGGCTGTCGCCAATGCCGGCTTCATTGTAATCAGACTGCTTGCTCAGCAGCAGGCTGTTATCCAGCGGGTCAGCACCGATATCTGTGCGGAATACCTGATTGTTAACGCTGAACGTTTCGCCGCGCGAAATGCCTGTGACATCAAACGGGCCGTTGAGCGTATCGCGCAGGGTCTCGTCATCAATTTCCGAAGGCACCCGGAAGGTGGCCGGGCCTTCGATTTCAAGGAAGTAGTTACCGTCTTCAACGTACGGGAACCAGAACTGACCGGCAGCAAACTCGGGTTTCACCGCAGTGGCCTGTACACTGCCAGCCTGCATTCTACTGGCCTGAAGATTACCCGCCGGACCGCTGACAACCGTAACAGGGTAGGGCGTTACACCGTCTTCGTAGAATACCTTGTCAGTTGCTGGTAGTCCGGTATCTGCATTCATCAGAGTTACGCTGACACCGTTCACCGGGCTGCCATCGCTGGAGCTGAATACTCGGGACACCGGATTAAACAGAGTCTGAGCAGCAACGCTGTCGGCAGGGTCGGTCGGGTCGGTATAGCTTACCGAAAGCTCTGTGCCTGTCTTCACCGAAATAATACCGTCGTAGGGCTGTGTGCCCTGATTGGTATCCTGGCTCGGCAGGACGGCAGCGAAAATACCTGTATTATCGCCGGTTTCAAAAAGGGTCAGTTGTTCGGTATCACTGCCGCCTGGTGTTGTGATAGTCACAACTATGGTGTCCGGACGGGCGGGATTCAGGTTCTTGTCCTGATCTTCAACAATGATGATGACCGGCTCACCTGCACGGTAACCGAATTCATCATCCGAAATATTTACGGTGGCCGGGAAGTTAATGGTGTTGCCATTTTCATCTTCAAAGCCGGTATACGGAGTAAAGTTACCCTGCCCATCGCCATAGTCGGTGCCATTGAGAGTTAATGGCGTGCCGTCGTCATCAATATGAGCAAGACGGATATTGGCTGGGGTAGGAACCACAGGACCCGGATTTACTTCCTGAGTCGTCAGGCTGGCCGAGTCACTGCGGGTAAAGCTTTCTGCGTTGACAGAATAGGTCGCGATAACCGTGTTAGTGATCTCTGTTCCGGTTGGCGTCACTGCCGCCTGCGCGGAGTGTGCCAGCAACACAGACAACAGGACGCCCAGAGCGTGCTTGGCGCTCCGGTGCAGTCGGGTTGTCAGTGTCGGGAACAGAGATCTCATTAACATTTTCTGTCAGTTAACCTGGTTAACCATCGTTTCAGTCAATCGTTACCTGGAAGGTAATGACGTTGGTTTCCTGATTCGCAGGGTCAGCATCGCCATCGACGGTGCCCAGATTCACGGTGACTGTGTCGGTACCAGCGTCGTAGCTTGCAATTGCCGCATCGACAGCAACCGGGGTCGTTGCACCGTCCATTGCGACCAGCAGGCTGTCTGCTACGTAGGTGGTATCAGCAGGAATCGCATCGGTAACGACCACATTGGTCGCATCCGCGGTACCTGTGTTTGTCAGAGTGATGGTGTACTCAACTACAGCGCCAGGAATGGCTTTTGGATTATCCGTGCCGTTCAGAGGATCACTGATGATTGCCGATGTTTTGGTCAGGTTGCCCAGCCCCTCAAGGTTCGGGAATACCAGAAGCAGCACATCGGTGAGTATTTCCTGGTTGTCAGCGTCGGTGTCGGCGTAGACCACTTCGATGCTGGTCGCACCGTTGGCGATCGCTGCGTCGTCTTCAGAACCGTTGGTCGGATCGTTGTCGCCAGTATCCAGCTGATATGTCGTTCCGTCGATGGTTGAAGCGACACCGTTGACCGTGACTGTGGTCAGAGCGACATCTTTGTCTGCGCCATCGATTTCCGCCTTCGGTACTGTGATAAATACAGTAATTGTCTCGTCGGCTAGCACTTCTGCCGTCGGGCCGGTGAGCAGGGTATCGGCGGCGTCAAGGACTCCGGGTGTTCCATTTACAGGATCATCAACGTAGTAACTGTATGTCGTACCGGTATCGATGTTATCCGTGTAAGTGGTGCCATTAACGTCAAGAGTCGTGCCTGTTTCGTTGCCAGCAGCCACAGTGAACGACGTTGGCGAGTTACCATCGTTGGTAATCTGAACCGCAGCAATGGTTACGTTGTCAGCCTCAAGAGAGGTCTGATTGGGTTCTGTGGTCAGCAGACGCGTCAGGGCATAGTCGACTTTGATGTCGACGTTGAAAACGTCCTGAGCCTCAACAGCATCCTGATCTACTCCATTTATCTGGTAGTTCAGAATGGCCGTGTTAGTGACCTCGGTCCCGGCAGCAGTTCCGGCGGCGTGAACCTGAAACGACATTGTACTGAGTGTTGCCAGTACAACGGGGCTGATCAGTTTTACGTGCTTATTCATATTTCACCTCCAGCCTGGGATTACTTAACCCGGACCTGAAATTCGACAAAGCCAGTTGCAGACGGCGCTAAAGGCGCATCAACAATCCAGCGAATACTTTGGATATCTTTCGCACCGGCAGGGCGGATTTCGCCGTTTTCCAATACGTTCAGCTCACTCACAGGAGCAAACTGAGAACCATCCACCGACAGGGTGATGGAGGTACCTGCGCCGTTGGCACTGTTCATGATGTAAACAGTGTTTTCCGGCACAGGGTTCTTGATGGTGACGCCACTGACCGGCTCGCTTCCGGTGTTGACGTACGTGATGCGGTAGCCGACTTTGTCGCCAGGAG
>NZ_DFQB01000021.1:29537-73242 GCF_002377545.1 Thalassolituus sp. UBA3500 | reverse complement strand
CGACTTTGTCGCCAGGAGCGATTTTGTCGGCTTCCAGCCACTCTTCAGCCACGCTTCCGTCGTCCTGGGTAGCCATCACCACCTTATAGGGCTGTGATTCCAGGCTGACTGTGGCAAATGCCGACAAAGGCAGGAGCAGGAGTAATGTGGTCAGTAAGCGCATATGTCACCTCAATATCAGTTGATTTCAGCCTGAAGGCGGATTTCTACCGTTGTGTTTTCAGTCAGAGTGCCCAGGGTTACTGACACGTCAGAACCTGCAACGTCGACTTCGTCGTCACCGGCAAGGTCAGTTTTTGCTGCACCGTCGATCGTTACGGAATCGGCTACCAGCGTCATAGACAGTGGAATGGAGTCAGCCACGACCAGGTTGTTAACGTCGCCGTTTACCGCAGTTGCAGTAATCAGGTAAGTAACGATGGTGCCTGGGATGTCAGTCGTGCCACCGAATGGGTCAACGCGGCTCTCAATAGATTTATCCAGATCGATGTAGGCATCAGTGATCAGAGTGCCAACCACGAAGGTACCTGTGTCTGTATCGGTAACCGCAGTACCAACCACAGCGCCTGCTGGAGTGTTGGTGCCCTGACCTGGCAGCAGAGTACCCGGAGCAGCGGTTGCAGCGCCCGGCGTTGCTGATGTCGCAGTCAGTTCAAGTTCAGCTTGCTGGCCAGTCGCCGCAGTACCTGGGATGTTACCCACGATAAATACGGTGGCTGACTCGTCAGCGTCCAGTACCAGGTCAGCAGTGACTACCTGATCGCCAGTGTTGAACACGCCGTCGTTGTTGCTGTCTAGGTAAACAGTCACGCTTTCAGCGTCAAAGTCATCACCAGCCAGGTTGGCTGCTGTCAGGGTGAAGGCTTCGGTACCGTTACCTGTGTTGGTGACGGTAAACTCCAGCACCTGATTCGCACCGCCCGGCTGAGTTTCTACCGGTACTGTGTTTTCGGCTGTGACGTTAACGTTAATCAGCTCGGCAACAGTGATATCTGGTGCTGTTGCTGATGTGCTGCCAGGGTTGCCCGTTGCCGGGTCATCAAAGGTAGCGGTTGCGGTGTTGGTAATGATTGAACCTGCATCTGTACCTGCAGCCCAGGTTGCCGTAGAGGCAGCCAGGCCCGCAGTCAGCAGGGCGATTTTACTGATGGTCTTCATAGGGATCTCCTTAGTTGACCTTTACTTGATAAAAAATGCTGAATTCAGGACTGCCGTCTTCGTCCGTACCCGGCATAGAGCCTCCGAGACGGATTCGGATATCTGTTATCAGCGGATCGAAACCTTCGGCATCCGGCGTTGGCTGGTAGTCAAACGTCGTGCCGTTGTTGTTTGAGAACTCGATGTCGTCTGCCGTCGACGTCAGGTTTTCAAAATTCAGGGTCAGGGTGCTGGCGGTCGCGCCTTCTGTCAGAGTGATGGGGCTGACACTGGCGTCAGTACCAACGAAGAAAGCCGTGTCAGCCGGTAAGCTGTCAGTAATGGTGACTGTATCTGTGTCGGCGGTACCCTCACCTGTGTTAGTCACCGCCAGTTCATACTCAATCAGAGCGCCTGGAATGGCCTTAGGGTTGGCACTGCCGTTAATCGGGTCACTGGTTACCTGAAGCGATTTATTCATGGTCAGCTGCGCCGGTTGAAGCAGAGGGACGGTTACCGTCCGTACGTTAAATACGGTGCCTTCGTAGCCTTCATCAGCCCTGACGGTGAACAACCAGTCGCCGCTCTGAGCGTCGGATGCTGTGGTGTAGGGGTACTCAACTGTCACGGTTGATGGCGTGGTATTCACCGAGGACATCACAGCCAGGCTGACGGGAACCTCACCACTGGCAGCATTAATGGTCAGGCGGGTATTCGTAACGTCGTAGGCTCCAAAGGGGTCAGTGACATCTGCACGGACAAAATATGCGGTTCCAGGATTGATTGAACTGACAGGGCTGCCATCTGGGTAGGCCTGATCGTATAGCTCAACAAGATCGACACTGATCACTGTGTTAGAGGTCAGTGCCACCAATGAAATAACGCCATTATCAGAGCTGTAGACCCTGAGGTTGCGGTACTGAGGGAAGTCTGCAGAACCGCCAACCCGGCTCTGGGTGACAGCCAGACGCAGGGCATCCCCAGCGAGTAAAGGCTGGTTGCTGGAGACGGCCATATCAAACTGGAAGGTCCGCACAGAATCACTTGAGACAGTATTCGCTGCCGTCAGCAGACTCACCTGTTGGGTATCTGACGCAATGGTTGTTGAAGACCCGTTGCTTACTCTGATCAGAGAGACGGTTACGTTGTGCTGATATTCGTTGTTATTGCCCTGGCCTGCCGTCAGGTTGTTCTCGAGGCGCAATGTCACCGGAATAGGGCTGGAGTAATCCAGTTCCACATCGGTCTGGAGTGCCGGAGTCAGGGTCCATTGAACCGTCTGCTGATCATTCACTACCTGAAAACCGCCTGACGTATCGGCAATCCGGGTCAGGGTACTGTCGGGTTGCAGGTACAGGGGCTTATTACCGCTGTTGCCGAGGGCATTGTTGATAGTGACTGTGGGCGAGGTCATCGGATAATTGACCGCCGGATTACCCACAGTCGCGACGTTGGTAATGGTCTCACCGTCTTGCGCCCCGGCGGAAATAACAGCGTCAACGACAACATTCACTGTTGCCCCGGCAGGAATCGTCAGGTTACTGATCTCGACGATGCCAGTGCTATTGTCACCAGCAGGTGCAGGCTGACTGTTATTGATTGAACCACCTGGACGGCTGAACACACTGAATGAGGATATCAGCGCTGGCATCGGGTCGGTCAGAGTCACAGCGGTCGCGTTGAAGTTACTGCTGTTCGACAGACTCATGGTATAGCGCAGGGTGTCTCCGGGCAGGACCTGACCACCATTGAGATCGAGCACGCTTTTGACTGATGAGGACAGGTTCGCGTCCTGCAGCTGAACAGTAAGATCATTGGTATTGTTGGCCAGGCGGTTGTCGAAGTTCACGCCTTCAAGGCTGGCATTGCCACTGATCTGGCTTTGTGTGGTCGCCGACGTATCAAAAATAACGGTCAGGGGCGGTGCTTGATTACCGACAGGGATAATCTGATTGTAGGTACACAGCAGCTCACTGCCGCTGACTGAACAGTTCCAGTCAGTACCTGAGTAACTATCGAGCGTCAGGCCGTCATTCAGTGGGATGCGGATGACACTTCCCTGAGGCGCGTCCAAAGGACCATTGTTTGACGCGGTGAAGGTATAGATTGCATCGGCTCCGCGGGATATGCGGGCAGGTGCGCTGGTATCCAGTATGAGGTCGGAGACAGGTTCATTCGGTACACTGATGATTTCTGCAGTAAGAAAAACCAGATCCTGACCGGAAGAGTAGGTGGTTGTTACTGAGGTGTTACCCGGCGTTAGATATTGTCCTACCTGAAAGTCATCAATATCGACGCCCGGCGAGTTACCTTTGATATTCGAGAACGAATTAAACTGATTATTCGTTGGATTACCTCCATCGGTGAGGCTATTGCCCTCGAATACCAGAGCCTCATTCTGACCATTGAAGCTTTGTGAATTGCTATCGTCGCCTTCCCAGGTGATGTGCGCGTGTTTCGCGCCGAGAGATTGGGCGTTCTGCGAAATAATAAAATTATCGGGGGCTAATGTAATCGACTGCCCACGGAACGAGCGGAAGCCATCGTAGAGGTTAACCACACGTAGCGGCTCACTGGCATTTTCATAGATAATCAGAAGTGCCCAGCCACCGTATGCTGTCGCATAATCGCAGTAAGGGGTCTGTGCTCGCGTGAAATTTACACCACTGACTGTGTATGTGCCCGAGCCGTTGACCAAGCCGGTGACATTAGCGCGCGAACTATAGTAAATGGAATTAAAGCTTTGCCCCTGTTGTCCAGGGATGACGTAAGACTGCTCGTACGTATAGCCCGCAGTGACCTGAGCGCCATTCAACGTAGCCGTGTTGTCGGCGTTACCCGAACCGGACCAATACAGGTAAGCAGCTTCGACGTTGCTTCCCGCGGGAAGTGTAATGGAATCGCTTGACGAGGCCAGGGGAGTCTGACATCCATTCGTACCCTGACGGAAATGGCCACCTAATAACTCGTAATTCAGATTGCCCGCGAGGCTGTCCCGCAGAAGGATTTCGCCATTGCTCAGGCTCTGCGAGGCCACCGTAATGGGTGGAGCGGCGATTTGCGTATCGGAAGAACCCGAGCTAACCACTGCTATATTGGAGATTACAGCACCCTGTGGCGCACTGGCCGAGACCGTCGCATCTATAACAATTTCTTCGCTGCCGTTGGCGGCAACCGACATATTATTGATGACCACAACGCCAGTGCCATTAGCCCCCGCCGTCGCTGGCTGGCTGTTGTTAACACTGCCCGCAGGCTGGCGGATAACATTAAAGCCGTTTATGTACTGCGGCATATTGTCGGTGAGCGTCACGTTGTTGGCGTTGAAGCTGCTGTTGTTGATGAGGTCAATGGTGAAACGGAGAGTGTCACCGGGGTAGAGCTGACCACCATTGAGATCGATGACGCTTTTTACAGACGCAGAAAAATCCGCATCCTGAATATCGATGCTGACCGCGTCTGTGTTATCGAACAGGTTGTTGTCAAAATTGACGCCGCTGACTGTGGCTTCCGTCGTGACGCTGCTGGCGGTACTGCCTGAGGTCGACAGCAGCATGGAAAGCGGTGGCGTTGTGGTATTAATGGTCAGAGGTGAGTTATAGGTACATGTCACTTCTGAGGTGTTTGCGGAGCAACCCCAGTTCGTACCTTCGGCACTGACGAAGCTGGTCTCAGAGCCCAGGGGAATGGTGACGACGCTTCCAGCAGGCTCATTACTCGGCCCCTGGTTTGTTACTGATAAGCTGTAGGTAATATCAGAGCCACGGGATACGAGGGTATCGAAGCTCTGAATATCGACCGCCAGATCGCTGACAGCTTCATTCGGGATACTGATGATTTCGGCGCTGAGGAAAACCCTGTCCTGACCAGAGGAATACGTTGTGGTGACGCTGGTCTGGCCTGCCTGCAGGAAATTACCAATCTGATAAACATCAAGGTCTACCCCTGATGTGTTCGAGCTGGTGCTATTGGAGTACGAGTTAAACTGATTGCCCGCGGGATTGCCCGTACCAGTCAGGTTGCTGCCGTTGAAGATCAGAGCTTCGGACACACCGTTGAGTGTCTGAGAGTTCCCTGTGTCACCTTCCCAGGTGATATGGCCGTGGCGACCTTGTTTCAGTGAAGGATTGTCAGAGACGATAAAGTTGCTTGGGGTAAGAGTAATTGATCTACCCCAGTAATCGCGGAAGCCGTCAAACAGGTTGACCACCCGCAGAGGCTCATTGGTATTCTCATACACCACCAACAACGCCCAGCCGCCATAGACATTGGCGACATCACAGTATGGCTGGCTGGTATCGAAGGTCAGACCGCTAACACTATAGATACCAGAACCATTGATTCGATTACTGACATCCGCGCGGGCACTGAAGTAGTTACGGTTTTCAACAACCAGACTGTAGGAGACACCCGCATTTACTGTGGCGCCGTTCAGAGACACTGTATTGTCGGCCTGGCCTGAACCCGACCAGTAAAGATACGCGGCACGAATGGTACTACCAGCCGGAATCTGTAACGCGGCGCTGGAGGATTGCAACGCCTGGCATTGGTTGAATGAGCTGCCGTCTCTCAGAGAGGCCCCGGTCAGAGCAAAGGCAATGTTGCCTGCATAGCTTTTATACAGCTCTATCTCTTTCGCATGGGAGAGGGCGCTGAAGAAAAGTAACTGAATCGTGATAACGCAGAAAACCAGAGCGGATATCCATCGGCTCTGGTTATGGTTGGCACAAGACACCCGCCCGCAGATACTAGCAGGTAGAGCCAGATTCAAATGATTACTTCCCCAAGCAATATTATGCGTCACGCACTCGCCGATGACTGCACACCGGTTAAATTGCGTCACAAATCGAAATGTTGCGTAATATTAAGGCCGGTAATGTTACGCGTCAATTAACTGATAAAGTGTTAATTAAATGAGAAATATACGTAAAAACAGTTAGTTGGCGAGCGTCTCTACTACTTAGTGGTAGGTTGAGTGTAATTCTGACGTTTTGAGTTTTATTGTTGTTTGTATGATTCCAATAACAGCTATTAACTCACATTTATCGCGGGAGTGTCGGGATTGGCCACTAAGGAAGACTATTTGTCAGATGAATGTAAATGGCTGCTGGGCGTTCAATTCTGCCATCTCTTGCTGGGGTGAACATCTTTACTAACGAGATGTAAAAAGCCCGGCAAATGCCGGGCTCTTGGTTTGCTATCGATCGTTTCAGGAATCAGAAGGCGTATTTAGTGGTGAAGTAAATACGATTCATACTGGCTTCGTCGCCACCTTCACGTTCTACGGTGGCTGTACTGAATTCCGCGCCGTAGGTCAGTTTCGCAACGGGGGAGCGCATGACATTTACGCGTACACTGGATGCGTCTGTAACAGGAGCACTGGTAAAGGTTGCATCATCATCATAGTCTGCGGACAGCATGCCGTAGATCAGACTTGAGCGCCATTCGCTGTTCCAGTGGTGACGGTAGGAAATAAATGCAGCGGTTGTTTCACTGGCTTCGAGGTCGTCGCCTACCAGAGAGGCGTCCGCGACGGCACCCAAGCCAACGTAACGGCCAACACCGCTACCAGCGGTTGCGCTGAATTTCAGATCGTCTTTACCGATCATTACTTTACCGGACAGATTGACGCCATAACCGATAGTTGTGGTGTCGTCGTCTTCAAGAGCACCGTCGTAGGTTAGTTGACGCACCAGAGCAGCAGCTACGAGATCAGCGTTGCCCGCTTTGATTTTGTAGCTGGCAGTGATATCCGGAATCATGCCGTTGTCACCGCTATCGCCGGCACCGGTTGTCTGCGGGTTTTCCAGAGCAATCGCGAGGTCGCCCATGGTATAGCGCACCTGAGATTGGCGGATAAATACGGTGGATTCACTTGGGCCAATAAAGTCAGCAGACTCAGGGAGAGCGCCGACATTCATAAAGTTTGACCAGGTTTGACCGACGAGTAAGCCGTCGTATTTGATAAAGGCATGGCGCAGGCGTGGACCGTAGGAATTCGAAACGACCTCGTTACCGCCCGCACCTTCAAAATCCAGCTCGATAAATGTCGTGACGGATTTGTCGTTGCCGACGTCCGTGACAGTTTTGAAGTTGAAACGCGACGTTCGGGCTGTCATATCAAGCTCTGTCGTATCTGGCTCGGTTCCGGGCTGGATGGTAGACGGAACATAAAATTCCCTGCCCAGTCCGTCAGTCACGTTGCCATCGGAATATGAACTCAGCATGGCATCCATTTTAATGAAACCGCCGAAGCTGAACTCGGTGTTAGCAGCATTCACAGCCATGGGTAGTGCTGCGGCCATCAGAATTAAGGGTGTTTTGCGCATGCTTACTCTCCTGATTATTGTTTGAGCAATTTCACTATGGTGCACAAAATCTGTGCAGCGGAATTAGCCAATAGTCGAAGCCACTTAAGTCGAAGGCATATATACGGTCACCAGAAAGTCTGGCCTGAAAGAGAGAACTGCTTTGGGGAGTGGGTGCTTTTGTTGTCTCTTGTGACTTAACTGACTAGTCTGTGAGTAAGTAGAAATGAAGACCTGAAGTCTCAGAACGGGGCGGGCAGTTGATTATCCGGGCAAACCATCGCTAGACCATCGTCTAATTCAGGTGTGGCGCAGGATTGCAGACACTGAAACTAATCGGAAGCCGTGACAGGGCCGTGTTTTCACAGGAGAAATAATAATGAGTGATCAGCCAAAGGCGAATGAAAAGATTTACAGCGTGAAACCAGAATACGCCGACAGCGCCTGGATCAACAATGAAAAGTACCTGGAAATGTACCAGCAGTCAGTGGTGAACCCAGAGGGCTTCTGGCGCGATCAGGCTAACGACCGTATCGACTGGATCAAACCTTTCAGTAAAGTCCGCAACGTATCGTTTGATGATCACAACGTGGATATCCGCTGGTTTGAAGACGGTACACTCAACGCGGCTGCCAACTGCCTGGATCGCCACCTGGAAACCCGTGGAGACCAGACCGCTATTATCTGGGAAGGCGACAACCCAGAAGAAGATCGCACTATTACCTACCGCGAGTTACATGAAGAGGTATCGCGGTTCGGTAACGCGCTTCGGAGTCAGGGTGTGCGCAAAGGCGATGTTGTCTGCATTTATATGCCGATGATTCCCGAAGCGGCCGTCGCCATGTTGGCGTGTGCCCGTATCGGCGCCATTCATTCGGTCGTCTTTGGCGGTTTTTCGCCGGATGCACTGGCAGGGCGTATTGAAGACAGTAATGCCAAAATCGTGATCACCGCAGACGAAGGTGTCCGCGCTGGCCGGGCCGTTGCTCTGAAAGCTAACGTAGACGAAGCCTTAACTCACCCAAGCATTCGTTCACTGGAAAAGGTCATTGTTGTTAAGCGGACCGGAGGTGACATTGCCTGGCATGATGCGCGCGATGTCTGGTACGAAGATCTGGTTAAGATTGCCTCTCCAAATTGCCCAGCTGAAGAGATGGGTGCAGAAGATCCGTTATTTATTCTCTATACCTCGGGCTCGACCGGTAAGCCGAAGGGAGTACTGCACACTACAGGCGGTTACATGGTCTGGGCGTCAATTACGCACGAGTATGTATTTGATTATCACGATGGTGATGTGTACTGGTGTACTGCAGACGTAGGCTGGATTACCGGGCATACGTACCTGCTGTATGGTCCGCTCGCTAACGGTGGTATCACCGTAATGATGGAGAGTGTACCGAATTATCCGACCAGCGCACGTATGTCGCAGATCGTTGATAAGCATAAGGTCAATATTCTTTATACCGCTCCGACAGCGATTCGTTCGCTGATGGCTGAAGGTACCGCGCCAGTAGAGGGTACCAGCCGGTCTTCTCTGCGTCTGCTTGGTTCGGTTGGTGAGCCGATCAACCCTGAAGCCTGGGAGTGGTACTACAAAACCATTGGTGACGAGCGTTGCCCAATTGTTGATACCTGGTGGCAGACGGAAACAGGCGGCATCATGATCACGCCATTACCGGGTGCGACCGATATGAAGCCGGGCTCGGCAACCCGTCCGTTCTTTGGGGTTCAACCAGCGCTGGTGGACAACTCGGGCATGATTCTCGAAGGTGCTACCGACGGTAATCTGGTGATGGTTGATAGCTGGCCGGGCCAGTCACGCAGTGTTTATGGTGATCATGAGCGCTTCGTGCAGACATACTTCTCTACTTTCCGCGGTATGTATTTCACCGGTGATGGCGCACGTCGCGATGCCGATGGTTACTACTGGATTACTGGACGGGTCGATGATGTTCTCAATGTATCCGGACACCGCATGGGCACCGCAGAAATTGAAAGTGCGATGGTTGCTCACAGCAAGGTCGCAGAGGCCGCGGTTGTGGGTTATCCGCACGACATTAAAGGGCAGGGCATCTACGTTTACGTAACGTTAAATGCGGGCGAAGAAGCCTCAGATGAGCTGGCAAAAGAGCTGCGTGACTGGGTGCGATCAGAGATCGGGCCGGTGGCGACCCCTGATTTAATTCAGATCACGCCGGGGCTGCCTAAGACTCGCTCAGGTAAGATCATGCGCCGGATTCTTCGCAAGATCGCCGCCAACGAGCATGATGCCTTGGGGGACACTTCCACACTCGCTGATCCAACGGTGGTTGATACTTTGATTGATCAGCGGTTAAATCGCTGAGGTCGGCCTGAAAGGAATACCGGACAAACTGTCCGGTTTTCTGTATCTGGCCCATAATAAAAATAAATCTTTGCCGGAGTTAGCTATGCAACTAGCGCAAAAGATCATTGTTGCAGATGATCATCCTCTGTTCCGTACTGCGTTACAGCAGGCTGTCAGCCAGATAGCACCAGATGCTGAGATCGTTCAGGCTGAGTCCTTGCCCGAGCTTCAGACCGTGGTTGAAGGCCATACAGACACAGATCTGATTCTTCTGGACCTCAATATGCCTGGGGCTCACGGTTATTCGGGTCTGGTATTCCTTCGTTCTCATTACCCTGAGATACCGGTGATGGTTGTGTCTGCCTGTGAAGACCCTGCCGTTATGTGTCAGGCGATTGATCACGAAGCATCGGGGTACATCGCTAAGTCTTCGTCGCTGGAAGAGATCTCTGCTGCTATAGGTGAGGTGCTCAAAGGGGATATTTATCTACCCAAGCAAGCCCGGCAGCATCAGCATGCACCAGACACAGTATCTATGGATCTGGCGCAAAAACTGGCGAGCCTGACACCCCAGCAGTTCAGGGTACTGACAATGATGTCGGAAGGTATGTTGAATAAGCAGATCGCTTACGACCTGGAAGTCAGTGAAGCGACGATTAAGGCGCACGTCACGGCAATATTCCGCAAGCTGGGCGTACGCACCCGGACTCAGGCGGTGATTGCTGTACAGACGCTCGACATAGAACGTAATGACCTGGCATCAGATCCGGTTGGTGAGGCCGAGTAAGGCCTCTATGTCTGTCTGCCGTATCAGTGTTTGGCAATACGGCGCATCAATGCCCTGAGGGATGCCGGTCTTACAGGCTTACCGAGGAATTGATAACCATCCTGTTTCGCTTTTTCAGCCACTTGTGAGCGCGGGTCTGCAGTAATCAGAATGCCCGGAATTTCAATATCACCAAACTTTTCCCGCAGTCGCGACATCACATCCAGCCCCGTAACATCGCCGTCCAGTTGAAAATCAGCCAGCATGATGTCGGGTTTAAATGGGATATCTTCCGCATCAATTTCATTCTGGGCTGCGAAAATGTCGCAGCCCCAGCTTGAGAGCAGGGCTTTCATGCCTTCCAGGACTTCCGGATCATTATCGATACAGAAGGCCTTCAGATGCGCGAAGCTGGCAGCCTGCGGCGTGGTATGAACTGCTATCGCCTCTTCAGCCTGAGCTGCGGTTAAGGGCAGAGTAATAGCGAAACAGGTTCCTGCTCCTGGCTTAGATTTTACCTGAATCGGATGATCCATCCGCTTTGCCATGCGCTCAACAATCGCAAGCCCGAGTCCCAGCCCTTTACTGTCTTGCGGTGTGTTATTGAGACGGCGGAACTCACGGAATATTTCTTCTATTTTATCATCCGGTATTCCAGGGCCTGTATCCCAGACTTCTAACCTGAGGGTGTCACCACGAAAGCGACAGCCAACCAGAATACCGCCACTTTCGGTGTAACGGACAGCGTTACTGATAAAGTTCTGAATGATCCTGCGTAGCCAGTGAGCATCACTTATTACCCAGGCAGTGGTATAGCGGACGGTTAATTTGATACCACGCTCCTGCGCGAGCGCACCGAACTCGTCGCGAAGCGGTTTAAGAATCCTCTCCAACGACACAGGCATAGGTTTCGGTTCCATATTACCGGAGTCAAGCTTGGATATTTCGACAAGATGCGAGAGTACTTCCTCTGCAGATTGCAAAGACCCTTCAAGGTGCTGCAATAGTTCACTTTGTTTTTCTGAAAGAGATTGTTGGGCCAGAGTAGAGGCAAACAACTTAGCCGCATTCAGCGGCTGCATAAGATCATGGCCCGTAGCTGCAAGGAAGCGTGTTTTACTCTGATTGGCTTCAATCAGCTGTGCAGCGAGTTCATCCAGTTCTTCGGAGCGTTTTTCTACCCGACGTTCAAGGCTGATGTTCGCCTCTTTGAGAGCACGCTCCGCTTGCCTGTGAACGGTAATATCTGTAAAGCTCGTTACGAAGCCTCCGTCCGGCATTGGATGGCCTTGCATGGAAACGACGACACCGTTCGGTAGTTGTCGTTCAAACTCGTGCGCGGATCCTGTTCTCAGGAATTGCATGCGGCGTTGCACTTGTTCTTCGACTTCGCCTTCGCCACAGAAGCCACGCATGGCGTTGTAAGCAATGACGTCTTCTATAGCTTTACCTACGTGTATGAAGCCACTGGGGTATTCAAAGAGCTCGGAGTAACGGTTATTCCAGGCGACGAGCTTGAGGTCGCGGTCAATAACGCTGACACCTTGTCGAATATTTTCCAGCGCTGCCTGGAGTTGTTCCCGGCTCATGGCAAAGGCGTTAGATGCTTCGCTGGCGAGAAGAGTAAGATCCTTGAGCTGGATCTGCTCGCCGCCCAATAAAGTAGAAAAAATCAATCGTGCAGAAGATGACCCTACGACAGAGCCGAGCAGCTCTTCAGCATCATGTAAGAGTTCATTTGAAGCGGCGGCATGGTCGTACTGAAGGCCGTGCGTTCCCTGATAAACGTGGAAGAAGCTATCAGATTTTTCCTGGCCAAGAATACGTTCCAGAACGACCCTGACATCGTCGACCTTGCAGTCCAGGCTGCTTTTCGGGCGTCGCTCCGGTGCTGCACGCATACTGGTGAACTCGTTCGCCAACATACGCTCTCTTACAGGAGCTGTAGAGACCACAGAAAATACAATATATAGCGTGATGTTAACCATCAGGCTGACAATGACAGCGAAGCTGAAATCGTCCATATCGAAACCCAGCAGGGCGTATGGTATGAGCACATCGACGCTGTCTGCGCCCAACTGTTGGCTGACAACGGGCCAGAACAGCTGCTGAAACCAGATAAATATGCCACCGAGAATACCCGCAATGGCCCCCTGACGATTACCGCCTTGCCAAAGTAATCCGCCAAACAGCGCGGGCGCGAACTGAGCGATGGCAGCGAACGACAGAAGACCGATCGCTGCCAGAGACTCCAGCCCTCCGGCGAAGCGGTAAAAGACATATGAACTCAACAGAAGCAGACCAATAACAAGACGACGGACTGTCAGAACCAGCTGGTGAACAGATTCCAGCTGCTGTCCGTCACGTTGCTGACGGCGGAAAATAACAGGCAGCACGACTTCATTTGAAATCATGGTGCTGACCGCAATGGTTGCGACAATGATCATACCCGTGGCAGCACTGGCGCCACCGATGAAGGCAAACATGGCTAACGCGTCTGCCCCCATGGTCAATGGCAGGCTGACAACGTATGAGTCGGGCGAGAAGCCAAGGTCCTTCATAAACAGATGGCCGGAGAGTGCCAGTGGCGCAACAAATAACAACATGAGTGCCAGGTAGAGAGGAAACATCCATCGTGCCGACTGGATGTGGCCTGTGGACTCGTTCTCGATTACTCCTACCTGAAACTGTCGCGGTAAACAAAGAATGGCGATGCCGGCAAGCAAAGTCTGGAGCATAAAGGAGACAGAGATGAAACTGCTGTTAAACAGCGGATGGTTAGGGTCCGTTTCTCGGGCAATACGCACCACATCGCCTGGCGTATCATAAAGTGAATAAATCGCCCAGAGGCCGACCGTCACCATGGCGACGAGCTTTACGACAGATTCAAATGCGACAGCCAGTATCATGCCGGGGTGTTGCTCGCTGGCATCAATATCCCGGGTGCCAAACATGACGACAAAAAGTGCCATCAGCAGAGTGATATAAAAAGCCGTGTCTTGAAATATCAGTTCGGGAATAGGGTGGCTGAACCCTAGCGGCTGGGTCAGTAACTCGTAGGTCGTCGAAATGGCTTTTAATTGCAGCGCGACATACGGAATCACCCCAACAACTGCAACCACTGTGACCAGAATGGCCAGTGAATGGTCTTTACCATATCGGGTGGCAATAAAATCGGCGATAGACGTCAGGCGCTTCTCTTTGGTGATACGGATAATGCGTTCGAGGAGTGGCCATAACAGCAACAGAAATATAATCGGGCCGACATATATCGCCATAAACAGCCAGCCACTGCTGGCGGCCTGACCGACCGCACCGTAAAACGTCCAGGACGTGCAGTAGACTGCGAGTGAAAGGCTGTACACCAGTGGGCGGTTATGGACGGGGTTACCTGAAATCGCACGCTTGTCGCCGTACCAGGCAACTGCGAAGAGAATGGCGATATAAGCTAGTGAAAGAAGCAGTAGATGCCAGTCAGGAATCATACATTTTTCCGGTTATTTTCTTTCAGCCTAACACTATTTTCATCAGATGCATCTTCAATTATTGGGCCAGAACGCAGCGATATGATAGAGCTTTTCACTTCTACTATGGTAGGGCAGAGAAAAGCCAGCTCAGGCGGTAAACTGATAGTCCAGTATTTGCCCGGGACCGGCCAATGCCCTCGCATCTCAACTTCAGTCAAAACTCGAACGCCAAAGAGTATCGTGCGAAGCTTCTGATACATCCAGAGTATCAGCGATTGCGGGTCCGTATCCGGCAGTATCGTGCAAGTGTCGCCGTCGTGTTGCTTACCTGTTACCTGAGTTTTCTTTTTGTCTTTGTCTCTTTCCCTCAGGTACTGTTGCAGCCGGTCAGTGCACAGAATCCGACTCCTTGGCTCATTCCTGCAGCCATCATGCTTATCCTGTTTCAGTTCCTGGTGACTGGCGTTTACGTCAAACAAATGAACACTGTATTTGATGATGAGCTCGAACGGATCAGGCAGGACGTCGAGGTTTAATGCTGATGAGTAATACGGCACTGTATTTTGTCCTGACTGCACTTCCTTTAATGATTCTGATGATCTGGAGTGCTAATCGGATTCGCACCGCCGCTGAATTCTACGCCGCAGGTCGCGAGTATGGCGGTCTGAGGAACGGACTCGCTATTACAGGAGATTATCTGTCAGCAGCATCATTACTGGGCATTACTGGTCTGATACTGTTTTCTGGTTACAGTGGACTTCTCTATGCCGTCGGATTTTTTTCTGGTTGGCCGATAATTCTGATTTTGCTTGCAGATAAACTGAGAACAATCGGACATTTTACTCTGGCTGATGTTCTTAAAAGTAGATTTTCAGACCCTCGTATTGTGCTTGTCGCTACCCTGGGGTATTTCCCTGTCGTAGTGATTTATCTCTCTGCCCAGCTCGTTGCCATGACCTGGCTACTCAATTATATTTTTGGTGTGAAGTATGAAATCGTTCTGGCCGGCCTTACAGGTGTGGCACTAGTCACGGCGCTGACAGGGAGAATGATATTTTCATCACGCGCACAGATGATTAAGGCAGGGCTGGTCATGACCCTGATGCTTTCTATGACTCTACTTGCCTTTGATAGGGCAAGTTCCAGCCTTTCTGAGTTATTCAGTATTGATATATGGTTTGCCAGTAATCCGCCGGTAAACGGCGCTGTTAGTGAGGACTCACCATTAGCCTTGTTCAGTCTTGGTATTGCTTTGATTCTCGGGCCGGTGGGACTGCCGCATGTCATGAGTCGTTTTTTTTCCGTCGCAGATGAGCGGCGAGCACGTATGTCGGTATTCTATGCCACAGGGATGATCGGAATATTTTATATACTGATTATCCTCCTAGGATTCCTTACAGTGCACCTTCTCGGACAACCAGAAGCGTCAGTAACAGCAGCAGGCAGTAATCTGGTATTAGTCAGGTTGGCTGAACTTATCGGCGGAGAGTTTCTCGCTGCTGTGCTTGTGGCGATTCTTGTGGTCGTATTATTTTCGGTTATGACCTCTTTAATTCTTACTGGTAGCTCTGCGTTTTCTCATGACTGGTATGCCAGAACCGTGATTGGCGGTAGTAAGCGATGGAATGAGCGTCATTTGCACAGGCTGGCATCAAGCGTGACAGTCGTCTTCGCAGCTTCTTTGGCGTTACTCTGGCAAACGGAAAATGTCGCTAATCTCGTAGGCTTAGCATTTGCATTTTCAGCCAGTGTGAACGTGCCCTTGTTGTTGGGGGCACTGTATTGTGACCGGCTCACTTCAGCTGGAGCCTTGTCTGGAGGTCTCGCAGGCTTGTCAGCAACCCTGATCGCAGTCATTACCGGCCCTCTGATCTGGGGCAATCTTTCAGGAAGTGGAGAATCTTTTTTCTCCTGGCGTCACCCCGCACTATTTTCTTTGAGTGTGGCGGTGTTGGTCATGTGGTTTGTATCCCGTTGGTACCACCCGTCACGTAGGGAAGGAGACAGTGACAAATGAGCTTGCAGATTAATCTTGATCAGCCTCCTTTTAGCTTTCTTGGTGAAAAAGAGCTGGCGTGGCTTAAAAGTCGACTGGACCTTGTTTTTTTTCCTGCTGGTGAAGTGATTCTTGATGTGGGGCAGGCGTCACCGGGTATCTATATTCTGTATAAGGGCGTTGTTGAAGAAACCGGAAGCGATGGCCAAGTGTTTACGCAATACGGCACCGAAGACATGTTTGATGTACGAGCGGTATTGGAAAGTAGCTGCAAGCACAGATTTACGGCCATAGAAGAAACTCTGTGTTATCTCCTGAAAGCAAAGGATTTTATTCAGCTTCTGAATAGCTCAGATGACTTCTCTGTCTATTTCAGAACAGATCTGGGCACACAACAATCTCTGGTGGAGCAGCGAGGCGGAGAGGTTTCCGAATTTATTCTGGCGCAGGTTGATAGCGACACTATGCGCACGCCTGTGTACGTTACCGGCCAGACGACTCTGGTTCGAACGGCCGGGATGATGCGAGATGAAAAGCACGATGCGTTATTGGTTCGTGACGGTGATCGGCGTGGAATAGTGACAGGCTCTGATCTGCTGCACGCTGTACTCAATGACTCTCTTCCAAAAGACACGCGTGTCGCCGATGTCGCCTGCTTTGACCTGGTCACGGTGGAGGAGGGGGAGTACCTCTTCAATGCGTTGCTTAAAATGACGCAGCATCAGATTGAACGCGTTGTTGTTACCAGAAATCAGGAAATTGTCGGCGTACTGGAACTGATGGATATGCTCAGTACATTTTCGACGCACTCTCATATTGTGGCCATGCGGATTGAACAGGCCCGCTCACTGGAGGATTTGATTGTCGCAGCCGGACGTCTGGAGAATCTTATAGCTAACCTGTCAGGTCAGGGTGTCAAAGTGATGGCAATTATGTCACTGATCACGACGCTAAATCGTCGACTTATCCGAAAAGCTTTCGAGTTACTTGTACCTGAAAAACTGAATTCTCAGGTTTGTCTTCTGGTGCTGGGTAGCGAGGGCCGGGGTGAGCAGATTCTGAAAACAGATCAGGACAATGCCATCATCATTCGTGATGATCATGTCAAAGATGCGCTGATGCCATCGCTGCAGAAGCTTCATCAGGTGTTGCTTGATTTCGGTTATCCGCGTTGCCCGGGCGGGGTCATGTTCATTAACGATGCCTGGATTCACACGGCGGGAGACTGGCGGGCACGTGTTGGTAAATGGCTGAATAACTCATCCCCCGAAGCCATGATGAATATGGCCATACTGATGGATGCTGAACCTGTTGCAGGAAACAAAGAACTCTTTGACGAAGTTCGCAGTGCCTGGCATCAGGAATCATTGAGATCCAGTATTGCCTCCTCCTGGTTTGCCCGACCGGCGTTACAGTTTGAAACACCGCTCACCCTGCTGGGGAATATCCGCGAAGATCATGGTGCTATTGATATTAAAAAAGGAGGAATCTTTCCTCTGGTTCACGGCGTCCGCGCTCTGGCATTCGAGCATGGGCTTTATGAAACGAATACATTTGACCGTATTGATCGCCTCTCGGAGCAGGAAGTGCTGAGCCCGGATGTCGCGCAGGGACTTAAAGACTCTCTTGTACTCTTCCTCAGAATCCGACTGCGTCACCAACTTGAGAAAGCGGAAAAGAACCCCGGGCTGACACAGCAGCTGAAAGTGTCTGAGTTACGCAGTGTTGACCGATCGTTATTACGTCATGGGTTGCATCGAGTGAAGAAGTTCAAACAATGGCTGATCAGCCACTACCATCTGGAGAACCTGTGAGGTTACCTCTTTGGCTTCGTCGTCGACTCCCGGGCTATCGTCCTCCTCCGGAACGTTGGGCGCATATGGAGCTGCCTTACACCGGTGACGATGTTGTTGTGGTCGATTGCGAAACCAGCGAATTCGACAAAAAGAAGGGGCAGTTATTAAGCCTCGCTGCGGTGGTGGTCAGTGGCCGCTCAATCGAGCTATCTTCGGCGCTGGACCTGACCGTTCGTTCTGATGCCATTACCCATCCAGACGCTGTCAGGGTTCACTATCTCAGGCAAGAAGACCGCATACATGGTGTTGCGACCGCAGATGCCATACAGCAGTTCCTCGATTTTGTTGGCAACCGTCCGATCTGTGGTTTCTACATTGAATATGACAGAGCGATCCTGAACCGCCACATCCGGGAACTTTACGGATTTGAATTACCCAATCGGTTTATTGAAGTATCTGAGATCTATGTCCGGCAGAAACGTCGCTATATCCCCGAGGTGAACCTTGATCTCACATTTGAAGGCTTGGCACGAGATCTGAACGTTCCTGTGATTGATCGCCACACAGCGCTTGGCGATGTGGTATCCACCGCGCTTATGTTTATCAAACTGCAGCGACACTCTGCTTCCTGATGGCTCGAAAAGAGAGCCTCTGATGCCCGCTTTACCCTCGCTCGTTCCAATTCAGACTTTGCGGGAAAGGCACTTCTTGACTACGTTTAATATATAGCGATGGGCAAACCAACGACGAGTCGCGAGTGCGCCGTTCATCGAATTGGAAACCGTTAACTGTCAGCGTATTGACTGTAACTTAGGAGCATGGCGTCGTATGAATGACAAACTGGGGGGCTTTTTCGTTCGGGCACTCGTTCTTTCTTTCTGTCTTCTTTTCGCCTTTCGGCTCTCTGCTCAGGAATATCGGATAAAGATCACAGATATGGCGGGGCAGCCGATGGGAAATGCCGTGGTCTCTGTACGCACTGACAGTCCGACTGAAGTAGCACCGACGATCGCTCTGATGGATCAGGTTGAGCGTAAATTTGCTCCCCGTGTGCTCTCGGTCAATCAAAGCGATCTGGTTTCCTTCCCCAACAGCGATAACATCCGCCATCATGTTTATTCGTTTTCTGCTCCGAAGGTATTCGAAATCAAACTGTACGCAGATGTCCCTGAGGCTCCGATCGAATTCGGTGAGCCGGGCATTGTTGTGCTCGGATGCAATATCCACGATGACATGATTGGCTATATCTACGTAACACCGACTGGTTTCAGTTCGGGTGTTACCGGTCGAAATGGCGAAGCACTGATCCGGGCTGAGGGAAAAATAGAAGAATTGCGTATCTGGCATGAGCGCTTGTCGGCAGTCGAAACCGACCAGATAACGCTGACGGCACAAGGCCTGCAGAATTATCAGAGTGGTGATTCAGACTACTTGATTGCTATTAACCCTGAGCTCCCTCCTGTCGAGACCAAAGCTAGTTGGCATAACCACGGCGGTTTTGGCAATGGGATGAGAAGGTAGATCCGTGCTTGGTTTAAAAGGCGCACCTTTCAGCCTCAGGGCTCAGTTACTAACGTTTACAGCAGCACTGGTTGTCGTATCTTCCTGTACGGTATTGATACTTGTTTTGTTGAGCAGCGGCAGTGCCATTCGTGAAACGGTCAATCAGGAGATGCGCGAAGGTGTAAAGAGCTTCACAACTGCAATTTACGCAAGGCGACAACAACTGATTAATAATGCGACCTTGTTGGTCTCTGACTTTGGTTTCAAGCAGGCTGTCGCTACTAATGACGCAGAGACGATTCTCAGCATGTTGCAGAACCATGGTGAGCGTGTCAGTTCGGATCTTATGGTCATTGTAAATCTGGATGGTCGGGTCGTTGTATCGACCGAACCTGCACTGACCCGTGGGCAGCGCTTTTCGTATGATCGTGCCATAGGGGAAGTTCGCACCGGAAAAACATTTGCAGACTTTCTGGTCGTTGGCGACGCCATTTATCACATGGCAATAGTGCCCGTACGGGCCCCACGTCTGACCGCGATGGCAGGTATCGGTACCAGAGTGCGCCCGGAAGATATCCGTAAATGGATCGCACAATCGACTATTCACCTGACCTTTACCAACGGGCTTCCCGGTCAACAGGCCAATTGGGTCGTGGAAACGTCTTTGCCAGATCTGAGTTCTGTGGTGGAGGCGATCCGTGCACCAGACAACCTGACGAGTCTCGTGCGTTTGCCATTCCAGCGTGTACAGAAGTATTCCAGTCGGGAGGTCGATCTTTCCACTGACGATAGTTCCGTCAGAGTATTTATGACAGAGGATCTGTCGTCGTACTTTAGATCCTACGAATTCATCAGAAATCAGATTCTTGCGATCGCAGTTCTCGTACTCATCATTGCCGTGATCGGTAGTTTTGTTATCAGCCAACGACTGACGAAACCTTTAGTAATCCTTACTGGAAAAGCGCGTGAAATAGCTCGTGGTGTATACAGCGACATGTCTGAGATACCCGTGACGAGTTCGGATGTTGGTAGTCTGACCCGTGCCTTCCGGCGCATGAAAGTTGATCTGGCCGAGCGTGAAGAGCGCATTCTTTATCAGGCTTCTCATGATTCTCTGACGGGCTTACTTAATCGTGACGCCATGATTGAAGCGGTTTCTGGCATTGCTGAGCGTGGAGAGAGCTTCATACTCCTTGGTCTTAACCTGGTTGGCTTCAAAACGATTAACGACACCCTGGGCATGGAGATCGGTGACGAATGTCTGGTGACGGTTGCTAAGCGATTGCAGAAAGTGGCTATGGAGGGAGTTGCCTCCCGTCATTCTGCGGATGAGTTTTCAATGCTCTTGCCGATAACCCAGGACCAGGAAACGACAGCCCAGAGAATTCTTGCCTGTCAGCGCGTACTCAACGAGCTGGCAGCGCCCATGCAAATCGACGATATTAGCCTCACAGTGGAGTATCGAGCAGGGTTTATCGTCTACCCTGATCAGGCAGAGTCCCCGTCTCAGCTCCTCCGTCGCGGCAAGGTTGCGCTGGAGCATGCCATTACGACTGCAACGCCTCTGTACTTCTTTCGTGAGGGGCAGGATAAGGTTCACCTTAAAAAGGTCAAAATTCTTAAATACCTCAAAGAGACACTGCAGAACGACGATGACCAGCTGCAGATGTATTACCAGCCGAAATATAACGTACGTACGGGCGAAGTAGAAAAAGCTGAAGCACTCATTCGCTGGTTCCACCCGGACGAAGGCTTTATTCCCCCGGATATGTTTATTGAGCTAGCGGAACAAACAGGCTTGATTGGCCTGGTCACATCCTGGGTAATTGGTCGTGTTCTGGATGATCAGGCCGACATGAAACGGGCCGGAATATCCCTGCAGCTTTCGATCAACATGTCGGCTCAGGATCTGAGTAACGACAACTTACGTGTACTGATAGATCAGAAGTTGATTGAGAATAATCTGGATGCTGCAGATATCTGTCTGGAAGTCACTGAGCGGGACATGATGACGGAGGTCGATAAGTCTCTGGATCTTCTCAATTATTACCGCAGTCGTGGCTTCAGATTGTCCATCGATGACTATGGCGTTGGTTATTCCGCGTTGTCGAAGCTGGCGATGATGCCGGTGCACGAATTAAAGATTGATAAGTGCTTTATTCTGCGATTAGCCAGCCGTGCAGATGACCAGATTATTGTACGTTCGACGATAACGATGGCTCATGAGTTGGGTCTTTCTGTTATCGCGGAAGGGGTCGAGGATAAAGAATCTCTCGACTTTCTTACGACGCTCGGATGCGACTATATACAAGGATATTTTATTGCTAAACCTATGTCTCGAGATGCACTGGGGCAATGGTTGCAGGAATTTAACCCAGAGCGTCTGGTGGAGGAAAAATGAAGAGTAAACTAATTCCATTAACAGCGGTAGCCATATCCACTCTGGCAGTCGCTGATGTAAATGCAGGCTCGCGCCTGATAGCAACATCGGGTGTTACTCAGCTTGAAGGTGGTGCGGGTGGTGGTTTGACGCCCTGGGCAGTGATCAGTGGTTACGCAGATGAAGGTGAGTATTCGGTGGGTGCCTTTCATACATCCACCGATGTTCAGGACTTTCGTCTGAAAGTAAACGGTGTTTCGGCCAGTTACGATAATCGATTTGAAGTCAGTGCTGCTTTACAAAGTTTCGAAATTAAGGGCGTAGCAGGAGACCTTAGGCAGGAAATTTACGGAGCCAAATACCGGATTTATGGTGATGCTATTTATACCGCTCTACCGCAGGTTGCAGCAGGTATTCAGTATAAGCGGCTGCTTGACGGAGATATTGCAGAAGCTGTGGGAGCCGAAGATAGCGATTCAGGTATTGACTACTACGTGTCTGCGACGAAAGTGCATCTGGCTGCTGTGGGAGGCTATCACCTCTTATGGAATGCCACATTGCGGGCAACACAGGCAAATCAGATGGGGTTGTTGGGGTACGGTGGTGACGATGAGTCGGGCTACACATTACAGCCTGAAGTATCCGCTCTGGTACTGCTGAGAGATGACCTGGCTATTGGAGCTGAATACCGGAAAAAGCCCGATAACCTGAGTGCATTCGATGAAGACAGTTTCAGTGATGTATTCATCGCCTGGTTCCCGAACAAAAACGTCAATCTGACACTCGCGTATGCTGATCTGGGCAGTATTGCTGGTAGTGAAGATCAGGACGGTTTTTATTTTTCCATTTCAAGCTGGTTTAAATAAGGAAGTATCATGATTAGAAAATTGACCTACGTCGCTACCTTGTTTGCAGGCTTGACCTGTTTCAGCGCCGCCCATGCCGACGACTATTATCAGGAACTTGGTGGGAAAGAGGGGGTTGAGAAAATTGTTGATAATTTTATTAACGAAATCTCCTTTGATCAGGACATCGTGACGTTTTTCGAAGGGACTGACATCACTCGTCTTCGTGAGAAGCTCATTGAGCAATTCTGCCATGAGAGCGGTGGGCCGTGTGAATATACCGGTGATTCCATGAAGGATGTGCACGCGGGTATGAAGATTACTAAGGCTCAGTTCAATCGTGTGGTAGAGCTGCTTCAGGCTGCCATGGATGACGCCGGGACGCCTCAGACAGCTCAGAACCGGCTGATACGCTCTCTGGCGCCTATGCGCCCAGACATCATACATCGCTGATGCTGTTCCCGATGGTGAAAGGACTGTTTTGTCGCCATCGGGATTTTCTTTGTTAAGAATGATTGAAAGACCTATCGAGCCATAGCATAGTAATCGTCCATTTCATCGATGTGAGACGACTCATGGCAACTGTTACTCTACAAGGCAATCCATTTTCAACGGCTGGTGAACTCCCACCTGTAGGCACGAAAGCGCCTGGCTTTACCCTTGCTGCAGCAGATCTCGGTGATCTGTCTCTCGATAGCCTGTCGGGTAAGCGGGTTGTTCTGAATATCTTCCCATCTGTTGATACTCCGACCTGTGCGACTTCCGTACGTAAGTTTAATGAAAAAGCAGCGTCTCTGGATAACGTTGTTGTTGTCTGTATTTCCGCTGACCTGCCTTTCGCAATGGCAAGATTCTGTGGTGCTGAAGGCATAGACAATGTGATGGTGGGGTCGACTTTCCGTTCCAGCTTTGGCGACAACTACGGTGTAACCTTCGTTGAAGGGCCGCTGACTGGCCTGTTGTCCCGTGCCGTTGTGGTGGTTGATACCGACGGTTCAGTACTGCACATTGAGCAGGTGGGTGAAACCGCTGATGAGCCGGACTACGACGCGGCACTGTCTGTACTCTGAGGCTCAGCTACACCAAAGCCGGTAGCGTATGAACACCGGCTTTTTTGTCCTTTTCTTTTGTACGCCTTTACTGTGAGATTAAATCTCAGTTTCAGCTTTCTATTTCTCAGGTTCATACATCATGAAAAAACTGATCTGGCTCCCTATTGCTTCGATCTTAAGTGCGTGCAGTCCACTGGGACTTGTGAACGGTATCTCGAATGTTTACAACGCTGAGTTGCGTAAAGATATAGCGTACGGAGAGCACGAGCGTCATAAGCTTGATCTGTACCTTCCTGAGCGTGACGGTGCTCTTTCGCAAGAGGAAACGACTCCCGTTCTGTTGTTTTTTTATGGAGGTAGCTGGAACAGCGGTTCGCGCAGTGACTACCGTTTCGTAGGGCGTCGCCTAGCCAGTGCAGGGTACATTGTTGCTGTCGCCGATTATCGTCTTTACCCAGAAGTCCGCTATCCAGAGTTTCTTTATGACAGTGCTGGTGCCGTACGTAAAGTATCAGAGATTATCCGCTCTGATGAGCTTAAACAGTACCAACCGGATTCGAAGATGACGTTAATCGGGCACAGTGCCGGCGCTTATAATGCCGCCATGATGGCGCTCGATCAGACCTGGCTCCGTCGTGAAAACCTCGACCGCGAAGATGTGTTAAATGGTTGGGTAGGCATCGCTGGGCCTTATGATCTTTATCCGATTAAAATCGAAGAGGTGAAGCCCGTGTTTTTTCACCCTGATTACCCCGCGGAATCCAATCCTATCGAATTTGCGGCAGAGGCGGTTATTCCCGCTTTGCTGCTGGTTCCGGAGGAAGATGATCTTGTCGATCCCCAAAGAAACAGTGTTGCAATGGCAAACAAGCTCCAAGACGCTGGTAAGGAGGTGGACCTTCAGCAACTGCAGGGTACTTCCCATGTGACCATTATCGGCACTATGTCACCCCTGTTGTTTTTCAAAGAAAGCAGCGTTGAACCTGTAGTTCAATTTGTTGAAAAGCTTCGCAAGTAGCAAATTGCAGACATCAAAAAACCCGGCAATGCCGGGTTTTTTGTTCAGTATCACCGATTTAATCAGTGATCCTGAGCGTCTCCCGCACCTTTCGGTACGCGAATGTCTTCAACCATCTGGCGGATATCGTCAGGCACAGGTGCCGTCATGTTCGATACCACAAAGGCCACGATAAAGTTGAGTAAGGCACCCAATGCACCGAACGCTTCAGGCGCAATACCAAGGAACCAGTTATCCGGAGTATTCGCCAGCAGCTCAGTGCCAGGGATAAACAGGAAGCCTTTGTAGCTGAAGATGTAGAGCAGTGTACTCAGCAGACCTGTCAGCATACCGGCAATCGCGCCTGCTTTGTTCACCTTCGTTGAGAATATACCCATCATCAGTACCGGGAAGATCGATGACGCTGCCAGACCAAAGGCCAGAGCCACGACTTGAGCTGCAAACCCTGGAGGGTTAAGGCCAAGGTAGCCCGCCACCAGAATCGCACCTGCCATCGCAATACGTGCTGATAAAAGCTCGTTCCTCTCGCTGATACCGGTCATAAAGGTACGCTTCAGCAGGTCATGAGAGATGGCTGTTGAGATGGCCAGCAGCAGACCCGCAGCGGTAGACAGTGCAGCAGCAAGGCCACCGGCAGCCACCAGAGCGATAACCCAGTTAGGCAGTTTTGCAATTTCAGGGTTGGCCAGTACCATGATGTCACGGTCGACTTTCACCATCTCATTACCTTTCCAGCCGTACTCAGCTTCGGCTTTTGCAGCGAACTCAGCATTGCCATCGTTGTAGTACTGAATACGACCGTCACCGTTCTTATCTTCGAACTGCAGCAGGCCAGTATTTTCCCAGTTCTTGAACCAGTCAGGACGTTCTTCATACACCAGGTTGCCTTGTGGGTCACCGACTTCACCATGTTGAATAGTGTTGGTCAGGTTCAGACGAGCCATAGAACCTACCGCAGGCGCAGTGGTATACAGGATCGCAATGAACAGCAGAGCCCAGCCAGCAGAGGTACGTGCGTCGCTCACTTTAGGTACAGTGAAGAAACGAATGATGACGTGTGGCAGACCGGCTGTACCCAGCATCAGAGACAGCGTATACATCATCATATTGAAGGTACCACCTTTCTGAGCCGTGTATTCCGCAAAACCCAGGTCAACCAGCGTCTGGTCGAGTTTCAGCAGCAGCGGTGTACCGTCAGCCGTGTCACCGATCAGGCCCAGCTGAGGCAGAGGGTTACCGGTCAGGTTCAGTGAGATAAAGACCGCAGGGACGGTGTAAGCGAAAATCAGTACACAGTATTGCGCGATCTGTGTATAGGTAACACCTTTCATACCACCGAGTACGGCGTAGAAGAATACGATTGCCATACCTGAATACAGGCCGGTCGCGTAGTCCACGTCGAGGAAGCGGGAGAAGGCCACACCGATACCTTTCATTTGACCAATTACGTAGGTCAGCGAAGCGACGATCAGACAGATCACTGCCACGATACGGGCGGTGCTTGAATAGAAACGGTCACCGATAAAGTCAGGCACAGTGAACTTACCGAACTTACGCAGGTAAGGTGCAAGGCAGAGTGCCAACAGCACATAACCACCGGTCCAGCCCATCAGAAAGATAGAGGCGTCGTAGCCTTTAAAGGCAATCAGACCCGCCATGGAGATAAATGACGCGGCTGACATCCAGTCCGCGGCCGTTGCCATACCGTTGGCGACCGGGTGAATACCGCGGCCAGCCGCATAGTACTCACCTGTCGTTCCGGCGCGAGCCCAGATAGCGATACCGATGTAGAGTGAGAACGTCAGTCCCACTACGATATAGGTTAAGGTTTGCAGATCCATATCAGGCTCCTCTTATTCGTCATCATCAACGCCGAACTCACGGTCGAGTTCGCGCATTTTTTTGGCGTAGAAAAACACAATGCCAAGGAACACATAGATGGACCCCTGTTGTGCGAACCAGAAGCCAAGGCCAACGCCACCGACTGGAATTGCGTCCAGCACAGGGCGTAACAGAATGCCGAATCCGTATGAAACGACTGCCCAGATCACCAGCAGTACGAACATCAGATTCAGGTTTTTACGCCAATAGGCCTTTTTGTCTTCATCAGATCGGAAAGCCATAACCCACTCCTCGTTTTTATTGGTACTTCACCAAACTAGCCTTGAGGGATGTCGCAGAACAGCTAGACCTTGGTATTAACGCCCGGATTACGGGCATTCACTGGAGTCGACTTTGGGGGAGTGCTAGAGTCAAAGTTGAACAGGATAAAACAAGGTTGAGTTGTGCTAGAAATCGCTGCAATCACACTGGCCACGCTGTTTGCGACGGTCAGTCCGATTGATATTTCCGCTATTTTTGCGGCGTTAACATCTGAATATTCGGATCAGAAACGTAAGAAAACGGCGATCCGGTCTGTTGTGGTTGCGACTATAGTCTTACTCATTTTCGCCATCCTGGGTGAGGCCTTGTTGTCCGTTCTGGGAATTTCGATGGCCTCATTACGTACTGCCGGTGGCATTATTTTGCTGTTGATTGGCATCGAAATGGTGTTTGCGAGGACTTCGGGGGCCAGCAGTACAACCGAACTTGAGGACGAAGAAACACAGGAGCGTCAGGATGTTTCTGTGTTCCCCATGGCATTGCCTCTGATTGCCGGGCCCGGAAGTATGGGGGCCGTTATGCTGATGATGGCCCACGCCAGCGATATTTATCAGCAAGCCACCGTGGTTGTGTGCATTCTGGCCATTATGATTCTGACGTTGATCTGTCTGTTTGCTGCAACTCCGATTACCCGCTTGCTGGGGGTAACCGGAATGCATGTGATTATGCGGGTAATGGGGGTATTACTGTGCGCTCTGGCCGTTCAGTTTATCTTTGACGGCATCATCGAGAGTGGATTGCTGGCGCCGGTCCACCAGGAGTAGCAGTGGCGGCAACAGCAGAAAGTCGATAATCAATGCAACGGCAATGGTGAGGGCCAAGAGCAGGCCCATCGCCCGGCTCGGGTTGAAATGCGAGAATTCCATGACGGTAAAACCACCGACAAGAATCGCTGATGTGATCAGCAGGGCGATGCCGACGGTGTGGAAGGCGTAACGTATGGCGTCTTCGACATTTCTGCCGAGCACAACACGTGCGTGATTGTATTTACTGAGAAAGTGTACCGTATCATCGACCACGATTCCGAGTGACAGGCAGGCGACCACCGAGGTTGCCGTATCGACGTGACCGACAATAATCCCCCACAGTCCATAAGCCATTAAAGCGGGAAACACATTCGGGACCATACTGATGAGGCCAAGGCGCAGGGAGCGTAAAGCGCCAATCATAAGCAGTGAAATAATGACCAGGGCCAGTGCAGTTCCTTCAAGCATCGAAGACACATTGCGGTGGGTCAGGTTGGCAAAAACCACATCGAGGCCTGTCGTTTCCGTAATATTTAATAGAGGTGCGTTTTCTTGTGCCCAGAGAACGGCGGCTTGTTCCATGTCGCGGATCGTTGCTGAGTCAGTTCGCTCCAGTGTAGCGCTTAAGCGGGTCGCGCTACGGTCACTGGTCATGGTTGTTTCCAGTCCCAGCCCCATCGGCAATGACAGCTCGTATAGCAATAGATACTGTGCTGCTGCCTCTGATGATTCGGGTATCTGATACCAGGCATCGTCGTTCTGGTGCAGGTTTTTATTCAGGCGCTTTATGGTGTCACTTAATGAACTGACATGGACGACGCCGGGTTGTTTCTCCAGCCACTGATCAAACGCATCCAGTTGATGTAAAAAATCGACCTGATTAATACCGTCGCTTTGGCGAGAGTCGGCGACAAAATAAAGTGCGTGAAGGCCTTTTAATGATGTGTCGATATTATCGACGGTGCGTCTGACCTCGAAGGACTCGTCAAAAAATTCGTGCCAGCGCTCAGTAATAATATTGCGATTGGCCATGGTGGCGCAGCCGGCGACAATAGCCAGCATTACGATGAAGAGAAGTTTGTGATGTCGTATGACGCCATCTGCAAATGTATCCATCCAGCGGTGTTGCCCCTTTGCTTTAAAGCGGTCGGGTGCAGGCAGAATTGTTAGTGCGGTAGGTAAGAAGGTGATCGTCAGCGCCCAGGCCACCATAACTCCAACAGCAATCATGTTGCCCATATCACGATATGGCGGTGAGTCGCTTGTATTAAGTGCCAGTACGCCAATCATCGTGGTAATGCTGGTTATAAAAACCGGGGCAAAGTTAATGCGTAAACTGTTGAGCAGTGCCTCGCGTTTTTCCTCTCCCTCGCGTAGGTGAAAATAATACGACACCAGAATATGGATGGTATCGGCAACAGCGATGGTCATCACTGCAGTAGGCACAAAGCCAGTTGGCGGGGTGAGGGTGTAACCTGCCCAGCCAAACAGCCCCATGGTAATCAATACCGACATTCCTATCAGAGCCGTGACCAGAATTACCCCTGAAAGTGTGCGGAGCATGACCAGCATAATGACCAGCATGACGGCAAAAGAAATAACCAGAAGCGAACTTATATCCTGAGCAATAGCTTCGCCCATGGTGACATTCGATGTCGCCGACCCGCCCAGTTCTATCAGAAAGTCCGGGTAGTCCGGGCGAATAGATTCGAGAAGCACTCTTGCTGCATCGACAGCCTCAAGGGATGCTTGCGATGATTGCCCATCGGGTAAATACAGAGTGAGGTTTATGCCGGTAACTTCGCCGTCTTCGCTGATCGTTTTTAACACCAGATCAGAATGCTCGATGGCTTTTTTCTGCAACTCGGTTAAATCGTCGGGGAGTTCGTCGATGCGATAGAAGTTGTCGATAATCAGTTCGTCGCCATCGACATCGGTATTCTGAAAATTTTGCAGAGAATCGACGCGTTGCACGTGAGGCAGTGTCCATGCTTCTTCTGTCAGGCGTTCAACCAGTCTCAGACCTTCTTCAGAAAACAGGGTCTGATCGACGGAGGACACCAGAAAATACAGGTTGTCTTGTCGGGAGAAGCGTTTTTCCATGGCTTCGAAAGCGCGTAATTCCGGGTTCTTTTCACTGAAATAGGCGCGGAAGTCGCTGGTAAAGGACAACTCTTTCACGCCACTGCCTGTCGCCAGAAGCACCAGGAGTACAGAAAACAGAGTGATCAAAGGGTTGCGAAGTATCAGCTCAAAATAACGATTCAGCATGGTGCCTGCTTAAAGAAGAAAAGATCTGACCCTGAGCATAACGCTGATCAGTGTGTGATCAAGGTGATTAAGAGACATATGCCTGCACGCAAGCGTTGAGTGACGTTATACTCCTGAGCACAATTAATTTCAGTGAAGTTATTTATGGAATCTCAGGAAAAATCGCAATCAAACCAGAGAATGAGCTGGGAGCGTCTGTTTTCACCGATTCGCTTTGGTGAGCATCAGGGCAGTCTTGCGCTAGAAAGTGGTCGGACGCCATTCCATAAAGACTATGATCGCATTATCTTTTCCTCAGCATTCCGCCGCCTCGACAGAAAGACTCAGGTACACCCACTGAGTGAAAACGATCATGTACATACCCGCCTGACCCACAGCCTTGAAGTCGGTTGTGTCGGTCGCTCCCTCGGGATTCGCGTCGGTCAGATGCTGGGAAAGCAATTGCCCGGACACGTTGACGCCAGTGATGTTGGCGCAATGGTTCAGGCCGCCTGCCTCGCGCATGACATCGGTAACCCTCCGTACGGTCATACCGGCGAAGATGCCATCCGTCATTTTTTCGTAGACCCTCGAAACGCACATTTTCTGGATGGCCTCAGCATTGATGAAGCGGCTGACCTGCAGACTTATGAAGGCAACGCTCAGGGCTTTCGTATCGTCACTCAGGTTGAATATCACAGGTTTGAGGGGGGAATGCGCCTGACTTACGGGACGCTCGGCGCCTTCCTCAAGTATCCATGGACGGTCGACTACGTTGTGCGTGGCGAAGAAAAGAAGTTTGGCTGCTTCAATACGGAGTTGCCGGTACTGAAAGAGGTCGCTTCCAGTCTGGGATTGTTGCCGACTGGTAAGAATGCCTGGTGTCGTCACCCGTTAGTGTATCTGCTCGAAGCAGCCGACGACATCTGCTACGGCCTGATTGACCTTGAGGACGGTATTGAGCTGGGTTTGCTGCGTTACGAAGAAGTTGAGAATCTTATTCAGCCACTGTTGAGTGAGCAGTGGGAGGTGATTCTGGATGACCTCGAAAAAGCAGATAACCCTCGTCGCCGCCTGCAAATGCTGCGAGGGCAGGCGATGGAGGCGATGGTCAATGCCGTGGCCAGTGCCTTTATCCGTCAACAGGATTCTCTGCTCAGTGGTACTCTTCAGGGCAGCATCATTGACTATTGTCCGGAGGAAGTGCGCAACCTCGTTAATGGTGCCAAGCAGATGGCGCGGGAGAGAATTTTCAACGACAGCCGTAAGTTAGCGATCGAAGTCGGATCGTATGCCACCTTGTCGGTGCTGTTGGAGAATTTTCTGGGCGCCGTGCGCGAGAATGTCCAGACAGGTAAGGCGACTTTTCGTAATCGTCGCATTATCGAATTGATGGGACGCTCGGCGCCAGGTGCAGACTGGACCTTATATGACGCCTACATGCGTGCACTCGACTACATCTCCGGAATGACTGATAACTACGCCGCCGAGATGGCACGCCAGTTTAGTGGCTATCAGCCGGACTGATCGGGACTGTCCAGTGGCTCGAGCCAATCCATCGGGTCACTGCTGTCTTCGTTCGCGGCCGTTTTGGTCGGAACTTCGGCACGCTTTTTCTTTTTCAGCTTTTGTTGCCATTCAGTGTCGGCGCGGTTTACGTGCTTGATCAGCAAACGGCTAAGTCTCGGCACCAGTGATTCCGGAAAATCGTGTCCCATGCCTGTGACGACCCGTAATTTTGCTTTGGGGATCAATGAGGCGGTCTCGATGCCCATAGTGACCGGAATCAGCGGATCTTCGGCGCCATGAATGACCAGGGTACGTGCTTTGATTTTTTGCAATAAACGCCGGCGGTCACCCGCATGAGTGATTGCGACAAGCTGGCGCTTGAAGCCGAGAGGACTTGAGGTGCGTTCCCAGCTGGTTTCTGCCAGACGTTGTATCTCTGCCTCTGACATCGGATAGCCAGGGCTGCCGATGACTTCACTCATTCGGGCAATGTAGCGGAAGTGTTCGTCGCGGTTGCGTTGCACCGGGCGGCGGGCAAGTTTAAGCATGACCTGGAGCTGACTGACGGGTACTTTAGGCGCCGAAGCAGAAGACATGATTGAGGTCAGGCTGCGGACCCGTTTGCGCTTCTTTGCTGCCAGAATCTGCGCAATCATGCCGCCCATTGAGGCGCCAACGAGATGAGCGCTGGGTAAACCAAGCGCATCCATCAGGGCGATGACATCACGGGACATGTCTTTGAGGGTATAAGGTACACGGGGTTTACGCTTAAGGCGGCGGCCCAGCCACACTCTGATCAGGCTTGGATTGCCATGCTCATCAAGCGAGGTTGACGCGCCCGTATCACGATTATCAAACCGGATGACACGAAACCCTGCATCAACAAGGCGCTGGCAAAGAGAGGTAGGCCAGACATGCATCTGAGCCCCCAGCCCCATGATCAGAATGACGGGAGGAGCATCTTCTGCTCCCATGGATTCGTAAGCCAGCTCTATACCATCGCGGGTACGTATTCGGGTCATCAGTGCGGTTACCTGGCGCTGGACTGCTCCAGGCCTTATTCGGGTGGCTATCAATAACACCGCCAGTTAGAATGCCAGACCTAACAGCGGACAGAAGTGCCAGCAAACCTGCATCCTCTGCAGTGTCATACTGGCTTTTCCCTAGTCTAGCGTAAGCCTGCAGCAGGAATATGACACTTTTATGGAACTTGATTTACCCCTGATTCTTATGGTGGCCACGGGCCTGACGGGTCTCATTGTATTGGTCGACCGACTTTTTCTTCGCCGCAAACGTCAGGAGCGCATCGAAGCACTCGAGCAGAGCGGTGCGCCTCAGGAAAATATCCTGGAAGCGACAAAAGAGCCTTTCCTGATTGATCAGTCCAGGCAGTTCTTTCCTGTACTTGCACTGGTGTTTGTTCTGCGCTCGTTTGCTTTTGAGCCTTTCCAGATTCCCTCTGGTTCAATGGAACCTGGTCTTCAGGTCGGTGATTTTATTCTGGTCAGTAAATTCAGCTATGGTCTGCGTGTGCCGGGCAACGGATCGACTATTATTCCAGTAGACCAGCCTCAGCGTGGTGATGTGATGGTGTTCTTCCCGCCGGAAGACTCTCGTTACTTTATTAAGCGTGTTATCGGTTTACCCGGTGATCATATCGTTTACAAAGATCTGCGCCTGACGATCAACGGGGAAGCGGTGCCAACCGAGGTGTTAGGCGGCAAGCCTGCCTACGCGCCGACTATGGTGTTGGGTGAAGAAACTATGGATAACGCCACTCCGGTTGTGAAATGGTTACCAGGGCGCGATCGTACTACCGGTCAGGCAGCGCTCTGGGGTGGCCCGGAGGGGGAGTGGACGGTTCCTGATGGTCATTACTTTATGATGGGTGACAACCGCGGAAATAGCGGAGACAGCCGCATGTGGGGCTTCGTGCCAGAGAAAAATATTGTCGGAAAGGCTGTGGCTGTCTGGATGCACTGGGAGTCCTGGACGAGCCTGCCGTCCTTTGACCGCGTAAAAGTGATTGAGTGATGACAAAAAAGAAACCATGCAAGTTCTGCCAGCGATCGCGCTGGCTTCTTGTGGTCACCATGTTGGCCATGATGCTGGGTGTGGTTTTAGTTAATCATTCGACCTTCGGCTGATAATTGACCGAAATCGCATAAAAATTTTCTTCAGGGGGTAGTAATCCTTACGCCCATGCATAGAATGCCCGCAGTCGGTAAGCAAAAAAGCTAATCGCCACAGGGTTGGCCAGCAGAGCCCTGTTTTTTCAGAATCAGACCATAGGTCCCATGACGCAGTTATGAATCTGACGAGACATATCAAAGGCAAAACTCTCGGTCTGGTAGACCGATTCCTTCCGGTTAAGCCGATTGAGCGACCAGCAGAAGAGCAGACTCTGCTGAATCGCGAATCCCGCCGAATGCATCTTTATTACTCGAGACAGTGTCCATCATCGATATCCGTGAAACGGTATGTTGAGCGAGCCGGCCTGCACCCAGTGACGAAAGAGGTTGAGCGTGCGGATGCTTACCGAAACGAACTGGTGAAAGGCGGCGGTGAAAGCCGTGTTCCCTGTCTGAGAATCTGCACCCGCAGTGGCGACCGCTGGATCTACAGCCCTGAAGCCATTATCAACTATCTTGAAAAACGTCTGGGAAAACTGGGCAGCTGCCAGTCACCCAAAGCACCTCTATAATAAGTGATCATTTGTTCAGATAACACAACGGACTAAGTGTTGTGGTCTGGTACTGCATTTGTGTGAAACTGTTACAAGCACCTGAAAAAGTGGCCTGACGCGTCTAGAGTTACAGCGAAGACGTTTTCACCGGGCCCACCAGATGATCCGACTCACAATTCTCTTCCTGCTGCTGACCGGGTGGCAGGTGGGGCATGCTCAGACCCCGCCAGCGCTGGAGTGGGCAGACCTTCATATGCTGAACGGCGACAGCCACAGGGTCATGTTGTTGGGCTCGCGTTCGGCACCGTATCTGATGCTCGAAGACGGCCGCTACCTGGTCGAGCAGCAGGGTATTTATTATCTGGCTCGTCTGCAGGATAAGCGCTATGCCACCAGTACCGGTGAAGAATTTGGCCGGTCAGCATCGTATGAAGAGTCTGAAGAAAAAGAGTCTCGTCAGGCGAGCAGTACCGTAAGCGCCCAGGCCAATCCGCCGGCTCGTACTCCGTACCGCTATCAGGGTGGCGCCTTTGAACAACCTCTGGTGGTCGTCCGTGTTGCTTTTTCTGATCAAGGGTTCGAGTACAGTGATGCTGAGATCTCCTCACGAATTTTTGGCGCTTCTGGGAGTGTCTCTTCCTATTTTTATGAGGGGTCAGGTCAACAATTCCGCATTGTGCCTGCCAGTGAGTCCGACGGCACCAGTGGCGATGGCATTATTCGCACAACGCTTAGCAGCGCGCATCCTGACTTCGGTTCCTCTTATGGTACACAGAGCCGTAACCTGGTGACATCCGCGCTTCAGGCATTGAATGGCAAGATTAACCTCAGTTCTTATGATCGCAATGGTGATTCCTGGCTCGATCCTTCTGAACTCGGGGTGATCGTTCTTGCAGCGGGTTTTGAGCAAGCGTACGCCAGCTCTGCTACAACTCATCCTCGTGTCTGGGCTCATAAGTCTTCTGTACCTGCGGTCAATACCGCTGGGGTCTGGATTTCTGAGTACACCATGTTTGGTGAGCAACACGAGCAACACATGGCGACCATCGGTCTGATGGCCCATGAGCTTGGTCATCTCCTGTTTGACTTGCCAGATCTCTACGAGAGTATCGGGCTGGGTGAATCGATCGGTCGCTGGGGATTGATGAGCTTCGGTATCTGGAACTCTGGCGGTGGCAAAGCAGGAGATAAGCCGGCGCACCTGATAGGTTGGTCACGAGAGTTTCTGGGGTTTACTGACAGTGTGTCGGATACGGGGGGGATTTTCCTCAATTCAGCCAGTGACGGTGGTGAAGTGCTGCGTATTGATCTTGATGAGTATCGTCATGGCAAGCGCCTGATGGTCGAGAACCGAACTCGTCAGGGCTTTGACAGTGGCTTGCCTTCACCAGGTTTGATGATTACAGAGATAGATGATTGGCGAGGGTTCGGGTCATTGTCCAGCCTGACTGCGCGACACTCCCAACGTCTGGTGACCGCCGAAACCACGCATACCGGCTCGAATATAGTGACCGACAGTAGCGGCATCATGATAGAAAGCGCCTCTTCTGTAACTCTGGCTGATGGCAGGGTGACTTTGACGGCCGTTGCATCCGGTGACCGCGCTCAGCTGAATGTGCAGTCGAGTATTAAACCCAAAGGCTTTGCCATTGGCTATGACGAGCTTCCCGCGAATGCAACCTGGGGAGCCTACGGTGGTGATGGTTACGCACTGGTTACTGTACCAGTCAGTAGTGATGTTCTGAGTATTGATGGCATTGATTTCTATGCTCACGGTTCGGGTACGGTGGAATTCGGCTTATATACCAGCGCCTCACGGTACTCGGGTGAAGGGCGTCTGGTTGAGAAGAAGAGCAGTGTTCAGGAGGGCTGGAACCGCCTGCTATTTGATGCCCCGCCAGAAATCCCCGTGGATACCATCTACCTTCAGATTATCAGCGAGCCTTCGGGTCAGCACGCTCCGTTTCTGGTCGACATTCAGGGGCCCCCGAGCGGGCAGACAAAAGTGAAAGAGAGACTGGACTACGCATTTGGTGATGCAAGCTTTGATCTGAGTGTGAAGCTTCTTGTCAGCAGCAGTGACCAACCGATTGAACGTGCGCCAGCGACTGCCAGCTCATCCTCTTCCTCGTCATCTGGCGGAGGAGGCTCTATGGGCTTGCTGTGTCTTGTACTTAGCCTCGGATTGCTGAGAAGACGACCGCTTAGGTGATACACTGCCTCTTTTTCAGAGGCATTGGTGTGCAACATTTCCTCGCATGGTCGGTATGGGTTGGTATTGGCCTTTTATCCGCTGTCGTTTTCGGTGCTGGTGAAGCGGCCACTGAGCTTTTGCGCTTTGACCGTACAGCCGTAGAGGGCGGCGATTGGTGGCGATTACTCACTGCCCACTTCGTTCACCTTTCTTCTGGTCACCTCCTGCTTAACCTGGCGGCGCTTGCTCTGGCAGCGTATGTTGCCTCGCCCGCAACACCCTTGCGCATGCAAATTCTGGCGTGGGGATGGCTCTGTTTCGCGACGGGGCTTGGCCTGTATCTGTTCGCCGATGATCTTTATTACTACGTCGGTCTCTCCGGTGCCCTTCATGGTGCGATGCTGATCGCGATTGCTCCATCCCCATACTATTCCCTGAAAGTCCGTATCACCGTTGTGCTTGTTATCGTCGTTAAGGTGCTCTGGGAGCAGTCGGGTTTTTACGACGACATGGCAAATGCAGAAATGGTCGGTGGCCGTACAGAGGCCAGATCGCATTTGTTGGGTGTCATTGCAGGCCTTATCTGGATAGCGCTATCACAGAGTTGGAAACACTATGAGCGAAGAAAATCCCTGGAAAACTAAGTCTGTTACAACGACTTATGAAAACCCCTGGATTAAGGTGGAGCATCATGACGTTCTGAATCCCGCTGGTAATCCGGGGATATACGGAACAGTGAGCTTTAAGAACAGAGCCGTAGGCGTTGTTCCTATCGCCGACAACGGCGACACCTGGCTGGTGGGGCAGTATCGTTTTCCGCTGCAGGAATATCACTGGGAGATTCCCATGGGCGGCGCACCCAAGGGGGAATCCCCCGAAGACTGCGCGCTCAGAGAGTTGCGTGAGGAAAGCGGGCTGATTGCAGAGTCGCTCATACCCATAGGGCGTGTACATCTGAGTAACTGCATAACCGATGAGGAGGGGCTGCTCTTTGTTGCGCAGGGTCTCACTGAAGGGCCAAGTGAGACTGAGGAGACAGAAGTGTTGACATTACGTCGCCTGCCGTTTGAAGAGGCGTTTCAGATGGCCCAGGATGGTCGCATTACCGATGTACTTTCGGTACTTGCACTGACGCGTATCCGGTTATGCGGCATCGCCTGATCACGATGGTGATCAGGCGATATAACACAAAGTCGATTGAGTAATTCTCAGGTCCGGTTTCAGTAAGGCAAGCTTAGTGAACCAGTGCGACCTTCTGGCGAAATCTCTGACGGAACTGGGCGGGTGACATATTCATTTCTTTGATGAATATCCGGTCCAGAGTTCTGCGTCCTGAAAGACCAATATTCAGAGCGATCTGTTCAATAGGATCTTCTGAGTCGGTCAGCATCTTCTTCGCCATTTCAAGACGAACCTGAGTGACGATCTGCTTCAGTGACGTATCTTCACGGTGCAGGTGTCGATTCAGGGTGCGAGCACTGATATGAAAATAGCCAGCCACTTCCTGCTGATTAGCATTCAGGCGGACTTTTTCCTGTAATAGGGCTTTGCGGATGCGATCTGCCAGAGAACCAGAGCGAGCCAGTTTACGATACTGCTCTTCGACTTCCCGCTTCATCATATTCAGGATATGCGGGTTGGTGTTGTGGAGGCCCTCATCCAACGCACCGGCAGACAGCAGAATGGCGCACTCTCCTGAATTGTAATTCAGCTTAGCGTTCCATAGCTGTGCCTGGGCCTGTTGATATTGAGTCGCAGGGTAAGGCAGGTTGATACCCAACAGGTTCAGGCGGTTACCGCAGAGTTGACGCATCCAGTTCAGTAAAACGCTGAGCATAAGCTCGGAGCGGTGACGCTGATCAGACATGTAGGAAGACTCGCCGACAGGCAGCTTCACTTTGATGGTGCCTTCGCGAGTTCGTGTCACGTTAATCTCGAGTAAGTCACTTAACAGCGGGGCAAATTTCTCCATGTAGTAGAGAGCTTCGCGCAGGGTGTTGCTGCAAAGAAACAGATTCTGTAACTGACAACTGCTCTGAGTATTGAACTTATGTGGGGGGTGAACGCACAGTGCTTCATTACCTGACTGACGAATCAGTTTTGCAATGACGTGATCTGCATCCTCTACCGGAATCCGGCAGTCATTATCTTTGAGCTGTTTAACGACGCGCTGTATATCAGCATCCTGCTCGGCCAGCTGATCAATCGACCGGATACCTGAGTTCTCGATCACCGGGCGGATTAACGCTGCTGAGACGTAACCTTTATCCATGTTCATACGCTGGTAACTATTATTGGGATTGTTGTTATTCAACGTCTGCTTAGCCGGACTTTCCTGGTCCCACAGCAGACAACCATTGCATGGTATACCGGGTGACAAAATTTGTCACCTGTTACCTCGAGTAGCACTTTGTTGGCTTAGAGGTATAAACCGGCCCATATGACACCAACAGAAACCCTTGGTTCCCTAAGGGTAATCGAATATCATAGACAAGTTACGCCAATCTATTGGTCAGAATTCGTACTGAAGGCCGAGGCTGTATAGAAAGAAGCTGGTGGGCTCAATATAAAAACTGTCGAGCGAGGTGGACTCAATCTCCGCGCGAACATTCAGACCTGCCCAGGGATTCCACAGAAGACCGGCACCAGTAATCAGTTCGACACCGGATGTCTCGTTTTTACCTGCGTCTTCCTTAACGCCATAAGTACCGTCGCCGTAGTAAGTAATACGGGTTTTCTCTACGTCGGCAATCCAGGCACTGGCTCCGCCCTTAATAAAGAAGTCGAGAGTTTCGGTGTACTCGAAGTTATAGCGCAGATTCACCAGGATACTACGTGCCTGATAACTTTCGGGGCCAGTGTAGATGGTTTCGCCTGGCACGCCGTTATCGTTACTGTTGCGATCTACATCGCCCTGACTTGCACCACTCAGAAGAGGCGCAATGGTTGGGTCGTCTTCAAACAGAATGGGTGACGGATCTTTGTAGGACATTTCACCAAAGTCCATCAGGCCGAATTCCAGAGACAGATTTTCAGTAATGTTGGGGCCGAAAACGATTTTGGCTGCGAAATCTGTTTCGTCGATGTCACTGGTCTGGATGTAAGACCCTGTCATCCCCAGAAATCCCCCATAGCTTTCTGATTCAGCAGCACTGGCTGTAACACCAGATATTGCCAGAGTGAGCGCTGTCAGTGTGGCAGAGATACGCATGATGTATATCCATTCTTGTTATTGTTGGGCCATCTTTCCACGGAAACTGATTCAGGTTTCAGTAGTCGGCAGTAGACCGCATAATAACAATGATGTGATTAACTTACAGTCCCCAGAGCGCATTATTTAACCTGTTTTGAAGATTGCCTTCCGAAGTTGATATTTAATAATGAGAAAGTGCATCTGGATGGTTTTCATTCTCGTTTTTTTGCGATAGGTTGTTATCAATTGTTTTTTTATAACTGATTGAAATATGACAGTTCGAGACACTGGCGCAGGGGCAGCGCCGGAAATAAGAGTTGAAAATGATATTGTGGTGCACGATCTGACGGGCATCAGTCACTTGAGTCGCGAATTAATGCGCACTCTCTACAAGCAGCGCGTGCACAGGGCCGGCATGTCACCCAAGATGGTCGCTATCATTGCTTCAGATGTTCTTACTGTTGATTTCGAAGTTCAGATATACGCATCAAACCCCCTGGTGCAAGCCTCTACCACGGCCGTTGCTGTGATCGGTGATTCGTTTATGCTGCAACACCTTACCTCAATGTTTCTGTCGTACCATGCGCCAGCTTATCCCGTCAGGCTTTTCAGTCATTACGACGATGCGATGCAGTGGTTGTCTGGTGGAAACCCTGTGAGTTCTGATGATGAGATTGTAGGGGATAGGTAAGTACCCGGCTGAGCCCGGGCACTTATCAGTAAGTAGCTGAACTGTCGTTCGGTTTACAAGGCTTTAATGTAACCTGCAAGGTGAACATCGTCGTTGCGGGTAGCTGCTACTTCGAAGTTAATTTCCTGATCTTTTTTGCCTGAGTGCAGCTCCACTTTGGCTGGCAGGAAAATCGGACGTTTAAACTCAACGTAGATTTCTGCGGCATCTGAGCCCAGCATCTTATGAACGCTCGCTGCAGCGCGACCTTTGGTCCACATACCGTGAGCAAGGTGACGTTTGAAGCCGAACGCTTTCGCTGCGATAACACCCCAGTGAATAGGGTTCGGGTCACCGGCAACGGGACCATACTTCAGGCCGAGGTTTGACGGCAGTGTCCAGGTTTCGCTTTCAGTGTACTCAGGGTTCTCTGGAAGAACCTGCTCGACTTCTTTCTTCTCGACGCCTTTGCTTGGCAGCAGTGCCAGATACGTGCTGAGACCCTCCCAGACAAGCTCCATACCCACACGAATTTCGGTGCGAAGGCTGACCTCCAGACCTTTATGTGTGCGGTTTGAACCAGCAAAGAAAGCACGTACGTCAAGCGCTTCGCCCAATTTGATACCGCGGTGCTGGGTAATCTTATTGGTGACGTGAACCATCCCCATGATCCCCAGTGGGAAGGTACGGTGCAGCATCAGCTCCATGTGCAACTTGAACGCAGCGACGTGCGGATAGGTAATCGGCAGCAGCTCGCTCTTAGTGTCGAAGCCACAGATACTGGAGTAATCTTTGACGTTTTTTTTGCTTGGGACGTGGCCGTAAATGACCGCATCCATATTTGGCAACTCAGGGTTGCGGATGTTGGTGTTGCGTGAAAACGCAGAGCGCACAGTGTGATTTGCAACGCTCGGAAGCTTTTTTAACTCAATACGGGTAGCGTGATACATAAATAAAGTCCTGAAAAAACTCTTTTTTGACACATATCAAGCCAGATAGTAGGCCGGCCAGAGCGGATCACCATTGGCGCAATCACGCGGGTTCTGCGTCAGATCGGTCAATAAGGCTTGCAGACGGCCGAGTATCTGGCAAAATCGCACTCTCTTCTTTTTGGAATATCAAACACTTATGTCTGGCGGAATGGCTGAATTGCGTGACTCCGGCATCATGATCCAACTTGCGCATCATGCGATGCTGAAGATGGGGATTAATGCTGATGAGGTCTGGCAGAGACTTGGGGTCACACCTGAGGTCCTGCAGGATCGCAATCTTCGTACCCCCCACGACGCTCAGATTATCTTCTGGAGTGTTATGGAAGAGGTCTCTGGTGATCCTGATATTGGTATTCACCTCGGCGAAAATATGCCTGTCTACAAAGGGCAGGTGTTGCAGTATCTCTTCTTGTCGAGTCCAACCTTTGGCGAAGGGCTGAAGCGGGCATTGAGTTACCAACGTCTGTTGAGCGATGCCTCTCAGGCGAGTATTGAGATAGACAGTCATCAGGCATCGGTGAAAGTAGAGTCGGCGAGCGACAAAGTAACCGGTCTGCGTCACTTGAACGAATGCATGGTGTTAGGTCTGGTACGCTTTTTTGAGTACGTGACGGATGAGCAATTCCGCCCGGCGGCGATTGAATTCACACATCCAGAACCCGAGAACTGCTCAGAGCATCATCGCATCTTTGATTGCGATGTTCGTTTCGGCTGCAGTGAAAATCGTATTCGCTTTGATGACAGTCTACTGGATCTGCCGTCATTGCACGCTGAACCAGAGTTGTTACAACTTCACGAGAAGCTTGCCAGCGAGCATGTTGCCAAGCTTGAACGCCAGGATGTTGTTTCCAGGGTGTACAAAGTCTTTGGTGAAGTACTGGAAACAGGCCAGGTCAATCTTGATGACGTGGCAGGGCGTCTGGATATGAAACCGCGCACACTGAGAACCCGTCTGACCGAGGCGGGTACCAACTTTAATCAATTGCTCGCTGACTATCGATGCAATCTGGCCAAGCGACTGCTGTCCGGTACTGATGAGAGTATTGATGAGATCGTCTACCTTACGGGATTCTCTGAGCCCAGTACCTTTTATCGGGCGTTTAAGCGCTGGACGAATCAGACACCGGTTGAGTATCGCAACAGCCGTCGAAGCTGATTGATCCGCGCCATGCGGGACAGCCCACGCCAATTTAGTGTAAATATTTGCTGAACGGGCTATTTTCGCTTAAGAAAACAGCTTCCCGACCGATATAGAAGTCACACTCATCGGTCACTGCGGAGCTTGCTATGAACATTCCGTCTTTTTCATCATTCTCCAGCGCAGGTTTTCAGAACTACGGCAAAAGCCTGGGCAACCTGCAGCGATCCTCTCAGGAATCGGCTCAGTCGCAAAATACTTCAAACCGTCCGGCGCAGGGGGGCAAGTCTGAGCAAGCCGCTAACACCACGTCAGCTCAGCCTGTTTCCACTCAAAGCCCTGAAGTTACAGCTACCAATATTCTTCGTCATGTCTATCAAAGTGTTGAAGGCCTGCGGGCAGCGGGCGCGTCGGAAGAGCGGATCGCTGAGCGTCTCGAAGCGGCGCGAGAAGGCATTGAGAAAGGTTATGGAGAGGCTCGCTCTATTCTTGAGGATCTCGGGCGGCTTGATGAAGCCCTCGCAACAGATATCGATAAGGGCGAAGCTTTGATTGCAGAAGGACTGAAGCAGATTGAGGCCGGTGAGAAGCCCGATTTACTGACGCCTCAGATTCCAGAGCGCGATGACTCATCTGACAGGGCGCAAAGCTCTGCGCCTGCGGGGTTCACGCTGGCAGGTACGAGAACATCACAAAGCCTTTCACTTGAAGTTGTCACCCGCGATGGAGATAAAGTCACCGTGAATTTCCGTCAGAAAGAGGGTGGGATCAGCCTGACCACGCCAGGGATGAGTCTGACGGCCAGTGCGTTTTCCAGCCGTTTTGATATGCAGGTAGAGGGGAATCTCGATGAAGGAGAGCTTAATGCACTGCAAACTCTGTTTGACGATGTTGGCAAACTGAGCGAAACATTTTATGGCGGAGACCTTGGTGCGGCGCTCGAAGAGGCAATGCAGCTTGGTTTTGACGGTAATGAACTGGCTTCTATGAGCCTCGAATTGCGCCAGAGAAGCTTCTCAAGCGTTTCCCGTGCATACGGTGAGTCAGGCCCATCGCTGCCGACACCGCGCCTCGAATCTCAGCAGAATATGATTTCTGACTACGTTAAAAGCTATACCGAAGCATTGGATCGCGCTAAGCCACTTGCCGAACCACGGGACACATTGCAGAAAATGCTGGATGCACTCGTGCCAGACGATTCAAGAATGGACGCATTGCGCCAATTTAATGCAGGTCTCGGCAAGCTGCTCGATCGCTGATCTTCTGAACGTCTCTTAACAGCATGCTCCTACGTCGCCAGATAGGATTACACCTCTGGCGGCGTTATACTTTTATTCCTGTTATAACTTCGGTAAACCAACCTTGAGCTACGTTCTTCTGGGGACTTCTGAGTGCCATCTTTGTGACCAGGCTTCGGCAATTGTGACTGAAGGCGCAGAGGGCCTTGCGGTCACCGTATACATTGAAGATATTACCGACATTGAGGGTGGCGTTGACCGGTATGGTCTACGGATACCTGTCCTCCGCAACGAAATAACAGGCGAAGAACTCAACTGGCCGTTTACGGCGG